>NZ_AGUD01000253.1 GCF_000240225.1 Patulibacter medicamentivorans
TCCCGCTCGGCGCGGCCGCCGGGGCCGTCGCGGCGCTGCTCGTCGTGGTGCTGGCGGTCGGCGGCTCGGACCCCGCCCCGGCCGTCGCCGACGTCGCCCGGATCGCGGTCCGCGACCTCCCCGGCCCCGCGCCCGCCGCCCTGCCCGGCGGGACGCTGCTCGACGTCCAGGTCGGCGAGATCACCTTCCCCGACTGGCGCCGGCTCGGGTGGCGGGCCAGCGGGGTGCGGCGGACCACCGTCGACGGCCGCGACGTGACGACCGTCGAGTACCGCCGCGGCGGCCAGCGGATCGGCTACGCGATCGTCGACGAGTCCGCGCTCGACGAGCCCGCGACCGCGACCCGCAGCGTCCGGCGCGGCGTCGTCTACCGCGGCCTGCGGGTCGACGGGCAGGCGACGGTCACCTGGCGCCGCGCCGGCCGCACCTGCGTGCTCGCCGGAGACGCCGCTCCGGCCGAGCTGCTGCGCCTGGCCTCGTGGCGCGACGGCGGATCGCTCGTCTACTGACGCCGGGTCACTCGGCGCGCCGCTCGCCCGGATCGTCGGACGTCCCGTCCAGCTCGCGCGCCAGCCGGTCGCGGGCCCGTGACAGCCGGCTGGCGACGGTGCCGGCCGAGACCTCCAGCAGCCGTCCGGCCTCGTCGTAGGAGAGCCCGACCACGTCGACCGCCACGAACGCGTCCCGGAACGCCTCCGGGAGGGCGGCGATCGCCCGCCGCAGCTCGTGACCGGCCAGCGCCGCGACCGGGTCGCCCAGCCGGTCCGACGCCGGCAGGTCGTCCGGCAGCAGCGCGGTCTGCGGCCGCCGCAGGCTGCTGCGGTGACCGCTGATCATCGTGTTGCGGAGGGCCCGCAGCAGGTAGCCGAGGTCGTCGCCGCGGACCAGGCGGGGACGGGCCAGCAGCTGCGCGCAGGTCTCCTGCACCAGGTCCTCGGCCTGCTCGCGCGATCCGGTCCAGGCCCGCGCCGCCCGGTACAGGCGCGGCAGGTGCTCGACGACCCGGTCGGGATCGAGGCGGTGGGGCCGGGCGCTCATCCGCCGTGGCCTCCGCGCCCGGCATCGGCGTCGCGGCACGCCGCGGCGGGCCGTGAACGGCCTCCCCGCAGCCGATGCACGTCGAACGGCGCCACGGCGAGCACCGTAGCGCCGCGGCGGACAGTCCCGGGGAGTCGGGCGCGGGCGCGCGCCCGTTCTGGCGCCTGGTACCAGCGCTCCCGCCCGGTCGGTGCTACCCGGCGACCGCCACGGCCAGCGCCGCCGCGAGGTCGCCGCGATCGGCGACGGCGACGCCGTCGAGCCCGAGCCAGCCGGCCATCGACCGCAGCTCCGCCGCCAGCTCGTCGGCGACCTGCCGCTCGTCCCATCCGGGCAGGTCGCGCTCGCCGTGAGCGGCCTGGACGCGCAGCAGGCCGTCGCCGCGGTCGGCCTTGAGGTCGACCCGCGCCACCAGCCGCTCGCCGAGCAGGAACGGCAGCACGTAGTAGCCGTGGACGCGCTTCTCCCGCGGGACGTAGATCTCGATCCGGTAGCGGAAGTCGAACAGGGCCTCGGTCCGGGTCCGCTCGAAGATCAGGGGATCGAACGGGACCAGCAGCGCGCGAGCGGCGACCCGCCGCGGTCGCCGCGCGTCGACGTGCAGGTAGGCCGGCCGCGACCAGCCCTGGACCCGGACGGGCTGCAGCTCGCCCGCGTCGACCAGCTCGGCGATCGCCGGGCGCGCCTGCGCCGGGCGCAGCCGGAAGTAGTCGCGCAGGCACTGCTCGGTCGCGACGCCGTGGGCGCGGGCGGCGATCCGGACCAGCTCCCGCATCGCGTCGGCCGGGTCGGGGGTCGGCGCCTGCGCCACCGCGGGTGGCAGCACTCGCTCGGGCAGGTCGTAGCGGCGCTCGAACTGCGCCGTGCGCCCGGCCGAGGTCACCCGTCCGCAGAAGAACAGGTACTCGAGCACGCGCTTGGCCTGCGACCAGTTCCAGCCGTAGCCGTTGCTCTCGCGCCGGCTGACCTGGTGGTCCGCCGCCAGCCGCCGCTCCAGCTCGACCGCGGTCAGGGGCCCGTGGTCGGCGATCTCGGCCTCGACCGCGGCGACCAGCTCGGTCAGCTGGCCGGCGCGACGGATCCCGCCCCATGCCTCGTCCTGCACCCGCTCCATCCGCCACCGCAGCAGGCGATGGGTCTCCGGCGGCACGAACGACGCCTCGTGGGCCCAGTACTCGACCAGCCGCCGCGGCCGGCGACCGGCGGCGCGATCGAGCAGGCCCAGGTCGTAGGGCCCGATCCGGCTGAAGAGCGGCAGGTGGTGCGCCCGCGTGAGGACGTTGACCGAGTCGATCTGGAGCAGGCCGATGCGGTCGATCACGCGCTGGAGGTGCGCCATCGTCACGCGCGCCGGCGGCCGCGCGTGGTGGCGATCCGCGAAGCCCTGGGCGGCCAGGGCGATCCGCCGGGCCTGGGCGGTGGAGAGGACCGCGTCGGCCGCGGGCGCCGGCTCGGCGGAGGACGTCGAGCGAACCACCATCCCGCCGATCATCGCAAGCCGCCCGGATCGAACGTCCGTTCGCCCCGCCGTCGACCGACCGGCCCGGTCGGTCGATGTGACGTTCCGGCCGCCCAGCGACCGCGACGTCACGCGGCGCCCGCCAGCCCGCCGCCTCAGGCGCCGAGGACCGCCTCCGCGACCGGCGCCAGGTCGGCCGGCAGCGGCAGCCGCTCGTCGAGCAGGAACGGCGCCAGCAGCGCCACGGCCTGCGCGGGGTCGGCGCCGAGCCCGGAGAGGTGCTCCTCCCGCAGCCGCCGGACCACGGCGTGGTCGGCCCACGGGCTGCGCCCGGAGCGGGCGCCGGAGACCGCCTCCTGGCCCGCGACCGGCTCGCCGTCCGGCCCACCGGCGATCAGCCGCATCGCCGCCAGCGACTCGGCCTCCTCGCCGACGCACTCGAACGGCTTGTGCTCGCGCAAGCCGGCCAGGTCGCTGAAGCCGTCGTACTGCTCGAGGTCGTCGAGCATGTCGACCCCGAAGATCGCCCGCAGCGCCGGCGGCTCCAGCCACGGGGCGAGGGCCAGGTAGACGAACCGGCACTTCGGGCAGTTCCCGCACCAGTTCGACCGCCGCCGGGCCGGGTCCAGCCGGAAGACCGCGTTGCAGGAGGTGAAGTGCGGGTGGTAGCGCTCCAGCCGGCTGAAGGCCCGCGCGATCGCCAGCTCGCTGGCCGGGCGCAGCACCGAGCGGTAGTCGAGCCCGGTCGCGACCTCGGTCTCCAGCAGCTCGCGGAACGCGCGCTCGAAGGCGACGCCCTTGCTCCACTGGTGATTGACCTCGAGGCCGTTCCAGACCAGGTTGCCCTCCGACGCCGAGCGCTCGTTGGCCATCGCCACGGCGTCGGCTCCGTGCAGGACCGCGGTCATCAGCGCGATCGTCGAGACGACCGCGGTCACGGGGACGTGGCCGTTGAGCGCCCCCGCCGCGTTGAGCTCGCCGATGTTCGGCGACAGCGAGCGCAGAGCGACGGCGTGGGGTCGCCCGGAGGCCTCGACGCAGCGCACGATCGGCGTCGCCCGGCCGACCGAGAAGCAGACCGCGTCGCGCCCGGCCCGCTCGATCAGCTCGAGCGCGACGACCGAGTCCTTGCCGCCGCCGATCGGGACCAGCGTCCGGCCGCTGACGGGCAGCGCGACCGCGTCGACGGCGGCTTCGTCGCCGGCGACCGGGAACGCCACCCGCTCGCGGACGTCGAGCTGGTTGGTGTAGGCGAACTCGCCCAGCCCGAGCGTGTAGACGTCCTGCAGCAGCGCCCGCAGCCGCGGCGAGAGCCCGCCGCCGGTCCACCCCGCCGCCGGCTCGACGACCATCGCCGGCGGTGCCGCGGTCTTGTAGTACGAGACGCCCGCCAGCAGGTGCAGCAGCCCGGCCAGCCGCCGCAGCGCCTCGCGACGGGCCGGATCGGCCGGCCAGGCGACGCCCTCGAAGCGGACGGTCTCGGCGAACGCGACGGCGTCGTCGAGCGCGTAGCGGAGCGTGACCGCGGCCGCCGCCTCGTCGATCTCGACCGCCACGAAGCGGAACGCCTCGAACGCCGCCGGATCGAACGCCGCGACCGCCGCTGTGCTGGGCTCGGACACCGATCGAGGGTATCGGTCGCGCTGCCGCGGACCCCCGCGATAGGGTCGCTCGCGATGCGGATCGCCGTCTCGTCGGACGCGCTCGACGGCGTCGCCGGCAGCCTCGCCGACGCGCTCCGCGAGCGCGGCCACCAGGTCGTCGCCGTCCACGGGGCGCTGTCCCCGGACGAGCGGGACGACTGGGCCTGGGCCTCGGAGGCGGCCGCGCGGGACGTCGCCGAGGGCCGCGCCGACCAGGCGCTGGTCGCCTGCTGGACCGGCACCGGCGCGTCGATCGCGGCCAACAAGGTCCCGGGGATCCGGGCGGCGCTCTGCGGCGACGCGGCGACGGCCGCCGGCGCCCGTCGCTGGAACGACGCCAACGTCCTCGCCCTCAGCCTCCGGGGCGTCTCCCCGGCGCTGCTGGACGAGATCCTCGACGCCTGGTTCGCGACGCCGCCCAGCGACGAGGCCGACGACCGCGCGAACGTCGCCCACCTCGACGCGATCGCGTCCCCGCCCACCGACCGACCGGAGCCCCGATGACGCTCGCCGGCCCCCACGACCCGCCGATCCACGTCGACGACGTCCCCGAGAACGGCTGGGAGGTCGGCGAGCTGCAGGCGCGCCGGCGACGGCTGGGGGCCGCCGCCGGCGCCCACCGGCTCGGCGTGGCGATCATCGAGATCGCGCCGGGCAAGCGCTCGACGCCGCCCCACAGCCACGCCGACGAGGAGGAGATCTTCCTCGTGCTCGAGGGCGACGGCCTCAGCTGGCAGTCGACCGGCCGCCACGACGTCCACGCCTACCCGGTGCGGGCCGGCGACGTGCTGGTGCACCTGACCGGCGGGCCCGCCCATACGCTGATCGCCGGCCCCGACGGGCTGCGGGTGCTGGTCCTGGCCGAGGGCTCGCGCACCGGCATCACCTACCTGCCGCGGACCAGGCAGTTCTGGCTCGGCCCGCGCTGGTCGCCCGCCGACGGCCCGCACCCGTTCCAGGCCGACGCCGAGGCCGGGCCGCTGGAGGTGCCGGCGGCGAGCGACGAGCGGCCGTCGAGCATCGTCGCCCTCGCGGACTGCCCGCTGGAGACCGGCGGCCAGGGGCGCTTCCGCTGGGCGACCCGCGACGGTGGCGGCGCGGCTGGCGCCCAGCGCCTGGTCCTGGCCACCGACGAGCTGCCGCCGCACAGCATCAACACGCCCCTGCACTGGCACACGATGGCCGAGGAGTGCTTCTACGTCCTGCGCGGCGGGGGCGTCGCCCGGATCGGCGACGCGCGCCATCCGCTGCGGCCGGGGTCGTTCCTGCTGCGACCGCCGAAGCCCGGCGTCGGCCACCGGATCGAGGTCGGCCCCGAGGGGATCGAGTACGTGACGATGGGCGACCGGGTCCCGGGCGACGTCTGCGTCTACCCCGACAGCGGCAAGATCGCCGTCCGGCCCGGCGTCTTCCTGCCGATCTCGGCGCTGACCTACTTCGATGGAGAGCCGGACGCCGAGACCCCGCTCGACGACGCCCCGCCGGCCTGATCAGCCCTCCGCCGAGGCCGCCGCCAGCTCGCGCCGCAGGATCTTGCCGGTGGCCCCACGCGGCAGCGCGTCGTGGAAGTGGACGTCGCGCGGCACGTCGACGCGGGCGCGCTGGGCGCCGACGTAGGCACGGACGCCGTCGGCGTCGAGCGTCGACCCCTCGTGGAGCACGACGTGAACCGCCAGCCGCTGGCCCAGCTCGGCGTCCGCGACGCCGACCGCCGCCACCTCGTCGATCTCGGGGTGGTCGATCAGCAGGTCCTCGATCCCGCGCGGATAGACGTTCTCCCCGGCCGAGACGATCATGTCGTCCTCGCGCCCGAGGACGAACAGCCGTCCCAGGTCGTCCAGGTAGCCGACGTCGCCGGTCTCGGTCAGGCCGTCGACGCGCGTCAGCCGCGTGCCGTCGGTGTAGCGGTCGTTGACGTTCGCGCCACCGACGTGGATCCGCCCCGGGCGGTGGGTCGGCAGCGGCACGTCGGCGTCGTCGTAGATCCGGACGGTGGCGCCGAGCGGGATCCGGCCGGCGGTCCCGGGGGCCGAGCGCAGGTCCTCCGGATCGGCGATCGCGGCCCAGCCGACCTCGGTCGAGCCGTAGAGGTTGTGGAGGCCGTCCCCGAACGCGTCCATCCAGCGCAGCGCCAGGTTGCCCTTCAGCGCCGAGCCGGAGCTGGCGACCGTCGTCAGGCTCGAGAGGTCGTAGGTCGCCCGCAGCTCGGGGTCGAGGTCGAGGATCCGCTGCAGCATCACCGGCACCGCGATCAGCACGTCGACGCCGTGGCGAGCGATCCCGCGCAGCGCCTCCTCGGGGTCGAACTCGCGTTGGAGGACGACGGTCGATCCAAGCAGCAGCGCCATCAGCAGGTTGACGTAGCCCCAGGCGTGGAACAGCGGCGGAGCGACCAGGAAGGTGCTGCCGTCGCGGTAGGGCAGCCGGTCCAGCAGCGCGACCGGCGCGTCGACCGGGATCCGGCTGCGGCGGCTGCCCTTCGGCGGCCCGGTCGTGCCCGAGGTCAGCAGCACGACCCGCCCGGGAGCGCCCGGGTAGCGCAGGCCGCGCCCGGCGCCCTCGACGATCAGCTCGTCGATCGAGCGGACGCCGCTGCGCGGGCGGTGGTCGTCGTCCCACGCCGACACGACGCGCGTCAGCGTCGCCGGCGTCGCGCCGCGCGCCTCGTCGATCAGCTCGAGCAGGTCGGCGTCGCAGATCACCGCGGTCGGGCGCTCGCGGTCCATCACCGCCCGCACCTGCGGCGCGGCCAGGCCGGTGTTCATCAGCAGCGCGTCGGCACCGGCCTTGCTGACCGCGATCAGCGCCTCGACGAAGCCGCGGTGGTTGCGCGCGGCGAGGGCCACGCGGTGCCCCTCGCCGACGCCGCGATCGCGCAGCGCCACCGCCAGGGCCGTCGAGCGGGCGTCGAGCTCGGCGTAGGTCAGCGCCCGCTCGCCGTCGACGATCGCCAGCCGCTGCGGGTCGCGCACGGCGGCCGCGGAGTAGGCGCCGGCAGGCGTCGCTCCCCAGCGACCGAGTTGGCGCGCGATCGTCAGGTACTTGTCCGGACGCATCGGCCGGAAGACGCCCGCGCGGGCGAAGACGTGGGCCGAGCGCGCGGTCGTGCTGGCCACCCGCAGCGGGTTCGGCAGCCGTCGCGGCTCCGGCTCGTCGAGCAGCTGGCGGCCGAGCGCCCGCAGCATCTCGCGCGTCCGACGGCGCATCTCGGGCAGCGCGATCACGCCGGCCAGCGCGCCCGGGACGCCGCCGGGCGGGTTGTAGCCCAGCCGGATCACGATCCGGGCGCCGTCGTCGTGCGGCCGGACCCGGATCCCGACGTGGAGGTCGATGCCGGTGACGCCGGTGGCGACGATGTCGCGTCCCTCGACCAGCTCGGTCACCTCGAGCTCGCTGCCGAGCTCCGCGGCACCCACGCGGAGGACGGTCCGGAGCCGGGTGCCGCGCCGCAGCGGGCCGCCGCCGAGGACCTCGAAGACCTCGAGCCCGGGCATCGTCCGCCGGATCACCCGCGGATCGATCGCCGCCCGCCACGCCCGGTCGGGGTCGACCGGCAGGTCGATGCGCTCGGTGACCCGCATCAGCGCAGCACCGAGAGCCGTCGCCGACGTCGCAACTCGTGGAGCATCTCGTCCATCGTCGCCGACACGTGCGCGTGCACCACCTGCGGATCGGGATCGGGCCCGAACCGGGCGACCGGATCGATCGGGGGCAGCAGCTGGACCGCGAGCCGGTTGGGCAGCGGCAGGCGATCGAGCACGCCGAGCGCGCGTGGCACGCCCGGCGACCACGGCAGCAGGCGTGCCAGCCGGTCGCCTCCGAGCGCGCGCGCGAGCCCTCGGCCGCGGGCCGGGATCAGCGCGGTGCCCTGCCCGCCGATCGAGACCACGGGAACGATCTCGACCCCGGCGTCGAGCGCCAGGCGCACGTAGCCCTCGGCGCAGCAGGCGGCGTCGACCGCGCGCGCGTCGTCGCCGATCGCCGGATGGGTGAGCACGCAGGCCCCGGCGGCGAGCGCCGTCCGGACCGCCTCGGCGTTGCCCGGCAGCATCCCGAGCCGGCGCAGGAACCCGAGCCCCGGCGACGCGGCGACGCGGTCGGCGACCAGCACGTGCAGCGGCCGCTCCGGCCCGAAGTGGCTCGCGAACGCCAGCACGAAGACGAGGCTGTCGGGGGTCAGGTTGCCGCCCGCGTGGTTGCCGACCAGCAGCACGGGCCGGTCGTGCGGGATGTGGTGGAGCCCGCGGACGTCGGCCCGGAACCAGAGGCTCGAGACGATCCACGCGATCGGCATCAGGTCGCGCAGCAGGTAGCTGTCGCGATCGTCCAGATCGACGGCCGGGGGCCGTCGGCGTCCGCGGCGGCCGGCGGCCGGCAGCATCCGAGCGGCGCGGGCCGGCGCCAGCGCGGTCCGCCCGACGGCGGTCGCGGCGTCGGCCAGCTGCCCGAGCACTCCGAGGGCGGCATCGGCGGGCACCGCCAGCCGGTGCGGGGTCGCGTCGGTCGCCGCCGTCTCGGCGTCGTCGGTGAGAGAGGTCGGATCGGCCATGCGAGGCGGCCGCGACGGCGCGCCCGGCGGGGGCCGAACGGCGCTCGCGGCCCCGGGAGCGTACCCAGCGCGCGGCGAGCCGTCGAGCGTTCGCCCCGCAACGACGGAGTCCCCGGTCGGGGCCCGGTCGCGGGGGGACGGCCAGGCCCCGTTCCCGGGGGTCCGGGGGGGATGGCGGCACCGACGCGGCGGTGTGCCGCCCGCCGCGTCGGTGCCGCCCCGTGACCTGCCGCCCGACCTTCCATCGGATGGGACCACGGATGTCGTGGCCGACCGGCAACCCACGTGGGTGCCGGGGTCGCCGCCGAAGCGACGACCCGACGGGAGCTACAACGGTCGAGCGACCGCGGAATCAGGATCGATCTCGCGAAGTTGGCGCGTTGACACTCTTCAGCGATCGCGGCGGCCATGCCCGCGACCGCGGTCGCCACCCTCGCGCCCCGGCCCCGACGACGGTCCATCGGCGCCTGACGCCGCACGGGAGCGGCCGTCCGAGCGTGGCCCTCCCGAAGGGCCCCCCGAGCGGCCCCGCCGCCACGGCTGGGGGGACGTCGCCGGCGGTCCCGATCCGGACCGCGATCGCGCGTCGCCGCGACCCCCGCCCCGATCGCCGCCGCTCGG
>NZ_AGUD01000252.1 GCF_000240225.1 Patulibacter medicamentivorans
TGGCGCACGGCTCTCGCTTCCCGGCGGCGACCTCCTCGGTCCACGAGCACCAGGCATCCACCCGCGGCGGGCGGCGGGCGAGGTCGCGAGGTCCCACGATCGACCCCGAATGCCGGGGTCGATCGTGGGACCTCGCCGGCGCTGGCCGGCGTCCGCCTTGCTGCCGCGCCGCCTGAAGGCTCCTCGGTTCGCGGCAGGCACGACCTTGAATCGTCGTCTCGGGGAACGCCGGAGGTGAGACGACGACGAGGCGTCGCGGAGCCGTCATCTCGCCGTCTCGCGGCCGGTGCGCCGTGAGACGACGATCCGCCGGGCGGTAGGGGCGCGACCGTCCCGCCCCAGCCACCCCCGCCTCGCACGAACAGGTGTTCGCGCCGCCGGGCGGCGTACCCTCCGCAGGTGGTGCCCGACGGTTCCCCAGAGCGCTCCTCCGCCGGGTCGTCCGAGGACGGCACGGCGAACGGTGCCGCCCCCGCCACCCCGGCCGCGCCGCCGGAGCCGCCGGCCGACGCCGGCCCCGAGCGCTGCGTCGGGCACGTCGACTGCGACGCGTTCTTCGCCGCCGTCGAGCTGCTGCGACGGCCGGAGCTGCGCGGCAAGCCGGTGATCGTCGCCCACGACGGGCCGCGATCGGTGGTCACGACCGCGACCTACGAGGCCCGCAAGCACGGCGTCGGGTCGGCGATGCCGCTGGTGACGGCGCGCCGCCGCTGCCCGGACGCGATCCTCGTGCCGCCCGACCTGGACGCCTACCGCGAGGCGTCGCAGGGGGTGATGGCGATCATCCGCGACGAGGTCGAGGTGGTCCAGCAGATGAGCCTCGACGAGGCCTACGTCGACCTGACCGGGATGCTGGCGCCGCGGGCCGCGATGCGGCGGCTGGTGACCCGGGTCAAGGCCGAGACCTCGCTCGACGTCTCGGTCGGGATCGGGCCGAACAAGCTGGTGGCCAAGCTCGCGTCGGACGCCGAGAAGCCGCGCGGCTTCGTGGTCCTGGACCGGCGCGACGCCTGGCGGCGGTGGGCGGGGGAGTCCCCGGGGCTGCTGCCGGGGATCGGGCCCAAGACCGCGCTCGACCTTGAGCGCCGCGGCGTCGGCACGATCCGGGCGCTGTCGCGACTCGACGAGCCGCAGCTGAGCGAGTGGTACGGGCCGCGGACGGGGCCGTGGCTGTGGCGGCGCTGCCGGTTCGACGATCGCGATCCGGTCGTGGCCGTCCGCGAGCCGGTGTCGGAGAGCCGCGAGACCACCTTCTCGATCGACCTCGACGAGATCGAGGACCTCGAGCGCGAGCTGCGCCGGCTGGCGATCGCGCTCGGCGAGGCGCTCGAGCGCCAGGGGCGGCGGGGGAGGACGGTCGGGATCAAGGTCCGCCTGGCCGACTTCACCACCGTCACCCGCTCCCGGACCCTCCCGACGGCGATCGACGACCCCGAGGTCCTCGCCGAGATCGCGGTCGCGATGCTGCTCGAATACGCCCCCGCCCAGCCCGTCCGCCTGCTCGGCGTTCGCGCCGCCGGCCTCGAGCTGATCGACGGGCCCGGCGCGCAGCTGACGCTGCCGCTGGAATCGGCGCGCTGAGCGGGCTCGCCGGCCCCCTCCCAAAGACCCCACCATCCCGCACGACGACCACCCGCCTGCTAGGACATGGGCAATGCACCTGCACGTCGAGGTCGCGGGCGAGGGACGGCCGGTCGTCCTGCTGCACGGGCTGACCGCAAGCCACCGCTACGTCGTCATGGGCAGCAAGCGCCTGGAGCGGAGCGGGCACCGGGTCGTGGCCTACGACGCGCGTGGGCACGGGGCCTCGGATCCCGCTCCGAACCCACGGGACTACGGCTACGAGCTGCTGGTCGGGGACCTGATCGACGTCCTGGACCAGCAGGGGATCGAGCGCGCGGTCCTGGCCGGCGCGTCGATGGGGGCGCACACGGCGATGCGGGCCGCGCTCGAGCACCCCGACCGCGTCGCCGGGCTCGTGCTCGCCACGCCGGCCTTCGTCCCCGGCAACGAGTCCGACCCGCGCGCCCTCGCCCGCTGGGACCGGCTGGCCGACGGGATGGCCTCGGGCGGCGCCGAGGGCTTCGTCGCCGCCTACCGCTTCGACGACGTCCCCGAGGCCTGGCGCGACACGGTCCGCAAGGTCACCGCGCAGCGCCTGGCCGTCCACGAGCACCCCGAGGCGGTCGCCGACGCCCTGCGCGCCGTCCCGCGCAGCGCCCCCCTCGACGACCTCGCCCAGCTGCAGGCGATCAGCGTCCCGACCACGGTCGTCGGCAGCCGCGACGAGGCCGACGCCGGCCATCCGCTCGCCGTCGCCCGCCGCTACGCCGACGCCATCCCCGGCGCCCGGCTACTGGTCGAGGACGAGGGCCAGTCCCCGATCGCGTGGCGCGGCGGGCAGCTCTCCGAGGTCATCGCCGAGGTCGCCGAGCAGGCCGAGGCCCGAGCATGAGCAGCAACCCCCCGATCCCGACCACCCCCGGCGACGAGCGCCCCGCCACGCCCGAGCCGGTCCCCGAGGCGATCGCCCTGCCGCGCCTCCCGGAGCCGGACCCGGCCGCCGACTCCAGGACCGCCGACGGCCCCGCCCGCGACGGTTCCTCGGCCGTCGCCGACCACGTCGAGCAGCTGCTCCTGACCGGTGCCGCCCGCGGACCGTGGGACCCGCGCAGCTCCCACGGCGGCGCCCCGGCCGCGCTGCTGGCCCGCGCGATCGAGCGCGCGGCGGTCGGCGACGAGGTCCGGATCAGCGCCCTCTCCTACACCTTCTACGGGCCCGTTCCGCTCGGCCCGATCGAGATCCGGGCCCGCCTGCGCAAGCCCGGCCGGCGCCAGCAGATCGTGACCGCCGAGCTGCTCGCCGGCGGCCGCGTCGCGATGGAGGCCCGCGGCATCCTGCTGCGCCGCGGCCAGGTCGAGCTGCCCGCCACCGTCTCCGGCCCGTGGCCCGAGCTGCCGCCGCCCGAGGGCGCGCCCGAGCTGACCGATCGCTTCGTCCCCGAGGGCACGCTCGGATTCCACCCGACCGCGATCGAGATCCGCCAGGTCGAGGGTGGCTTCGACGCCCTCGGATCGACGGCGATCGCCTGGTTCCGGCTGCGGCTGCCGGTCGTCCCCGGCGAGCAGCCGACGCCGATCCAGCGTGCCGCCACCGCCTCGGACTTCGGCAACGGCCTCGCCCACCCGGTCTCGTTCGGCGAGTACCTGTTCGTCAACTGCGACCTCAACGTCTCGCTGCACCGCGACCCGGCGGGGGAGTGGATCGGCCTGCGCCCGCGGACCGAGCTCGACCGCGCCGGGACCGGGCTCACGACCACCGAGCTGCACGACCAGGCGGGCCGCTTCGGCACCGCCACCCAGACGCTCTTCGTCGACCGCGCGCCGGCCGCCGGCTGACTCCCGGCCTCCGCCGATCCCCGGGTCGTCCCGCCGTCGATCGGCGGTCCGGGCCAGCGTCCCGAAGCGCCCCGGACACTGCGTCCGGCGCGCGGTCCGGGCAGTCCTCGGCGGACGCCTGGCTGACGGACTGTCGATCGGTGTCACCGAGGGCGCTCCGGTTCGCTACGGTGGCGCTAGGTGGAGAGCGCGCGCGGCCCCCATACCGACGACGGCGGGTGGATCCTCGATCCCCCCGGAATGCTGTTCGTGTACGAGCAGGGTGCCTTCCCGATGGACACCCGCGACGAGGACGGCCGCTTCCGCGTCGCCGCCTACCGGGCCGATCCGCGCGCGATCCTCGATCTCGACGCGATCCGGCTGCCGCGGACGCTGCGCCGCACGCTCCCGCGCCACGAGTACCGCCTGACCGTCGACCGGGCGTTCGGCGAGGTCGTCGACCGCTGCGCCCAGCGTCCCGGCCTCGATCCCGGCGAGGTCTGGCTGACGCCGCGCCTGGCGGCCGCCTACCGCGCGCTGCACCGCTGGGGCCACGCCCGCAGCTTCGAGGTCTGGTCCGGCGACGAGCTGGTCGGCGGCACCTTCGGCGTCGCCCTCGGCCGTGCCCACACCCTCGAGTCGATGTTCCACGTCGCCGCCGACGCGGGCAGCGCCGCCGTCCTGTCGGCCGCGGTTCGGCTGCGGGCCGCGGGTTACCGGCTGCTCGACGTCCAGCAGCGGACCGACCACACGGCCCGCCTGGGCGTCGAGGACCTGGCCGAGGAGACGTTCCTCGACCGGCTCCAGGCCGCGCTGGTCGGCGGCCTGCGCCCGGCGGCCGTGCGGCGCGACGGCGGTCCCGTCGACAGCGCCGAGCTGGTCGCCGCGCTCGACCGGCTCATCGCAGCCCGAGGAAGGTACGCCAGGTCGCTCGCGACAGTCCGGCGTGCGTCTGCAGACCGGATTGCCACTCGTTCCCGGCGCCCGGGTCACGCAGCTGGTACCACGTGAAGCTGCGGATCCCCTCGCGGCGCGCGAACCGCCACGCCTGATCGAGGTACTGCGCCGCGCGCGCGATCGGCGTCCTGCTGCTGCCGGCCGTCCGGTAGGCGAACTCGGTGATGTGGACGTTGCGCGACGCGGTCCGGCTGATCCGCTTGGCCGCCGCCAGCGAGCGCAGCTGCGAGAGCGCGCTGCGCAGGTTGCCCATCGTCCACGCGTCCCGGTTCGCGCGGGTCTGGGTCGGCGGCTTCTGGAAGTCGTGGGTGTGGAGCGTGATCCCGTCGGCGCGCAGCCGCGTCCGGCACGAGCGCGTGGCCCGCAGCGACCGGAACCGCGAGTCGACGCAGAGCGCCTTGCGCAGGAACAGCCCCGGGTTCATCGCGTTCGAGGTCCGCGCGTTGGGGGCGAACTCGCCGACCAGCACCGGGACGCCCGGGTCGGCCTTCTTGAACGCCGCGTAGCCGGCGTTGGAGAGCGTCACCCAGCGGCGCGCCTGGTCCAGCGGCCACATCGAGCGGAAGTTCGGCTCGTTCCAGGTCAGGTAGCCGGCGATCGGCAGGTCGGCGAACGCCTCGGCGACCGAGGTCGCGAACCTGCCGTAGCGGCGGATCAGGGCGTCGGTGATCCGGATCGGCGTGCCCCGCTTGCGGTTGATCGGCGAGTAGATGCCGACCAGCAGCCTGGCGCCGACCGCCTCGCCCTCGATCGCCGCCCGCCGGACGGCGGTGACGTAGCGCGGCGCGATCGCGTCGCCCTCGCTGGGGTTCCAGACCACCAGCGACCGCACCACCGTCACCTTGGCCTGGGCGACCGCCCGCCAGAACGCCGCCCGCAGCTCCGGGTCGTCGGAGTAGGCCATCCGCACGTCCTGCAGGCCCTTCGCCATCGGCGCCGCCGGCGCCTCCGCGCGCGAGCCCGCGGCCAGCGGGCCGAGCAGCGCCGCCAGCGCCGCCAGGACGCAGAGCGCCAGCGGCAGACGTCGGGGGACCGGGAACGGCATCGGCGAGATGGTAGGGACGGCCGGGCGGCCACGCGCCACCACGACGAGCGGTCTCGAGCGCCCGCGGGAAGCTGCGACGATGGTCCGGTGAGCGCGGATCAGGCGGAGCGCGAGGCGGGCAAGCGGGCCGCCGCCCGAGCCGCCGCGGCCGACGTCCCGCACGGGGCGCGGGTCGGCCTGGGGACCGGATCGACGGTCGCCCACCTGCTGCCGGCGCTGGCCGAGCGCAACCTGGACCTGCGCTGCGTCGCGACGTCGCCGGCGACCGAGGAGGCGGCCCTGGCGCTCGGCCTGCGGGTCGAGCCGTTCTCGGCCCTCGACCGGCTGGACGTGGCGATCGACGGGGCCGACCAGGTCGACCACGAGGCCTGGCTGGTCAAGGGCGGGGGCGGGGCCCACACGCGCGAGAAGGTCGTCGCGGTCGCCGCGGCGCGGTTCGTGGTGATCGTCTCGGACGACAAGCTGGTCGAGCGGATCAGCGGGCCGGTGCCGCTGGAGCTGCTCGACTTCGGTCTGCCCGCGACGCTGCGGCGGCTGGCCCACGCCGCCGTTCGCGACGCGCCCCGCAGCCCGGACGGCGGCGTGATCGCCGACCTCGGGCCGGCGGGCACGATCGCCGACCCGGCGGCGCTCTCCGCCTGGCTGGCGGCGACGCCCGGCGTGGTGGAACACGGCCTGTTCCCGCCGGCGCTGGTCGACGAGGTCGTGGTCGGCGGGCCCGGCGGCGTCCGCCGGTGGGCGGTCTCGCGGGGCGCTCAGGCGCCCTACCGGCAGTAGCAATTCCAAAGTGGAATGCCTGTGGGAATGGATGCGGCGACCGTGCAACCGCGGGATCCGACATACTTCGCCGCTGTCCGACGCGGTCGTCGGCGCCGGGCCCCGCGGCCCGCGCGCGAGGCGGGCGGGCGGGCGGAGAACTTGAGTCGCGCCGGTGGTGGCGCGGCCACGTCCCCGAGCAACCTGGAGGCCCGTCTGTGTCACACGGAACCGCACGAAGCCCCCGCGTGGTGGGCCCATGAGCCTGACGCTGGGTATTCCGAAGGAGACCGCCACCGACGAGCGTCGGGTAGCGCTGGTCCCGGACGTCATCAAGCGCCTCGGCGCCAAGGGCGTCAAGGTCGTCGTCGAGCCGGGCGCGGGGGAGCATGCGCTGATCCCCGACGCGCTGTTCGAGGAGGCCGGGGCCACGCTCAGCTCCGACGTCTGGAGCGCTGACATCGTCGTCAAGGTCGCCCCGCCGACCGCCGACGAGGTCGCCCGGCTGGGCAGCGAGTCGATCCTGATCGGCTTCCTCGCGCCGCTCTCCTCGCCGGAGACGGCGACGCTGCTGCGCGACAAGGGCGTGACCGCCTTCGCGATGGAGGCGATCCCGCGGATCAGCCGCGCGCAGGCGATGGACGCGCTGTCGTCGCAGTCCAACGTCGCCGGCTACAAGTCGGTCCTGACCGCCGCCGATCACTCGACGCGGTTCTTCCCGATGCTGATGACCGCCGCGGGCACGATCCCGCCGGCGAAGGTGCTGGTGCTCGGGATCGGCGTCGCCGGCCTGCAGGCGCTGGCCACCGCCCGCCGCCTCGGCGCGAAGACGACCGGCTACGACGTGCGGCCGGAGACGGCCGAGCAGGTCGAGTCGCTCGGCGCCACCTGGCTGGACCTCGGGATCGAGGCCGCCGGCGAGGGCGGCTACGCCCGCGAGCTGACGCAGGAGGAGCGCGACCAGCAGCAGCAGGCGCTGACCGACGCGACCAAGGGCTTCGACGTGGTGATCACCACCGCGCTGGTCCCGGGGCGTCCCGCGCCGCGGCTGGTGACCGCCGAGGCCGTCGAGGGCATGCGCCCCGGCTCGGTGATCGTCGACCTCGCCGGCGAGACCGGCGGCAACTGCGAGCTGACCGAGCCGGGCCAGACCGTCGTCAAGCACGACGTCACGATCGTCTCGCCGCTGAACCTGGCGTCCGACATGCCCGAGCACGCGTCGCAGCTGTACGCCCGCAACGTGCAGTCGCTCGTCGAGCTGATGCTGGAGACCCCGGAGGGCGCCAGCGAGCCGTCGCTGAAGCTCGACTGGGACGACGAGATCATCGCCGGCGCGGCGATCACGCGCGACGGCGAGATCGTCCATCCGGGCGCCAAGAAGACCGTGGAGGCTGCAGCCTGATGTCCGCGCTTTCGACCACCGTGCTCGGCGTCGCCGAGCACGCCTCGGGGAGCAGCAGCACGCTGCTCACCAACCTCGCGATCCTCGTGCTGAGCGGGTTCGTCGGCTACGCCGTGATCTCGAAGGTCCCCAACACGCTGCACACGCCGCTGATGTCGGGCACCAACGCGATCCACGGGATCGTCGTGCTCGGCGGCCTGCTGCTGCTGGCCACCGGCGACGACCTCGGCACCGGCACCACGATCATCCTCTTCGCCGCGCTGGTCTTCGGCGCGATCAACGTGATCGGCGGCTTCGTCGTCACCGACCGGATGCTCGAGATGTTCAAGGCCAAGCCCGAGCCGAAGAAGGCCGCGGGCGACGACGAGAAGGGCGGCAAGTGATGAACGGCCCGCTCGCCTCGTTCCTGACCGACGCCAACTTCAAGTCGGTCCTCTACATCGTCGCCTTCTCGCTGTTCATCTACGGCCTCTCCGGCCTGACCGGCCCGAAGACCGCCGTCCGCGGCAACCGGATCGCCGCGATCGGCATGTCGATCGCCGTCGTCGCGACGCTGCTCGTCGATCCGTTCCACAACCCGGTCCTGATCATCATCGGCTCGCTGATCGGCGTCGGCGTCGGCGTCCCCGCCGCGCGCAAGGTCAAGATGACCGCGATGCCGCAGATGGTGGCGCTGTTCAACGGCGTCGGCGGCGGCGCGGTCGCGCTGATCGCGTGGGCCGAGTTCCGCACCTCGGGCGGCTTCGACGTCACGCCGACCTACATCGTCGTCTTCTCGCTCTTCAGCGCGATCGTCGGCTCGGTCTCCTTCTGGGGCTCGAACATCGCCTTCGGCAAGCTCCAGGAGCTGATCTCCGGCGCGCCGATCACGCTCAAGGCGCTGCAGCTGCCGGTCCAGGCGCTGGTCGGCCTGGTCGCGATCGGCTCGGCCGTCGCGATCGCCACCGGCTCCACCAGCGAGGGCCTGATGGTCCTGCTGCTGATCTCCGCCGGCGTCTTCGGCGTGCTGCTGGTGCTGCCGATCGGCGGCGCCGACATGCCGGTCGTGATCTCGCTCCTGAACGCGTTCACCGGCCTGGCCGCGGCCGCGGCCGGCGTCTCGCTCGACAACCAGGCGCTGATCGTCGCCGGCATGATCGTCGGCGCGTCCGGCACGATCCTGACCCAGCAGATGGCGATCGCCATGAACCGCACGATCGTCTCGGTGATCGCCGGCGGGTTCGGGGGCGGGGGCGGCGACGCCCCGGCCGGCGCGGCCGGCGCCGGTGGCGGCACGGTCCGCTCGACCAGCGCCTCCGACGTGGCGATCCAGATGGCCTACGCCCGCCTGGTCGTCATCGTCCCCGGCTACGGGATGGCGGTCTCGCAGGCGCAGCACGCGGTCAAGGAGATGGCCAACCTGCTCGAGTCCAAGGGCGTCGAGGTCAAGTACGCGATCCATCCCGTGGCCGGCCGCATGCCGGGTCACATGAACGTGCTGCTGGCCGAGGCCGACGTGCCCTACGAGCAGCTCAAGGAGATGGACGACATCAACGGCGAGTTCAAGCGCACCGACGTGTCGCTCGTGATCGGCGCCAACGACGTCACCAACCCCGACGCGCGCAACAAGGCCGACAGCCCGATCTACGGGATGCCGATCCTCAACGTCGACGAGTCGCAGTCGACGATCGTGCTCAAGCGGTCGATGTCGTCGGGCTACGCCGGCATCGACAACCCGCTGTTCGTCGATCCGAAGACGAGCATGCTGTTCGGCGACGCCAAGGCCTCGGTCGAGGCGATCACCGAGGAGCTCAAGGCGCTCTGAGGCGCGCTCCGCGATCCCGCCACCGGCATCGGGTGGCGGGATCGGCGCGGGACGTTCCGGTCGCTCGTCGACCGGAACGTCGCGTCCGGTCCGCTGGCGTCGGCGGTCCGCTGCCACCCGGCGCCGATCCGGCTGACCTACGATGGACGCGATGCTCGCGCGCCATCGGCAGCCGCAACCGGAGCCCGTCGGCCGCGTGGCCATCCGCGCTCCGCGGATGGCCGACGCGGACGACTTCGTGGCCGCGATGCGCGCCAGCCTCGACCTGCACGAGCCGTGGGCCACGCCGCCGACCACCCGCGAGGTGTTCGCCGCCTACGTCGAGCGGACCCGCAGCGAGGACTTCGCCGGCTACCTGCTGCACCGCCACGAGGACGGCGCGCTGGTCGGCTACGTCAATCTCAGCCAGATCGTCCACGGGCCGCTCTGCAGCGCGTACCTGGGGTACAACGCCGTCGCCGCCCACGCCGGGCGCGGCTACCTGACCGAGGGCGTCGCCCAGGTCCTGCTGGACGCGTTCGGCCGCCACGGCCTGCACCGCGTCGAGGCCAACATCCAGCCCGGGAACGCGCCGTCGCTGGCGCTGGCGCGCCGGCTGGGCCTGCAGCGCGAGGGCTTCTCGCCGCGCTACCTGCGGATCGGCGGCGAGTGGCGCGACCACGAGCGCTGGGCGCTGCTGGCCGACGATCCGGCGGCGCGTCGGCTGCCGGCGCTGGCCGCCGGCGAACGTTCCTGACCGGCTGGTCAACCCGCCGTCCCGGCGCTGGTTGTGCAACCGGACCAAAAGTGGTCCGGCATGTTGGACGAAACGGTCGCACGGGCTCGAAGGGCGTATGCGAGCCTGCCGCCCCAGCGATCTGGCGAGATCCCCCGCGCCGGACGCTCGACACACCAGGAGGTTCCCCCGATGACGCGTTCCCGAGCGTTGATGGCGGGCGCCGTGGCGGCCGCGTGCGCCGTCGCCGGCGTCCCAGCCGCGGCCACGGCCGCTCCCAAGGCACCGGTCCGGCAGTACACCGTGGTCGCGAAGACCGGCACCAGCCGCGCGTCCTTCGAGCGCGCGGTGCGACGAGCCGGTGGCACCGTCGTGCGCTACAACCGCGCGGTCGCGGTCGGCGCCGTGCGCGGGCCCAAGGGCTTCGCTCCCCGTGCCGTCAAGGCGGTCGCGATCGTCGGCGCCAGCGAGCGGCGCGCGATCGGCCGCGTCCCGGCGGCCGCCAAGCGCCTGCAGCGCAACCGCGCGATCGAGCATGGCGTCGACGGCGGTCGCGACGCCGCGGGAGCGCAGCGCCGCAAGCCGCAGCCGCCGGCGACCGGGATCGATCCGCTGGCCCCGCTGCAGTGGGACATGGCCGCGATCGGCGCCACCGCCCAGCAGAGCTACCGCTACGACCAGGGCGCCGGCGTCCGGGTCGGCATCATGGACACCGGCGTCGACGGCGGCCATCCCGACATCGCCCCCAACTTCGACCGCGGGCTGTCGCGCAACTTCACGGTCGACGACCCGGTGATCGACGGCCCCTGCGCCGAGGATCCCGACGGCTCCTGCCAGGACCCGCCCGACGTCGACGAGGACGGGCACGGGACCCACGTGGCCAGCACGATCGCGTCGCCGATCAACGGCCTCGGGATCGGCGGCGTCGCGCCCAAGGCCGACATCGTCAACCTGCGGGTCGGCCAGGACTCCGGCTACTTCTTCACGCAGCCGACGGTCGACGCGCTGACCTACGCCGGCGACCACGGGATCGACGTGGTCAACATGAGCTTCTACATCGATCCCTGGCTCTACAACTGCACCGCCAACCCGGCCGACTCGCCCCAGGCGCAGGCGCAGCAGCGGACGACGATCATCGCGGTCCAGCGGGCAGTCGACTACGCCCGCAGCAAGGGCGTGCTGCCGGTCGCGGCGCTCGGCAACGAGAACACCGACATCGACGACCCCAAGTTCGACGACACCTCGCCGGACTACCCGCCGGACGCCGCCTACGAGCGGACGATCGACAACAGCTGCCTGTCGGTCCCGACCGAGACCGAGGGCGTGGTCGGCGTGACCTCCTACGGCCCGACCGGCCGCAAGGCGTACTACTCCAACTGGAGCCTCGACCAGGCCGACCTGGCGGCGCCGGGCGGGGACCGCCGGGAGTTCTTCGGCACCCCGCGGTTCAACGCTCCCGAGAACCGGATCCTGGCGGCCTACCCGGAGAGCGTCGGACGGGTCGGCGACACCGACCTCGACGGCAAGGTCGACATCGACGCGGCCGGCAACCCGACGACGCCGCTGGTCGTCAAGGACACCCACGGCGGCGTCAGCTCCTACTACCAGTGGATCCAGGGCACGTCGATGGCGAGCCCGCACGCTGCCGGCGTCGCGGCCCTGGTGGTCGCGGCCAAGGGCAGGCGCGACCGGCGCAACGGCGGCCTGACGCTGCCGGCCGCCAAGACCGAGCGGCTGCTGGAGCGCTCGGCCGTGCCGATGGCGTGCCCGCCCGGCGGGGTCCTGACCTACCCGGATCCGGACCTGCCGCCGTCGTACACGGCCCGCTGCACCGGCACGACGGACCACAACTCGTTCTACGGCGACGGCTCCGTGAACGCGCTCAACGCGGTCCGGCTCGGCCGCCCGTAGCCGACGGCATCCGGCTCCCGTCGTCCCGTCCCGCGGCGGGTCGCGATCAGCGTGATCGCGACCCGCCGAGCCGGGATCCGCCGACGATCGGCGGGCCCGGCCGAACCGGCGCTATCGTCGGAGATCGAGGCACGCCCGTGAGCGCCCACGCCACCACCGCCCCCGAGGAGCTGATCCACCGGATCGGCCACGAGCTCGCGGACGCGCTGCCGCACCACCGGCTGGGTGGCGGGATCGACCGCCAGGCGATCGACCGGATCGCGGCCGACCCGCAGCTGAAGGCGGCGCTGTTCCGGTTCGTCGACGTCGCGCCGGCGGCCCGCAGCCAGCGCGAGGCGGCGGCGCACCTGGAGGCGCTGCTGGCCGAGGCGGACCGGCTGCCGGGACCGTTCGCGGCCGTCGACGGGCTGGCCCGGCGGCCGATCACCGCGCCGCTGGTCGGTCGCGGGGCGACCTGGGCGGTGCGGCGGATGGCGCGCCAGTTCATCCTCGCCGAGGACGCGGCGGGGGCGACCCGCTCGCTGGCGAAGCTCTGGGACGAGGGCGCGGCGACCGCGCTCGACCTGCTGGGCGAGGCGTCCGTCAGCGACGCCGAAGCGGACACCTACGCGGCACGCTGCCTGGACGCCCTGGAGCAGCTCGACCGCGCCTACCGCGGGCTGCCGGGACGGCCGCGGCTGGACGCCGACGGGACCGGGCCGCTGCCGCGCGCGCACCTGTCGGTGAAGCTCAGCGCGCTGACGCCCCAGCGCCATCCGTTCGCGCCGGAGCGGGTCAGCGAGGACGCCAAGCGACGGCTGCGGCCGATCGCGCGACGGGCGCGGGAGCTCGGCGCGCACCTGCACCTGGACAGCGAGTCGCTGGACTCGCGCGAGGCCGTGCTGAGCACCGCGCTCGAGCTGCTGGCCGAGCCGGAGTTCGCCGACGGGCCCTCGGCCGGGGTGGTGCTGCAGGCCTACCTGCGGGATGCCGACGAGGTCCTCGACCGGCTGCTGGTGACCGCCGGCCGCCGCAAGCCGCCGCTGCTCGTGCGGCTGGTCAAGGGGGCCTACTGGGACCACGAGGTGATCGACGCCCGCCAGCACGGCTGGACGCCGGCGGTCCACCCCGACCAGGCCGCGACCGACCGCGCCTACGAGGCCCTGACCCGACGGCTGCTCGATGCGCGACCGGCGGTGCGGGTGGCGATCGCGTCCCACAACCTGCGCTCGGTCGCCCACGCGATCGCCCACGACCGCCACGGCGGCGGCGACGGCCGCGACCTGGAGCTGCAGGTGCTGCTGGGC
The DNA here is from genome assembly GCF_000240225.1 of Patulibacter medicamentivorans. Taxonomy (GTDB): domain Bacteria; phylum Actinomycetota; class Thermoleophilia; order Solirubrobacterales; family Solirubrobacteraceae; genus Patulibacter; species Patulibacter medicamentivorans. Next base: position 13,255 of record NZ_AGUD01000252.1, read on the forward strand.
CTGGGGGAGGATCTGCGGACGGCGCTGGCCCGGCGTGGCTTGCGGGTGCGGGTCTACTGCCCGGTCGGCGATCTGGTGGCCGGGATGGCCTACCTGGTGCGACGGCTGTTGGAGAACACCGCCAGCGACTCGTTCCTGGACCGGCAGGCGCATGGGGCCTCGGTCGACGACCTGGTGCGCGCGCCGTGAGCGGGGGCGAGACCTTCGCCAACCAGCCGGTCCTCGACCTGCGGCTGGCGACGGAGCGGGCCCGGCTGACCGCGGCGCTGGCCGCGCTCGACGCCCGCCTGCCGCTGCGGGTCCCGGTCCTGATCGACGGGCAGGTGCGCCATGGCGACGAGCTGCGGTCGCTCGACCCGGGCGACCAGACCCGGACGGTCGCCACCAGCGCGCGCGCCGGACGGGACGAGGTCGACCGGGCCGTCGCCGTCGCCGAGGTCGCCGGACGAGCCTGGGCCGAGCGGCCGATGGCGGAGCGCGCGGCGGTCCTGCGGCGGGCGGCGGAGCTGCTGGTCGAGGAGCGCGCCGGGCTGGCGGCGCTGGCCGTGCGGGAGTGCGCGAAGCCGTGGGCGCAGGCCGACGCCGACGTCTGCGAGGCAATCGACTTCCTGCGCTACTACGGCGAGCGGTCGGCCGCGCTCGGCGGGCCGCTGCCGCAGCCGCCGGGCGAGCAGAACAGCCTGCGCTACCGGGCGCGCGGCGTCTGTGCCGTGATCGCCCCCTGGAACTTCCCGCTGGCGATCCCGTGCGGGATGACGGCGGCGGCGCTGGTGACCGGCAACCCGGTGGTCCTGAAGCCGGCCGAGCAGAGCCCGGCGTGCGCGGCGCGGCTGGTCGAGCTGCTGCATCGCGCGGGCGTCCCGGCCGGCGCGCTGGCGCTGCTTCCCGGAGAGGGGGAGGCGGGCGCCGCCCTGGTCGACCACCCACGGGTCGCGACGATCGCGTTCACGGGCTCGGCCGGGGTCGGGCTGGAGATCCTGCGGCGGGCCGCCGAGATCGTTCCCGGGCAGCGCCAGCTCAAGCGCGTCGTGGCCGAGATGGGCGGCAAGAACTGCGTCGTGGTGGCGGCCGACGCCGACCTCGACGACGTGGTGCCGGCGATCCTCGACTCGGCGTTCGCGTTCGCCGGGCAGAAGTGCTCGGCCGCGTCGCGGGTGCTGGTCGAGGCGGACGTGGCCGAGCGGCTCGAGCGGCGGCTGGCCGGGGCCCTGTCGACGCTGGTCGTCGGGCCGGCCGAGCGCTTCGCGACCGACGTGCCGGCGGTGATCGAGCGAGCGGCACAGGAGCGGATCGAACGCTTCCAGCAGCTGGTCCGCGACGACGGGGGAGAGCTCGTGCTCGGACCCGGGCCCGAGCCGGACGTGGCGATCGCCGACGGCTGCTGGGTGCGCCCGGCGCTGGCGCTTGGCCTGCCGCCCGGTGCGGCGTTGCTGCACGAGGAGGTCTTCGGCCCGCTGGTGAGCGTCGAACGGGTCGCCGACCTGGACGCTGCGCTGGCCCGGGTCGACGCGCTGCCCTTCGCCCTCACCGCCGGCGTCTTCAGCCGCAACCCGCGAACCGTCCGCCGGATCGTCGACGCGCTCCCGGCCGGCAACGTCTACGTCAACCGCGGGATCACCGGAGCGATGGTCGCTCGCCAGCCGTTCGGCGGCAACCGCCTGTCGGGGACCGGCACCAAGGCCGGCGGGCCCGACTACCTGCTGTCGTTCGTCGACCCCCAGGCCGTCACCGAGAACACCGTCCGGCACGGGCTGGTGGTCTGAGAGCGGGGCCGTCGGACCACTGGTGCGCGTTTGACACCTCACAGGTGCCAAACGCGCACCGGTCGCGGCCATGCGCCGGTCAGCCGCACGGGCCCTTGGCCTCCCACGGCACCGAGGCGTAGACGAAGATCAGCGGCGGCCGGGTGTCCCAGCCGGGGACCAGGAGCTGGTGGTCGACGGTCCCGCCGCACTCGTCGCCGTCGCCGCCGAGGGCGAACCGCAGGCGCCGGGCGACCGCTGCCGCGTGGGCCGGTCCCGCCTGTCGCAGGAAGAACGTGTGATCGCTGCGGTAGGGCACCGTCCCGGGGACGCCCGCGCCGTAGAGCGTGGTGCTCGAGAGGTCGATCCGGCGGACGGCCGCGGCGACCACGCCGCTCGCGGTCACCCAAGCGGTGGCGCGCCCGTCGGTGAGGACGCGCAGCACGCGATCGGCGGCGGCCGGCGTGGCCGAGTCGGGGGACGGCGCCGCGTCCTCGGCGCGCAGCCACGTCCGCCCGGTCCGGACCACCTCGGTCGTGACCGCGTCGACCGGCAGGCCGCCGACGGTCCGGCGCGTCGTCCACGCCACGCTGCCGCTGGCGACGGCGACCTTCGTGCTGCTGCTCCAGGTGTCCAGCAGCCGGACGACCCGCCGCTGGCCGCGCGGCGCGACGCAGGCGCGAAGGCTGGCGCCCGTCCGGTACACGCGGACGGTCGGGTTGCTGGCGCGCGCCAGGGTCCGGCCGACCGTCGGACAGGCGCCGACCGGGGAGGCGAGGGCGGGGGAGGCCGGGCCGGCGGCGGCAAGGGCCGCGCCGAGGACCGCGGCGGCCACGAGCGGGCGAAGAGCTGGGCGGGTGGTCATGCGGGGCCTCCGTCGTTGGGCATCGGGGTCAGCCTGCCGCGTGCCCACCTGCTCCAACACCTCATCGGTCACGTTCGCTGCGCCCGGTCGATCACGTTGGCGGGCCGGCGCCGCGCGGCCGCCGTGCCCGCGCTCTAGGCCTGCTCGATCTGGGCCAGCTCGCGCTTCAGGACCTTGCCGGTCGGGTTGCGCGGGAGCTGCTCGAGGAAGACGACGTCGCGCGGGGCCTTGTAGCGCGCCAGGTTGTCCTTGACGAAGGCCTGGACCTCCTCGGGACCGAGCGCCTGGCCGTCGCCGAGCACGACGAACGCCCGCAGGCGCTGCCCGAAGTCGGCGTCGTCGACCCCGATCGCGGCCGCGTCGACGATCGCCGGATGGCTGATCAGCAGCTCCTCGACCTCGCGCGGGAAGACGTTCTCGCCGCCGGAGACGATCATCTCGTCGTCGCGGCCGTCGACGTACAGCCGGCCCTCGGCGTCGAAGTGGCCGACATCGCCGCTCGACAGCAGGCCGTCGATGATCTCCTTGTTGCCGCCGCCGGTGTAGCCCTCGAACGGCATCCCGGTGCCGACGAAGATCCGCCCGGTGGCGCCCTTCGGCACGTCGTCTCCGTGCTCGTCCAGGATCCGGACCCGCGACCCGAACAGCGGCCGGCCGACGCTCGTCGGCGCCTCGCGGACGTCGCTCGGCGTCGCCAGGGTGGCCAGCGCCACCTCAGTCGAGCCGTAGAGGTTGTAGATCACGTCGCCGAGCAGCTCGGTGGCGCGCGCCGCGACCTCGGCCGGCAGCTGCGAGCCGGCGCTGAACGCGACCCGCAGCGAGGAGAGGTCGCGCGCCCGGACCTCGTCCGGGTCGAGCGCCAGCACCCGCTGCAGCATGATCGGCACCACGCAGACCGTCGTCGCCCGGTGGGCCTCGACGTCGTCGAGGAACTGGGCGGCGTCGAAGCGCGGACGCAGGACCAGCTTCGAGCCGAGGCCGAGCGACAGCAGCGCGATCAGCAGGCCGGTGCCGTGGAACAACGGTGGCCCGATGACGGTCGCCTCGCGGGCCCGCATCGGCATCCGCTCGAGCACCGCGCCCGGTCCGATGAACCCGCGCGGGTCCTCGCGCGGGGCGCCCTTCGGGGTCCCGGTGGTGCCGCTGGTCAGGAGCACGATTCGGCCGCTGGACGGCGGGGCCGGCGGCGCCCCGGACGCCCCGCTGGCGATCAGCGCGTCGAGCGGATCCTCGACCCCGGGCCGGGTCGCGCAGGCGACGGCCCCGAGCGCCAGCTCGACGCCCGCGACGGCGTCCGCCAGCTCCTCGTCGTGGAACAGCAGCTCGACGCCCTCGCGCTCGGCGACCTCCTTGGCCTGGCGGGCCGAGAAGGCGGTGTTCAGGTAGACGACCGTCGCGCCGGCGCGGACTCCGGCGAAGGCGACGAGCAGCGGCGCGCGATGGTTGCGACAGAGGATCCCGATCTTCGACCCGGGACCGATGCCCTTGGCCCGCAGGGCGTTGGCCAGCTGGTCGACCTGCGCGTCGAAGTCCGCGAAGGTCACCTCGCCGCGGTCGTCGGCGATCGCCGGCAGCGCTCCGTGGCGCAGGGCCGCGATCTTGGTCGCCGAACCGAACGACCCGAAGTCGCTCAGCGCACGGGCGATCTGGCGCAGCCGCTGCGGCGACTCGGCGCCGAGCATCCCGGCCTTCAAGAGCGCCCGCAGGCCCCGCACCTCGAGGCCGGCGCGGCGGGCGGAGGCGGGCAGCTTGTCGACGAGCGGCATGGTGCTGGCCACGCTACCCGAACGCGGTCGCCTCGTGATACAACACGCCGCAAGCTGTATCTCGGTCCCGGAGGAGGGCCGCGTTCGCCGGGGCCGTCGGCCCGGGTCGCCGACCGCCGCCGTGCGGCTGAAGCAGAAGCGCCCCGCCGGGGAGGCGGGGCGCTTCGATCACCGGGCGTGTTGGGCGCCGCGGTGGATGGGACGCGGGGACGCACGAGGGGGGTGTGCGGACCCGCACGGGCATTGTGCCTGATGGGGCGTGCACCGACCACCCCACTGGCCGTCGGATCGATCAGAGGTCCACGCCGCTCGGGCGCTGCGGGGAACAGACGGCTAGGTGCGGGGCGCGCCACCCGCGCGGTCGAGCTCGGCGCGGGCGGCGGCCCGCAGCGCGGCGCCGTCGACGCCGAGCCGGCGGAGGGCTCGAGCGGCCGTCCCGTGCTCCATCTCGGCGACGGCCAGCACGACGTGGGCGCCGGTCAGCCCGAGTCGCCTGTCGGCGCGGGACAGCTCGGCGGCGCGGCGGAAGGCGGCCTGGGCCGAGGCGCCGGTCAGGAGCGGGCCGGACGGCGGGGGCGGGGCGGTCGGCTCGATCGCGACCGGCTCGACGCCGATCGCCCGCAGCGCGTCGTCGTGCTCGGCCTCGATCGCCGGGCCGACGGCGTCCGGGTCGGCCCCCGCGGCGACCAGGGCGCGCCGGCCGAGGCCGTCGGGCAGGTCGAGCGCCGCGAGCAGCAGGTGCTCGGCGCCGGCGTGGGACTCCCCGGCGGCCCGGCCCTTCGCCTCGGCGTCGGTGAGCAGCAGCTTGATGGTGTTGACGGAGCGAAAGCGGCGCGTCAGCTTCATCTCGTCGGATCCTCGGATCGGTGTCGGTCGGCGCCGCGGCGGGCGTGGCGCTTGTGCGCGGCCTGGCGGGTCACGCCGAGCGCCTCGGCGACCTGGGCCCACGTCCATCCCTGGTCGATCGCCCGGGCGACGGCCTCGCGCTCCAGGCGCTCGGCGGTGCGACGGAGGGCGACGACCGCGGCCAGGGCGGCGGCGGGATCGTCGGGGGAGGGCAGGTGGTCGGACACGGCGATGTCGTCAACCGTAGTTGACAACCACCGATCTGTCAACCACAGTTGACAGGCCCGGTCTGGCCCGGGAACCGATCCGGGAGCCTCGTCAGTCGATCCCGGAGACGTGCGACTGCAGCCGCCGCATCCCCGCCAGCCAGCGGTCGTAGTCGCTGCCCTTCTGGCGGAAGTAGGTCAGGACCTCGGGGTGGGGCAGGATCAGGAAGTGGCCGTCGCGGAGGCCGTCGACGACGGTGCCGGCGACGGCCTCCGGGCTCAGGATGTCGCCGGCGGCCTTGACGACCGCGCTGGCCCTGGTCGCGTCGCCGCCCGATCCGGATCCCCCGCCCGGGCCGCCGGCGCCGTGCAGCAGCGGGGTGTCGACGCCCATCGGGCAGAGGCAGCTGACCCCGATCCCGCGGTCGCCGTAGGTCACGGCCAGCCATTCGGCGAAGGCCACCGCCGCGTGCTTGGTGACCGCGTAGGGCGCCGAGCCGATCTGGGTCAGGAGGCCGGCTGCCGACGCGGTGCTGAGGAAGTGGCCCTGGCCCCGCTCCAGCCACTCGGGGACCAGCAGCCGCGCCGCGATCACGTGCGCCCGCACGTTGACGGCGAAGGCGAGGTCCCAGACCTCGTCGGCGACCTGCTCGTCCTCGCCGACCGCGACCCCGGCGTTGGCGCAGAAGAGGTCGACCGGGCCGAACGCCTGGCGGGCCAGCTCGATCGTCGCGACGACGTCGTCCTCGCGCGAGGCGTCGCAGGCGATCGCCCGCGCGGCGTCGCCGATCTCCGCCGCGACGGCGTCGGCGCCGCTCCCGTCGAGGTCGGCGACGACCACGCCGCGCGCGCCCTCCTCGGCGAACCGGCGGGCCAGGGCTCGCCCGATCCCCGATGCGCCGCCGGTGACGACCACGACCTTCTCGCGCAGCTCCATGGGCGCAGCCTGCCGGATCGCGGCCGCCGGCGCGAGCGGCCGCCGGCGCTCAGCCGCGGACGGCGCGCCGCAGGTCCGGCGCGGTCCAGGCCTCGGCCAGGCGCACGATCGTGGCGGCAGCGGCGGCCATCTCCTGCAGCGATGCCCACTCGCGGACCGAGTGGTACTCGTGGCCGCCGGTGAAGACGTTCGGCGTCGGCAGCCCCATCGCGCTCAGCTGCGAGCCGTCGGTGCCGCCGCGGATCGCGGTCCGCAGCGGCTCCAGGCCCTCGGCCCGGATCGCGCGCTCGGCGGCCTCGGTGACCTGCGGGAACGCCTCGACGTAGGTCCGCATGTTCGGGTACTGCGGGCGGATCTCGACGGTCACCCTGGCGCGCGGCTCGCGCTCGACGACCTGCTCGGCGGTGCGTCGCAGCAGCTCGCCGTGGGCGGCCAGCAGCTCGTCGTCGAAGTCGCGCAGGATCGTGCGGATCACCGCGCGCGCCGCGTTGCCCTCGGTCTCGTAGACGTGGATGAACCCCTCGCGGCCGGACGTCCGCTCCGGCGTCCGCTCGGGCGGCAGCGCGGCGACGACCTCGGCCGCGAGCCGGGTCGCGTTGACCAGCTTGCCGGTGGCGAAGCCGGGGTGGACGTCGTGGCCCTCGATCGTGACGATTCCCTCGGCGGCCGTGAACGTCTCGTCCTGCAGCTCGCCCGGCTCGGAGCCGTCGATCGTGTAGGCGCAGATCGCTCCGAAGCGCTCGATGTCGAAGCGGTGGGCTCCGCGGCCGATCTCCTCGTCGGGCGTGAACCCGATCCGCAGCGTCGGGCGAGGCAGCTCGGGATGGGTCGCCAGGTAGGCGATCGCGGTCACGATCTCGGCCACGCCGGCCTTGTCGTCGGCGCCGAGCAGGGTGTCGCCGGAGGAGGTCACGAGGTCGTGGCCGACGCGCCCTCGCAGCTCGGGCATCTGGGCCGGATCGAGGACGGTGCCGCCGCGCGGCAGGTGGATCGTGCCGCCGTCGTAGCCGTGGTGGATCAGCGGCTCGACCCCGTCGCCCGGAGCGTCGGGGCTGGTGTCGACGTGCGAGATCAGCCCGATCGTCGGCACCGGTCCGTCGGCCTCGTCGATCGTCGCCGGCAGCGTGGCGTAGACGTAGCCGTCCTCGTCGAGGACGGCGTCGCCGAGCCCCAGCGCCTGCAGCTCGTCGACCAGCAGCCGCGACAGGTCCAGCTGGCCCGGCGTGCTCGGCCAGCGGTCGCCGTCGCGGTCGGACTGGGTCGCGACCCGCACGTAGCGCTGGAAGCGGGCCAGCAGGTCGGGGGCCAGCGCCTCGGCGAGCGGCGAGGTGTACGGGGCACGGGACGTGGGCGGGACGGCCATCCGCCCAGCCTGCCACAGCCGCCGCGGCGGGTCGCGCGAGGCGGCCGTTCGTCGGAGCCGGCGGCACCGCCACCCCGCCCCGTCCGACGGTCCGTCCCCCCGCGCGCGGCGGGACGCGTCGGGCTGTCGCTGGTCGTCGCGCGGGGGCGGCGTTACGCTCGGGGAAAGCGCCGCCCGCGGCAGCGCTTCCAGGCAACCGATGATGGGATCATCAAGTCCATGAGCACCTCCGCCGCCCCGCCGATCGACCGTCAGCGCATCCGCGAGCTGATCAAGCGCGAGGAGCGCGTCCTGAACGAGCGCACCGGCCGCTCGGCCGAGATGTTCAAGCGCGCCAACCGCAGCCTCTCCGGCGGCGTCGCCTCGTCGTACCAGCTGCGTGACCCGTGGCCGATCTACCTGGAGCGCGGTGACGGCCCCGTCGTCTGGGACGTCGACGGCAACCAGATGTGGGACTTCCACAACGGCTTCGGCTCGATGGTCCAGGGCCACGCCCATCCGGTGATCGGCAAGGCGATCCAGGAGCGCTACGCCAAGGGGACCCACTTCGCCGCCCCGACCGAGGACGCGATCGCCGTCGGCGAGGAGCTGGCCCGTCGCTGGGGCCTGCCGCAGTGGCGCTACACGAACTCCGGCTCCGAGTCGACGATGGACGCGATCCGGATCGCGCGCGCCTTCACCGGCCGCGACACGGTGATGAAGATCTTCGGCAGCTACCACGGCCACCACGACACGGTGATGGTCTCGATCGGGGTCGAGTACGACAAGATCGGCGAGCCGGACGACCTCGCGTCGCTGCCCTACGGCGCCGGGATCCCGCAGGCGACGGTCGACATGACGGTCGCGGTGCCCTTCAACGACGTCGGCGCGATGGAGCGCCGACTCGAGAAGCTGATCGCGCAGGACCGCAAGCCCGCCTGCGTGATCATGGAGGCGGCGATGATGAACCTCGGCGTCGTCCTGCCCGAGGACGGCTACCTGCAGGCCGTCCGCGACCTGACGGCCAAGCACGGCATCGTCCTGATCTTCGACGAGGTCAAGACCGGGCTCTGCATCGCCGCCGGCGGCGCGACCGAGAAGTGGGGCGTGACCCCCGACATGGTGACCCTGGCCAAGGCGCTCGGCGCCGGCCTGCCGATGGGCGCGATCGGCGGCACCGAGGAGGTCATGTCGGTCGTGAAGAACGGCAGCGTCTACCAGGTCGGCACCTACAACGGCAACCCGCTCGGGGTCGCCGCCACGCGCGCCAGCCTGATCGAGGTCCTGACGCCCGACGCCTACGCGCACCTCGACGCGCTCAACGACCGGATCGTCGGCGCCTGCGACATGGTGATCCAGAAGTACGGCCTGCCGGGCTACGCGGTCGGCGTCGGCTCGAAGGGCTGCGTCACCTTCTCGCCGACCAAGATCACCGACTACGCCAGCTTCAAGGCTAACCAGGACGCCGAGCTGAGCGACCTGGCGTGGCTCTTCAACATGAACCGCGGGATCTTCATGACCCCCGGTCGCGAGGAGGAGTGGACGCTCTCCGTGACCCACAGCGAGGAGGCCGTCGACGCCTACGTCGAGGTCTTCGACGAGCTCGCGTCCGACCTGATGTCCTGAGGCTCGCCGCCGCGGCGCCCCACGATCCGCCCCGCCGCCCGGAGCCGATCGTGGGATCCAGCGGCCCACCGGCGGCCCGACCCGGGCCCTACGCCTCGGAGTAGGCCGGGAGCCCGGCGGGGTCGCCGCTGGCCTGCGAGACCTCGACGGCGGCGCCGTGGGGCTCGTCGGCCGCCGAGACCGCCTGCTCGTCGCCGACCGGCGCGGAGCGCAGCACGACCACCGCGAAGACGATCGCCGCGGCGGCGAATCCGGCGCCCACCAGGTAGGCCAGGTGGTAGCCGGAGTTCAGCGCCACGTTCGTGACCTCGCCGTCGGCGCGCAGGCCGTGGGTGCGCTCGCTGGCCAGCGTCGCCAGGACGGCCAGGCCGATCGCCCCGCCGACCTGGACCGTGGTGTTGATCAGGCCCGAGGCCAGCCCCGAGTCGCTCGGCGTCGCACCGGACATCGCCAGCGTCATCAGCGGCGGGAAGCTGAGGCCGGCGCCGAAGCCGATGAAGGTCATCGCAGGCAGGATGTCGACGACGTAGCGGCCGTCGGTCGGCGTCTGGGAGAACAGCAGCAGGCCGACCATGATCGCGACCAGGCTGGTGATCAGCGCGGTCTTGGCGCCGAAGCGGATCGTGAACCGGGCGGCTCCCCGCAGCGACATCGCGCCCATCACGATCGTCGAGGGCAGGAAGGCCAGGCCGACCCCGAGCGCGTCGTAGCCGAGCACCTGCTGCATGTAGAGGGCGCCGAGGAAGAACATCGCGAACATCCCGACCACGAGCAGCGCCATCACGACGTTGGCGCCGACGACGTTGCGCGAGCGGAACAGCCGCAGCGGCATCAGCGGGTTGGCGATCCGTCCCTGGCGGACGAGGAAGGCGGTGATCAGCGCGATCGAGAGGGCGCCGAACCCGAGCGTCTGCGGCGACCCGGCGCCGTGGCGCTCGATCCCGACGATCGCGTAGACGCCGACCATCAGGCCGCCGGTCAGCAGCGCGGCGCCCGGGATGTCGGCGCCGGCCTTGACCCCGAGCCCGGGCGCGTCGGCCACGAGCCGGCGGGCGAGCACGACGGTCGCGACGCCGATCGGCACGTTGATGAAGAAGATCCAGTGCCAGCTGATTGCCTGGGTCAGGACGCCGCCGGCGAGCAGGCCGATCGAGCCGCCGGCCGAGGCGACGAAGCCGTAGACGCCGATCGCCTTGGCCTGCTCCTTGGGCTCCGGGAACATCGTCACGATCATCCCCAGCACCACCGCCGAGGCGAGCGCACCGGAGACGCCCTGCACGAAGCGCGCGCCGATCAGCATGCCCTGGTTCTGGGCCAGCGCGCAGAGCAGCGACGAGGCGGTGAAGGCGGTCAGGCCGATCAGGAAGATCCGGCGCTGGCCGAACAGGTCGCCGAGCCGGCCGGCGAGCAGCAGCAGGCCGCCGAACGCGATCAGGTAGGCGTTGACGACCCACGAGAGGCTGCCGTCGGAGAAGCCCAGGTCGTCCTTCATCGAGGGCAGGGCGACGTTCACGATCGTCGCGTCGAGGACGATCATCAGCACGCCGGCGCACAGCACGTAGAGGGCGAGCCAGCGCTGTCGGTCGTTGTGGATCTGCGGGGACATGGTGTGGGGCTCCTGGAGTCTCGGGCTTCTGCGTGGTTCGACCAGGCCCGCGCCCGAAACTCATCGCACCCCTGCGCGATCGGTCGGTCATCGGCGCCTCTACCCCTACGACGGAGAGCACCGGGAGAAATCGACATGGTCGGCGAGGAAGACCTCGCCGAGGCTCACCCCCGCGGCGGCAGCGCGCTCGGCCCGACGTCCCGCTCGGGGTGATCGGGCTCGCCGGCGGGCCGCTCTCGCAGCTCGTAGACGCAGGCGTGCGAGCCGCTGATGATGTGGGAGACCCGGCGGATGTCGGCGTCGGGCATCGCCTCGCGCAGGAAGCTGATCTCGCTCGAGCAGGCGTGGCCGTGGTCGCTGGCGACCGCCAGGATCGCGCAGTTGTGCTCGGTCACCCGGTAGCCGCCGTCGTCGGTCCGCTCGAAGTCGGCCAGGTAGCCGTCCTCGTCGAGGATCCGCGCCAGCTCGGCGACCCGCTCGTCGAACGGGCGCCCGGCCAGCCGCGCGCCCGCCCGCACGACCCGTGCCCGGCGGCGGCGCTCGAAGAGCCGCCCGACCAGCTCGGGATCCTCGTCGCGGACGTAGTCGAGCAGCTCGACGGTCAGCTCGCCGTAGGTCTTCGGGAAGAGCCCGTCGGCGGCCGGCCCGAGCCGGTAGAGCCGGCGGGGACGACCGGGACCGGGGCGCTCGTCGCGGTGGGCGACGAGCCCGGCGGCGACCAGCCCCCGCAGCTGCTGGCGGATCGCGCTCGGGGTCACGCCGAGGGTCGTCGCGAGCGCGTCGGCGCCGGACTCGCCCTGCTTGCGGAGGGCGACCAGGAGCGCGCGCCGCGAGGCAGGCAGCTCGTCCAGGGCCGAGTGGGTGGTGCGCGCCGCGGGGGTGTCGGTTCGGCCGTTCACGATCGGTTTGACAAATATAGACAGTTCGTACTACGTTTACTAGTGCAGTTCGATCCCGAACGGCACGCCGTCCGACCGCCCACCGCGGCCTCGAGGGCGGCGCGCCAGACCCATCTCCGAGGAGCTCCTCATGGCCTTCACCGTGCCCCCGCTGCCCTACGCCTTCGACGCGCTCGAGCCCCACATCGACGCGAAGACGATGGAGATCCATCACGACAAGCACCACCAGGCCTACGTCGACAAGCTGAACGCCGCGGTCGACGGCAGCGAGTGGGCCGACAAGTCGATCGAGGAGATCGTCTCCAACCTCGGCGCGCTGCCGGCCGACAAGCAGGGCCCGGTTCGCAACAACGGTGGCGGCCACTTCAACCACACGCTCTTCTGGGAGTCGCTGCAGGGCGGCGGCGTCCAGACGCCGGAGGGCGACCTGGCCGCGGCGATCGACTCCGCCTTCGGCAGCTTCGACGCCTTCAAGGAGCAGTTCGAGGCCGCCGGCGTCGCCCGCTTCGGCTCCGGCTGGGCGTGGCTCGTCAAGGGCGACTCGGGGCTCGAGATCATCTCGACCCCGAACCAGGACACCCCGCTGGCCGAGGGCAAGACGCCGCTGCTGGGCAACGACGTCTGGGAGCACGCCTACTACCTGAACTACCAGAACCGCCGCCCCGACTACCTGAAGGCGTTCTGGAACGTCGTCGACTGGGGCAAGGTCGCGGAGCGCTTCGCGGCCTGATCCGCGCGCCCCGCGGCGGCCGCCGAGCGGTCGCCACGAGGCATCGCCGGAGCGCTCGCCGCTCCGCAGCCACCGCCCGTCCCCGCCGAGCGCGGGGGCGGGCGGTCGTGCGTCCGGGGCGACTCGTCCCGCGCTGTCCGCCGGCGGTCGCGCAGGGCGCCGCCGACTCCGAGGCCTGAGGCGCGGCGGGCGCCGGTGACGAAGCGGTCGCTCAGCGACCGGAACGTCACGGCCGGCGCGGTGGGGCGCCGGTCCGGGGCCGCCGGATGGCACGTTCCGGTCCATGAGCGGCCGGTTCGTCGTGGAGGACGGGGCGATGCCCGCCTACGGGCCCGTCAAGCTGGGGCCGCGTGGCCGCCCGCTCCGCTGCTACCCTGGGTAGGAATTCGTCGGTCGATGCCCGCCGCGACACCGGAGATCCGGTGCGCGGACGGGCGGCCGTCCACCTCGACCGCGTCCGCGCGGAAGGCAACCACTCTCCCTACACATGACCGTCACTGAACGAGGAATGGCCTACGGCATCCGCGCGCTGACCCGCTTGGCGGGTCTCGACGTGGTCGACCGGCTCGGCCTGCGCGAGCCGGCCAACCGAGCCCTCAAGCGCGCGTCGGCGACCAGCTTCCGGACCGCCGGTCGGGTCGGGCGGACGTTCGCCGCGACCCAGAAGCGCGCCGATCCGGGCCGCCTGAAGCCGGAGACCGCCTCGAAGAGCGCGGCGCTGTTCGACCTGACGCCGACCGACGAGCAGCAGATGCTGCAGGACGCCGCGCGCGAGTTCGCCGCCGCGGAGATCCGCCCGGTCGCCGAGCAGGCCGACCACGACGACAAGACGCCGGACGCGCTGCTGGCGTCGGCGGCCGAACTCGGCCTGGCCACGCTCGGCGTGCCGGAGGAGCTCGGCGGCGCCGTCGAGGAGCGCTCGGCCGTGACCTCGGTGCTGATCGCCGAGGCGCTCTCCCACGGCGACATGGGGATCGCGGTCGCCGCGCTCGCCCCGGCCGCGGTCTCGACCGCGCTCGGCCTCTGGGGCGACGCCGACCAGCAGGCGACCTACCTGCCGGCGTTCGTCGGCGAGGACGTCCCGGTCGCCGCGCTGGCGATCCAGGAGCCGCGGCCGCTGTTCGACCCGTTCGCGCTGCGGACGACCGCTCGCCGGACGGCCGACGGCTTCGTGCTCAACGGCGTCAAGTCGCTGGTCCCGCGCGCGGCCGAGGCCGAGCTGTTCGTGGTCGCCGCCCAGCTCGAGGGCGCCGGCGGCAACGGCAACGGCACGCCCGCGTTCTTCATCGTCGAGTCGAAGACCGCCGGCATCTCGACCGAGGCCGACCCGGCGATGGGCCTGCGGGCCGCGTCGACGGCGAAGCTGGTGCTCGAGGACGTCAAGCTGCCGGCCGGCGCGCTGCTCGGCGGCGCCAAGCCGGAGGTCTACCGCGAGGCGATCGCCCTCGGGCGGATCGCCTGGTCGGCGCTCGCCGCCGGCACCAGCAAGGCGGTCCTCGACTACGTGATCCCCTACGTCAACGAGCGGGTCGCGTTCGGCGAGCCGATCAGCCACCGCCAGGCCGTCGCCTTCGCCGTCTCCAACATCGCGATCGAGACCGAGGGCCTGCGGCTCGTCACCTACCGCGCCGCCAGCCGCGCCGACCGCGCGGCGAGCTTCGCCCGCGAGGCCGCCCTGGCCCGTCGCCTGACGGCCGACAAGGGCATGCAGATCGGCTCCCAGGGCGTGCAGCTGCTGGGCGGCCACGGATACGTCAAGGACCACCCGGTCGAGCGCTGGTACCGCGATCTGCGGGCCGCGGGCATCGTCGAGGGCACCCTGCTCGTCTGAGCGGAAGGACAGAGCTGATGATCAATCTCGAGAACCCCAAGAAGTTCCAGGGCCTGGTCGACATGACCCGCCAGGTCTCGACCGAGATGTTCCGCCCGATCTCGCGCAAGTACGACCGGGCCGAGCACACCTACCCCAAGGAGCTGGACACCCTCCGCGCCCTGCTCGAGGGCATGAACGAGGGCGATCCCTCCGGCGGCGTCAGCGCCTCCGGCGGCCGCTCGAACAAGCAGCAGACCGGCAACGTCAACGGCGGCAACATCTCGACCGTGCTGTCGGTCGCCGAGGCCTGCTGGGGCGACACGTCGTTCGTCCTGACGATGCCCGGCCAGGGGCTGGGCAACGCCGCGATCGCCGCCGTCGCCGACGACGAGCAGATGGCGCGCTTCGGCGACAAGTGGGCGTCGATGGCGATCACGGAGCCGCACTTCGGCTCCGACTCGGCCGCCGTCAAGACGACCGCGATCCTCGACGAGGAGACCGGCGAGTACGTCCTCAACGGCACGAAGATCTTCGTCACGTCGGGCGAGCGCTGCGACGTCGTGGTGGTCTGGGCGTCGGTCGACCCGAGCCTCGGGCGCGCGGCGATCAAGTCGTTCATCGTCCCGCGCGACAACCCCGGCCTCGAGCTGGTGCGGCTGGAGCACAAGCTCGGCATCCGCGGGTCCGACACCGCCCAGTTCGCGCTGGTCGACTGCCGGATCCCGAAGGAGAACCTGCTCGGGACGCCGGAGGTCGAGGTCAAGAAGGGCTTCGCCGGCGTCATGCAGACGTTCGACAACACCCGCCCGATGGTCGCCGCGATGGCGGTCGGCGTCGCGAAGGCCTCGCTCGAGCGGACCTTCGAGCTGCTGAAGGAGGCCGGCGTCGAGATCGACTACGACAAGCCCGCGCACCTGCAGATCGGCGCGGCGGCCGAGCTGCTGCGGCTGGAGTCCGACTACGAGGCGTTCCGGCTGCTGACGCTGGAGGCCGCCTGGATGGCCGACAACCGCAAGCCGAACTCGGTCAACGCCTCGATGGCGAAGGCCAAGGCCGGCCGCGGCGCGACCGAGATCGCGCTCAAGTGCGTCGAGCTGTGCGGCGCCGCCGGCTACGGCGAGGACGAGCTGCTGGAGAAGTGGGCCCGCGACGCGAAGATCCTCGACATCTTCGAGGGCACCCAGCAGATCCAGCTGCTGATCATCGCGCGCAACCTGCTGGGCAAGAGCTCGGCCGAGCTGAAGTAGCCGGCCCGACCGTTCCGACCCCGGGCCCGCCAGGCTTCGCCGCCTGGTGGGCCCGTCGTCGCCGCGGCCTGCTTCACTGTGCGGCGTGTGCATGCAGTGCGCAGCCGGAGCGATGACGGCGGTCGCGGGCGCCAGCGGGATGCGGATGTGGCTCGAGGCCCGGGTCCCGCTGCTGGCCAAGCCGCGCGTCAGGACCATCGCCCGGCGCACGATCATCGGACTCGGCGTCGTGGCCGCGAGCGTGCTGGGACCGTCGGCGCACGGGCCCTCGGCGACGCCCGCCGCGAAGGCCGCCGCGCCGGCGGCAGCGATCGCCGCGGCGCCCGCGACCGCCGCCCGCTGAACCGGTCCTCCGGCCGCTCAGCGGACGACGAGCCGCTCGACCGCGTCGGCGACCGCGCCGCCGCCGTCGCCGTTGGTCAGGATCGCGATCCCGAGCCGGTGGCGGGGGAGCAGCAGCAGCCGCGCGTGCCAGCCGCGGTTGACGCCCTCGTGCCACAGCAGGACGTCGTCGTCGCGCAGGCGGCGGATCTCGAGCCCGAGACCGTAGTGGCCGTCGGTCGCCGGCTGCGGGCGCTCCATCCCCGACGGATCGCGCAGGACGGCCAGCAGGAAGCGGCCGAGGTCGCGCGCCGACGTCGCCAGGCCGGCCGCGGCCAGCTCGGGGTAGCGCAGGGCGCCGAGCGGCCGTCCGTCGATGTCGTGGGCCGTGGCGCGGCGGCGCCCGGCGCGGTCCCGCGGGGCGGTGTCGCGACCGGGACGCGGGGCCGGCCAGCCGAAGCGGCTGTCGCCCATCGCCAGCGGCCGCAGCGTCGTGCGCGCCGCCCAGGCGGCGAACGGCAGCCGCGAGCGGCGCTCGATCGCGTACTGCAGCAGGCTGTAGCCGCCGCCGGAGTAGGAGTAGCCGCTTCCCGGCGGCGC
>NZ_AGUD01000251.1 GCF_000240225.1 Patulibacter medicamentivorans
CGATCGAGGGCGTACCGCACCCCCGCGGACCACACCCGCCACCCCAACCGAGCCCACAAGCGACCGAGAACACCCCGCGGACCACGCACGCCACCCCAGCCCGGGACCCGCCCGCCAGCTCGCGCGAGGCGCGATCGGACGGCTGTCACCCAAGGTCCGCCCCCGCGCGCGCTACCGTCTATCAACGGACGTCACCCTTCTGGCTCGCTCCGGAGGGTGGACGGCCGGCTTCACCGTCGCCGACCCACCCTGCCGCCATGCCGAACGTCACCAACCCCACCGTCGCCCCGGCCGCCGCGCCCGCCGTCGAGGCCGTCGCCGCGAACGACAAGTTCGTGCTGGAGGGGCTGACCTACGACGACGTGCTGCTGCTTCCGGGCCCGTCGGAGATCCTGCCCAACGAGGTGCTCACCGGCACCTGGCTGACCCGCAACATCCAGCTCAAGGTCCCGCTGCTGTCGGCGGCGATGGACACCGTCACCGAGGCCAAGATGGCGGTCGCGATGGCCCGCCAGGGCGGGATCGGGATCCTCCACCGCAACCAGTCGATCGAGGAGCAGGCCGCCCAGGTCGACACGGTCAAGCGGTCGGAGGCGGGGATGATCCGCCACCCGGTCACGATCGGGCCGGACGCGACGATCAACGACGCCGACGCGGTGATGGGGCGCTACGGGATCGGCGGCCTGCCGGTCTGCGACGGCGACGGGCGGCTGCTGGGGATCGTCACCAATCGCGACATCCGCTTCGAGTCCGACCACGACGCGCCGCTGCGCACGGTGATGACGCCGATGCCGCTGGTCACCGCGTCGCCGGGAACCTCGGCCGACGAGGCGATGCGGCTGCTGCGCGAGCACAAGATCGAGAAGCTGCCGCTGGTCGACGGCGACGGCCGGCTGGCCGGCCTGATCACGCTCAAGGACTTCACCAAGACCGAGAAGTACCCCGACGCGTCGAAGGACTCCTCCGGGCGCCTGCTGGTCGGCGCCGCGGTCGGCGTCGGCGCCGACAGTCGCGAGCGCGCGCACGCGCTGGTCGACGCCGGGGTCGACGTGCTGATCGTCGACACTGCCCACGGCCACCAGCGCGGCGTGCTCGACACCGTCGCCCGCGTCAAGCGCGAGACGTCGGTCGACGTGATCGGCGGCAACGTCGCGACCCAGGGCGGCGCCCAGGCGCTGATCGACGCCGGGGCCGACGCGGTCAAGGTCGGCGTCGGGCCGGGCTCGATCTGCACCACGCGGATCGTCGCCGGCGTCGGCGTCCCCCAGGTCTCGGCGATCTTCGAGGCCGCCAAGGCCGCGCGTCCCGCCGGCGTGCCGGTGATCGGCGACGGCGGCCTGCAGTTCTCGGGCGACATCGCCAAGGCGCTCGCCGCCGGCGCGTCGTCGGTGATGCTCGGCTCGCTGCTGGCCGGCTGCGAGGAGTCGCCCGGCGAGCTGGTCTTCATCAACGGCAAGCAGTTCAAGAGCTACCGCGGAATGGGCTCGCTCGGCGCGATGCAGGGCCGGCAGAGCTTCTCCAAGGACCGCTACTTCCAGGACACCGTCTCGGGCGACGACAAGCTCGTCCCGGAGGGCGTCGAGGGCCAGGTCCCCTACCGCGGTCCGCTGCAGGCGGTCGCGCACCAGCTGATCGGCGGCCTGCGGGCCTCGATGGGCTACACCGGCTCGGCGACCGTCCGCGAGCTGCAGGATCACGGCCAGTTCGTCCGGATCACGTCGGCGGGGCTGAAGGAGAGCCACGCCCACGACATCCAGATGACGGTCGAGGCGCCGAACTACACGACGCGCCCCCGTTGAGCCCCGGTCGGGCGGCCGGGCGCCGCTCGACCTGCCGCAGAGCCACTCGCCGCGCCGCGTAAGTCGCGGCGGGCTCGCCCGTTGTCCCTTCACGATCCACCATCCGAAGGGACGAGCACGATGATCATGGGCGACGAGCAGACCTGGGCCGAGCGCTGGGACCGGGCGGCGGCCGACTTCCTGGGCTGCCCGGTGGCGGCCTGCGCGCAGGGCACGCGGACGATGGGCTGGTCCTCGCTGGCCCTCGGGCAGCTGAGCGGGGCGGCCGGCATGGTCCAGGCCTTCCGCGGCAAGCGCAAGGCCGCCGGCCTGCCGCAGATCTTCCTGGTCGCGGTCACGGCCGACACGCTCCACGTCCTCGCGATGCCGAAGATGAACTGGAACGTGAAGGCGCCGAGGGCGGTCAAGGAGCTGGCCGTCTGGCGGCTGGCCGAGATCACGGTCGCGGCCGAGCCGGTCTTCAACGGGATCAAGCTCGTGATCGACGCCCCGGCCGAGGACGAGCACGTCGAGATCCAGATCCCCGAAGGCCTGCTAGGCGAGCGCGTCCTGCAGGCGGCGGGCGCGGGAGTGCCGGCATGACGATCCACAGGCAGCGGCGCGTCGCCGGCGGCTACGGCTGGTACTACCTCGGCTTCCTGATCGCCGCGATCGGCCTGGTGGCGGTCGCCTACGTCCTGATGACCGACTCCAGCCAGCTCGAGCTGCGGCCCTGGCGCCCGGTCGCCTATCTGGTCACGATCGGCGTCGTCGCGGCCGTCATCCGCGCCCGCGCCTCGCGGCGCCGCTGACGCGCTCGGCTCCCGCCGACGCCCACGCCGACCCGCGAGCGGGCTCCTGCCGCCTGCGATCGCCGCCGCCAGCCGCCCGGCGCGCCTCCAACGCGCCGGGCGGGCCCGGACGGTCAGCGCGACGCCAACGCGGCGTCGAGCTGCCGACCGACCTCGCGACCGAGGCGATCCTCGCGCTCGGTCGGAGACTCGGCCTGCTCGTGCAGCCGCTCGGCCTGCTGGGCCAGCGACTCCGGAGCGCGCTTGGCCTGCGGGGCCGGCGCCGCGGTCGGGTCGGGCAGCGGCACGCCCGGGCAGGAGCTGTCGCGGCGCGGCAGCACGCCCTCGATCAGGAACCGCAACGCGATCTGGTCGAAGCAGGGGTTGCCGCCGTAGATCCCGTGATCGCCCTCGTCGCGGATCGTCACGAACCGCGAGCCCCGGAACCCGCGATGGGCCGCTCGAGCGCCCTCGTACGGGGTCGCCGGATCGTGCGTCGAGTTGACCATCAGCGTCGCCGGGACGCCGCGCCCGTCGATCCGCTGCATCGTGCCGTAGGGCTGGCGCCAGAACGGGCACGGGTTCGCCGCCCACGTGTAGCCGAGCAGCGGGTAGCGGCGCCCGAGCCGCTCCGACAGCCGCACCAGGTCGGACGGGTCGCGCGACCACGGCGTGTCGCCGCAGGTGATCGTGAAGTAGCCCGCGTAGGTCGTGGCGTCGAAGAAGGCGCCGAAGACGGCCTGGATCGCGGCCTCGTCGTCCGGGGTCAGCGCGTCGGGACGCTCGATCGCCGCCAGCGCCTGCGCCAGCACCGGGAAGCCGTCCTTGCTGTACATCACGCCGACGACGCCGTTGTCGTAGTCGGCGGGCCCGATCGTGATCCCGGCGATCTGCAGCGGCTGGGCCTGCAGCGCGCGGCGGCGGGCCTCGTAGCGCGTCCGTGCCTCGCGGGCGCTGGTGCCGTAGTGGTAGAGCCTGTCGTAGCGCGCCATCCACGGCAGGAAGTCCTCCTGGAAGCGGCGCTCGAAGCCGAGCGGCTGGAGGTTCCCGTTCTCCGACCACGGCTCGGTGAAGTCGACGTTGGAGTCGAGCACGAAGCGGTCGGCGTGCTGCGGGAACGTCTGGACGTAGTGCGCGCCCAGCCAGGTGCCGGCCGAGTAGCCGATGTAGCTCATCCGCGGCTCGTCCAGCAGCCGCCGGACGAACTCCATGTCGCGGACGGTCTGCCAGGTGGTCACGTAGGGCTGCAGGGCCCCGGTCCGCGTCCGGCAGTCGGCGGCGGTCTTGTCGGACAGCTGGAGGGTGCGGGCGATGTTCTGCGGCGAGCGGTCGCGCCCGTCGAGGCCGAAGAAGGCGCGGTACTCGTCCTCGGTCTGGCAGGCGACGTTCGGCCGCGACGAGCCCATCCCGCGCGGGTCGAAGCCGACCAGGTCGTAGTGCTCGCGCAGCTGCGGGTGGACGAGCCCGGTGCCGATCGGCATCCCGAGACCGGAGGCGCCCGGCCCACCGGGGTTGAAGGTCACCATCCCGCGCTTGTCGCCACCCGTGGTCGGCAGCTTCGAGATCGCGATCTGGATGTCCTCGCCAGAGTCCGGCCGGGCCCAGTCGCGCGGGACCGCGACGCGCGCGCAGCGCAGGTCGGGGACCGCGCTGGAGCAGGCGACCCAGCCGATCTGCTGCTGCAGGTAGCGGGCCGGGATCTGCAGCTCGGCCGGCGGCGCGGGCGGACGCTGCCCGGCGTCAGCCGTGGCAGGGACTGCGAGGAGGCCGGCGGCGAGCAGCGGCGCCGACCGGCGTGCGAGCACGGCGAGCCGCGGTCGCAAGCGACGGGATGGGGACATCGGGGGACTCCTGGTCGAGGCGGATCCGAGGCGCTGGACGTCCTCCGGCGGGCGGGGCGTCACGGCGGGTCGGGCGCCGCAAGGGACTGGGGGAAGACCGCCACGCGACGGCCTTGGTCAGGTGAACGTACCAGCGGCGCCGGAGCCCGTGGGACCGATTCGCGGCAGCGTCGGCCGCGACCTGCCGCGCGCCCCGCAGCCGGCCCCGGCCCGCCATCGGTGGGGGCGCCGGCGGCCGCCGGTCGACAGCCGCGACGGCGACCGCGAGGATGCCCGCGATGACCGAGCGCCTGAGCATCGCCACCGCCGCCGGCAGCTTCGACGCGCTCGCCGCCGGACCGGCCGACGGCCGCGCGGTGCTGCTGCTGCACGGCTTCCCGGAGTCCGCGCGCGAATGGGATCGGCAGCTGACGGCGCTGGCCGCCTTCGGCTACCGCGCCGTCGCCGTCGACCAGCGCGGCTACTCGCCCGGCGTCCGGCCGACCGCGCCGGCCGACTACGCCCGGGCCGTGGTCGCCGGCGACGTGCTCGCGATCCTCGATGCCCTCGGCTGGGACCGCGTCGACCTGGTCGGGCACGACTGGGGCGCCAGCGCCGCCTGGGACGTCGCGATCACCCGTCCCGACCGCCTGCGGACGCCGACCGCGATCTCGGTCCCCCACCCCGACGCGTGGGCCGCGGCGCTCGAGCGCGACCCAGGGCAGCGCGAGCGGCTCGACTACATGCGGTTCTTGACCCGTGAGGACGCCGCGGAGCTGCTGCTGGCGGACGGCGCACGGCGACAGCGGGCGATGTACCAGGGCGCCGTCCCCGAGGCGCAGGTGGACGCTCACGTCGCGCTGCTGTCCCAGCCGGGGGCGATGGACGCGGTCCTCAACTGGTACCGGTCGATCCCGCTCGGCGGCCCGTCGGGGCCGGTGACCGTGCCGACCCTCTTCGCCTGGGGCGATCAGGACCTCGCCTTCGGCCGGATCGCCGCCGACGCCGTCGCCGAGCACGTCACCGGTCCCTATCGCTTCGCTCCGCTCGAGGGGATCACCCACTGGGTCCCCGAGCAGGCGCCGGAGCAGCTCAACGGGCTGCTGCTGGAGCACCTCGCGGCGCACCCCGCCTGAGCGGCGGGCGCTAGCTCAGCTCGCGCTCGCCGAGGACGATCGCCTCGGCGGTGCGAACGGCGTCGTCGACCAGCTCGCCGACCTCGTCGGCCGACTGCCGCCAGGCCCCGAGGACGTGCGCCGAGACGATCTCCGGATCGGTCGAGTCGGGGCGGCCGACGCCGATCCGCACGCGCCCGAAGGCCGGATCGCCGAAGCCGCGCTTGAGCGACTTGAGGCCGTTGTGGCCCGCGAGGCCGCCGCCGAGCCGCGAGCGGATCTCGCCGAACGGCAGGTCGATCTCGTCGTGCAGCACCAGCACGCGCTCGAGCGGCGTCTTGAGCTGGCCGCGCGCCGGGCCGGCCGACTCGCCCGAGTCGTTCATGAAGGTCTGCGGCAGCAGGATCGCGACCCGCGGACCGCCGACGCCGGCGCGGCCCTCGTAGAGCTGGCCTCGGAACTTGTCGCGCGGGCGCCCCAGGTCCCAGCGCTCGGCGAGCGCCCGGGCCACCTGGAAGCCGACGTTGTGCGGCGTGCGCTCGTAGCGCACGCCGGGGTTGCCGAGCCCGACGACCAGCCAGTCGGCGGGCGTGACACCGCGCAGGATCATCGCGGGCGGTGCCGTCGGAGCAGCAGGAGGCGGTCGCGCCGGCGCTACTCGCCGGCGGACTCCTCGGCGGCCTCGTCGCCACCGGCGGACTCGGCCGGGGCGTCGGCGGACGCCTCGGCAGCCGCGCCCTCCTCACCCTCGGCGCCGGCCTCGACCACGACCCGCGGAGCGCTGATGCTGACGACGACCGTCTCGGCGTCGTCGACGATCGTCACGCCGGCGGGCACGACGGCCTCGGCGAGCGTCAGGTTGTGCCCGATGCCCAGGTCGAGGATCGAGAGCGAGATCGACTCGGGGATCTCGTTCGGCAGCGCCTCGACGGTGACCTCGCGGAGCAGCTGCTCCACGACGCCGCCCTCGCGGACGCCGGCGGCCTCGTCGACGTCGGTCAGCTCGAGCGTGACGGGCTGCTGGATCGCCTGCTTGAGGTCGACGCGGAGCAGGTCGATGTGCATGATCTCGCCGCGGACCGGGTGCCGCTGGGCGTCCTTGAGGATCACCGGCTGCGTCGTCGAGGCGCCGTCGATCGAGAGGTCGATCACCGCGCCGGCGGCGGCCAGCGTGTGGCGCAGCGTGCGCGCGTCGACCACGATCGGCTGGGGCTCCAGATCGCCTCCGTAGATGACGCCGGGCACCTGACCGGTGCGACGCGTGCGGCGCGCGTCGCGCGAGTGCTGGGGGTCGCGGGACTCGACTGCGAGCGAGGAGGAGTTCGTTGCCATGAGCGGCGAGAGATGGTAGCGAAGTTCAGCCCGCGGGGACGGGCGGGTCGGTCGGGGCGTCGCCCTCCTCCCCCGGACCGGGCGGCGCGATCCCGCCGGGCGGCGAGGGCGGGATCGTGACCGGCCCGGTCGGGGCCGGCGCCAGCTGGTCGACGGCGCCGAACTCCTGGTGCAGGACGTCCCAGGCGGGCTTGCGGGTCCCGAACCGGCCGAGCAGCCCCTTGCCGTGCCAGGGCGGCGTCGGACGCGGGTTGCCGCCGGCCCAGTTCGGCCGCACCCGGAACTCCCGCAGCCCCCACCAGATCGCGCCCGACAACCACGGCCGCGAGCGGTAGACGGCGAAGTGGTAGGCGGCGTAGGCGCTCTGGAAGGCGAACGTCCCGTGCTCCTCGAGCGGCCCGTCGCGGTTGGCCTCGGCCCCGGTCTCGGTGATCATCCAGGCCTCGTTGGGATTGCAGGCCCGCAGCTTGTCGAGGAACGGCCCCAGGTTGACCGGGTCCGCCAGCGCGTCGGTCGGCCCGCCGTACCAGCCGAAGTAGTCGTTGAGCCCGATCAGGTCGAGCCGCCCGTAGGCGCCGACGCAGCCGCGCTGGACGCCGGCCTGGCGGGCGTAGGAGAGCGGCCGCGTCGGGTCGAGCTCGTCGCGCACGTCGCGGGCGGTCTTGATGTAGCGGACGATCGACGGCCCGGGGTTGGTGGTCAGCTCGTTGCCGACCGACCACGTGAAGACCGACGGGTGGTGGGCGTTGGTCTCGATCGTGGTCCGCAGCAGCCGCAGGGCCGCCAGGCGGACGGCGCGCTTCTTCAGCTCGCTGGCCCGCACCTGGTAGACCGGGATCTCGGTCCAGACCAGCAGGCCCAGGCGATCGGCCTCCTCGAGCATCCGCGGGTGCAGCGGGTAGTGGCCGCGGATCACCAGCCCGCCGAGCTCGCGCGCCTGCTCCAGCAGCAGGTCCTGGCCGCGGTCGGTGAGCGCCGAGCCGTGGGTCGCGTCCTGCTCGTGGAGCCCGACGCCGCGCAGGTTCACCGGCCGGAAGTTCAGCTCCAGCCGGCCGGCCCGGACCCGGATCGAGCGGATCCCCGTGCGGGCGCGCCAGTGGGCGACGCGGTCGCCGACCCGGTCCGCGAGCGGGCCGCTCCGGCGACCGCGGAGCGTCGCGTCGACGTCGATCCGGTAGAGGTGCGGCCGCGTCGGCGACCAGACGATCGGCTTGGGGACCTTCGCCGTCGCGTGGACGCTGCCGCGGGCGCCGGCCTTCAGCCGCACGCGCCCGAGCGAGGTGGCGCGGCCGGCGATCCGCGCGACCACGTCGACCGTCCGCGCGTGGCGGGTGACGTTGCGCAGCGTCGCCCGCACCCGGACCGTCCCGGCGCAGGTCGGGCACGGCAGGTCGGGGGTCGCCTGGACCCGCAGGTCGACCT
This sequence comes from Patulibacter medicamentivorans, assembly GCF_000240225.1. Classification (GTDB taxonomy): domain Bacteria; phylum Actinomycetota; class Thermoleophilia; order Solirubrobacterales; family Solirubrobacteraceae; genus Patulibacter; species Patulibacter medicamentivorans. The sequence goes on from NZ_AGUD01000251.1 coordinate 8,259, forward strand.
GGTCGGCGTGGCGCAGCACGACCTCGCGCGGGATCCCGCCGTCGTTCCACCAGCCGCCGCCCGGCGAGCCGTCAGCCAGCGTCGAGCCCGGCGGGAAGTCGGACGGGGTCCGCCGGCTGTCGCTGCGGACGACCAGCGTCAGGGTTCCGTCGCGCCGGATCGCCCGCGCGGGGACGTCGACCTCGAACGGCTCGTAGGCCCCGCGGTGGCGGCCGATCAGCCGCCCTCCGACCCAGATCGTGGCGCCGACCGAGACCCGCTCGAAGCGCAGGATCCAGCGGCCGCCGGCGCGGGTCGAGGCGATCCGCGGCAGCCGCAGCTCGCGGCGGTACCAGGCGACGCCGCCGGCCATCGAGGCGTTGCCGTCGTCGCCGGCGTTCCAGACGCTCGGCACGGTCCCCGGCGTCCAGCCGTCGGCCGACCCCGGCCGCTCCCAGTGCTGGGCCAGCCCGACGTCGCCCGGGTCGCGGCGGATCAGCCAGCGGCCGCCGACGGTCCAGCGGTCGTCCTGCCCGGCGAAGACCCGCAGCTTCGGGCTCGGGCCGGTCGCGGCCGGTGCAGGCGACGCGGCGGCGGTCACCGGGAGCAGCGCGGGAGCGACGGCGACGAGGAGCGGGACCAGGACCGCGAGCAGGCGTGAGCGCACCGCGCGTTCTCTATCAGCCCGACGCGACAGGGCGCGTCGCCTCCCCGGCCGGGCACGGGTCCGGCGGGCGCTGTCCCGGCGCCGCCGGGCCGGATACGCTCTGCGGCGATGGGACTGCTCTTCAAGCCGTTCGCCCTGCTCCTCGGCATGATCGCCTCGCGGCTGGCCGGGACCGTCTTCGACCGCATCTGGAGCGCGGTCGACGGCGATCCGCCGCCGGACCCGAAGGTCCGCGAGGACTCCGGCCCGCGAGCCGTCGCCGCGGTCGCGCTGCAGGCCGGCGTGTTCGCCGGCGTCAGCGCCGCGGTCAGCCGCTACGGGATGCACGTCTTCGAGCACCTCTTCGGCCGCTGGCCCGGCGCCCGCCGGCCGACCGACGCCGAGTAGTCGCGAGACCGCCACCCGCCGCGGGCCGACGCGCCGCGGGTCGATGCCTGATGTTCGTGGCGCGGGTGGATGCCTGGTGTTCGCGCCGCGGGTGGATGCCTGGTGTTCGTGGACCGAGGAGGGCGGGGCGGACGAGCCGAGAGCTGGACGCCAGTCCTGCCTCGGCTCGGCCGACCCGAGATCCGCCGCGTCCACGGACGCCAGGCGCCACCCGCCGTCCACGGACGCCGGGCGCCGTCGGCTACTTCAGGCCGCGGAACGCGGTCCAGGTGGCGCGGGTGCCGCCGTCGGCGGTCTTGAGGCCGGACTTCCAGTCGCTGCTGCCGGCGGGATCCCGCAGCTGGTACCAGACGAACGACTTGACCTTGTACTTCTTGGCCGTCTTCCAGGCCGCCTTCAGGTAGCTGGCGGCGCGCGAGTCCGGGGTCTTGAACTTGCCCTCGGTCCGGTAGGCGAACTCGGTGATGTGGATGTTGCGGGCAGCGGCGCTGGAGAGCCGGCCCGAGCGCGCGAGCTTCTTGATCTGCTCGATCGTGGTCTTCAGGTTGCCGTGCACCCACTGGTCCTTGTTCGCGACCGCCTTGGTCGGCGAGCGCGAGAAGTCGTAGGTGTGGATCGTGAAGCCGTCGCCGAGCAGCTTGGTCTTGCAGCTGCCCGAGCTGGAGCTCGCCTTGTAGCTGCTGTTCAGGCAGAGCGCCGTGCGGAAGAACGCGCCCGGGTTGACCGATCCGAACGACGAGCGGACGTTCGGCGACGGCTCGCCGATCAGCACCTTGCCGTCGCGGTCGACCCGCTTGATCGCCTTGTAGACCCGGTTGTTGAGCGTCACCCAGCGGCGGGCGTTGGCGGCGCCGGTCGGCCAGGCGGTCTTGTAGTTGGGCTCGTTGAAGCTCAGGTAGCCCGACAGCGGAATGTCGGCCAGGCCGGCGGCGACCGACTGCATGAAGGTCACGTAGGCGGTCTGGGTCGCGGCCGGCACCTTGTAGCCGGCCTTCTTCCCACGGCCGATCGCGGCGTAGGAGCCGACCAGCAGCTTCGCGCCGGCGGCGCGGCCCTCGGTCGCGGCGCGGCGCAGGCGCTCCAGCTGGGCGGCGTCGATCGCGGTCGCCTTGCCGTCCCACTTGGCGAGGACGCGGACCGTCCGCACCTTGGCGTCCTTGGCGTCGGCCCAGAAGGCCGCGCGGGTCGCCGCGTTGTCGGACAGGATCATCGGGTCGTCCTGCAGGCCCTTGAGCGGCGCCGCGTCGGCGGCGGCGGGCACGGCCAGCAGCGAGGCCGCGAGCAGGGCCGTGGCCGAGAGCCTCTTCGTCGTGGGGGACGTCATCGGTGGAGAACCTCCGGGTCGGGACAGGGTCGGGGCGCGGGGCAGGCGGCCGACCGAGCGGGTCGTTCCTGGCCGACCCGCCCGCCACCGGTGCTCCGCCCGGTCGGCGCCGGCGAGCCGGCCCGACAGCGCCCAGCGTCGTGACGACGCCATGATGGCAGGGACCACTCAGTCCGCGCGCCGGATCACCAGGCCGCGGGCCTGGAGCGTCGCCAGCGCGTCCTCGAAGGCGCCGAAGTCGCGGCCGACCAGCAGGTCGATCGGGCGGCCGGAGGGACCGGCGGTCCGCAGCCACCGTCGCAGCGTCGGGACGCCGACCTGCTCGGCCGGCTCCTCGGTCAGCGCCAGCAGCAGTCGCAGCTGGGGCTTGTGCTCGAGCTCGCCGCCGATCACGGCCAGCGGGTCGGCGTCGAGCACCTCGAGCACCTCCTCGTCGGAGAGCCCGAGCCGCTCGGCCAGCAGCTGCACGGCGGTGGTGGACACCGTTCGAGGCTAGCGGGCCGCCGGCGGACCGCGATATTGACCAGGACCGGCAGACACGTCGGCACCTCATTCGTCAGTGCGAAGTAGGCCGAAGCCCGGGACCCCTGTTCATCGCTGTGGAGATCCTAGAGACTCGGTACATGGTCGCCCCGAACACCGACGGACAGGTAGAAGGCCAACTCAGTCTCGTCGACGAGACTGAGGGTTCGTCTGCCGGGAGCATGTCGGCACTCATCGCGCCGCCGCCTCACACTGACGAGCGCCCGCCCGCCATCCGGTCCGTTCGTATGCGGTCCTTTAAGAGCTTCCCGGACTGCACCGTGACCCTTGGTGCGTTCAACGTGCTGGCCGGCGCCAACAACGCTGGGAAATCAACCCTCCTCCAGGCAATTGATCTTGTCTTCGCGCTGCTGAAGATCCATGCCGAGGGCGCCGGTGATCGGCTGGCCCTTGGAAGGCTCGTCCCGCCGACGGTCCTGCCCGTCGCGACTCCGCAGGATCTTTGGTTCGAACGTCGTGTGAGAAGCGGGAACGACAACATCTACTGCGAGGTCGGTTTGGAGTTCTCAGACGAGAGTCGTGTCATGTTCGGACTGCGCAACCTCTATGGCGGCATCAATAGTCGTGTGAGAGAGCAGACAGGCATGGCGGGCTCGCGGCTGACGGCCCTGCTCGCTCGGCCCGCGCTGTGGGTCCCGAGTGCTACCGGCGTTGTTCGAGACGAGGAGTATCGGACGCCAGCACGCAGAGCAGCCCTAATCAGCGCTGGCCGACACAACGAGGTAGTCCGAAACTTGCTCGTCGAGCTACGAAAAGACCGGCCCGAGGAGTTCACCTACCTTCAGCAACTCCTTGAGGATCGCTTCGGCGCATCTATCGCCGCTGTGTCATTCAACGAGACGCTAGACCAGTTCGTCAGCACGGAATACACGCGCGGCGCGGTCAGTCACGACCTGTACTCGGCCGGCTCCGGGTTCGTTCAGATTGTCCAACTTCTCTCGTTCATCCTCACCCGCGACGCGGGGATAGTCCTTCTGGACGAACCCGACGCACACCTACACAGCGCTCTCCAGCGGACCATCGGGGACCTATTCAGCACTCTGTCGGTCGAACGAGGGTTCCAGGTAGTGATCGCTACGCACTCGAAGGAGATCATCAACTCGGTAGACCCTTCGAATCTCGTCCTCATCGAGCCGGGGGCCACGCGCGTTGAGGTGGGATCGGACGCAGTGACGCCCATGACCGTATTGCAGTCGCTCGGGGACATCGACAACGTTGATGCCTACGCGCTAATCAGGAACCGCCGGTGCCTCTTCGTTGAAGGCCCGAAGGACCGCGAGATCTTCTCGCGGTTTGCTGCGACGCTCAGGCTAAGGTTGTTTACCGGGGACGACCGCATAGTCACGCTGGCCGTCGGCGGATCAACGCGAATCGAGCACATCGAGCAACTCGACGTGATCGAGTCACTGATCGGAAGGAAGGTCGCGTCGCTAGAGGTCCGGGACCGGGATGGCCGCACCGATGAGGTTCGGACGGTTGCCATCGGGGATCGAGAGCGTCCGCTGCACATCCTCCAGCGCGACTGCATCGAGAGCTATCTCATGGATCCGGCAGTTATCGCCCGAGTCATCACGACGCTCAGTGAGCAGCGTGGGAAAGCCCAGACGCCCTCAGTCGATGAGATCGCGGGGGTTATCGATCAGACCTGCGATGAGATACGGGACGTCGCCATAGATCGGCTCACAGACCGATCCATGAAGGATGCATTCGCCCAGGGGGATCGGAATCAGACGGTCACCAAGAGCCGACCCGCCATGAGTGAGTGGGTGGAGGCGCGGTGGTCCGACCTCGATTCTCGTCTGGAAGTTCTGCCCGGCAAACTGCTGATGAGCAAGGTGCTCCCCAAGATCCAGCAGAGCTACGGCGTGAGCTTCGGGACTTCAAAAATCGCGGAAGCGTTCACGGCGTCGGACATCCCCGCCGAACTCGTGCAGCTCCTGGATCAGATCTCCGAACTCACGGCAGCGGAACCGGATGTCGTCAGGCCGGACGATCCCGAAGCGCTAGCGATCGGGGATCCCGATCTGGCTACAGGCTCGACAGCAGACTCTGAGGAGAGCTAGCGACGACCCTGGTCTAGAAGAGCTGGTTCTCGCCCTCGAAGACCTCGCTGACCGAGTCGTCGGTGAAGATCCGGCGAATCGAGTCGGTCAGGAGGTTGGCGCACGAGACGACGTGGACGTTGTCGGGCGCGCCGGGGCGCAGCGGGATCGTGTCGGTGACGACGATCTGCTCGAACGGGGCCGCGGCGAGGTTCTCGAACGCGCGGCCGCTGAAGACGGCGTGGGTGGCGGCGGCGTAGACCCGCGACGCGCCGGCGGCCTTGACGACCTCGCCGGCGGCGCGCAGCGTGCCGGCGGTGTCGATCATGTCGTCGACGATGATCGCCGTCTTGCCGGCGACGTCGCCGATCACGTGGCCGATCTCGGCGACCTGCTGCTGCGGCCGCTCCTTGTCGAGGATCGCCAGGTCGGCGCCCATCCGGTTGGCGAACTTCTTGTTCAGCTTGACCCGGCCGGCGTCCGGCGCCACGACGACCAGCTCGTCGTCGAGGTTGAGGTCCATGAAGTACTGCGTGAGCATCATCATCGCCGTCATGTGATCGACGGGGATCTGGAAGAAGCCCTGGACCTGGCCGGCGTGGAGATCCATCGTCAGCACGCGGTCGGCACCGGCCGACTCGAGCATCCGGGCCACCAGGCGGGCGGAGATCGGCTCGCGCGGGGCGCTCTTCTTGTCCTGGCGCGAGTAGCCGTACCACGGGGTCACCGCGATCACGCGGTGGGCGCTGGCGCCGACCGCGGCGTCGATCATCACCAGCAGCTCCATCAGCGCGTCGTTGGCGCTGATGCCCGTCTCCGGGTTGCCGCAGGTCGGCTGCACGAGGAAGACGTCGGCGCCGCGGATCGAGTCCTCGAAGCGGCAGTAGACCTCGCCGTTGGAGAAGGTCTTCAGCGTGACCGGGCCTGGACCGACCCCCAGGCGCGAGCCGATCGCGTCGGCCAGCGCCGGGTTGGCGCGGCCGCTGAACATCATCAGTCGCTTGTCATAGCCGAGCGGCAGGCTGGTCGCAGTATCGGCGGACGGCAGGATCGCGCTCACGGGTGGCTAGGTCCAGGGTGCGGGATTGAGGAGGAGCTCGGCCGGACGCACCGTGGTGGCCGCCGCCTGGGGAGGGTATCCGGAGCGGGCGATCGAATGCGGACGGATCGCACCGATGAGCCGGACCGACGTCCGAGCGGCGCGCGGCGAGCCGCCGTCGCGCCCCGCCCTATCGCTGCTCACGAGCGCGTGCCGCCGCCTGCTCGGCGTAGCCCTCGAGGTTGCGCTGACGCTCGCGGGCGATCCCGAGCGCGCCGGCCGGCACGTCCTTCGTGATCACGCTGCCGGCGCCGGTGTAGGCCCCGTCGCCGACCGTCACCGGGGCGACGAGCGTGGTGTCGACGCTGGTCTTGACGCCGTCGCCGACCGTCGTGCGGTGCTTGCGGTGGCCGTCGTAGTTGGCGGTGATCGTGGCCGCCCCCAGGTTGCTGCCGGCGCCGACGTCGGCGTCGCCGATGTAGGACAGGTGCGGGACCTTCGAGCCCGGGCCGATGTCGCTGTTCTTGATCTCGACGAACGTGCCGGCCTTGGCCCTGGCCCGCAGGACCGTTCCCGGGCGCAGGTAGGCGAACGGGCCGATCGTGGCGCCGGCCTCGGCGCGGGCCTCGAGCAGGTGGCTGTGGATCGCCGTGACCCCCTCGGCCAGCTCGGCGTCGATCGCCGTCGTGTGCGGCCCGACGGTCGCGCCGGCCGCGATCGTCGTCCGGCCCCGCAGGACGCAGCCCGGCTCGATCGTGGCGTCGGGCGCGATCGTCACGTCGCGCTCGATCACCGTCGAGGCCGGGTTGACGATCGTGACGCCGGCCCGCAGGTGGCGCTCGTGGATCCGGCGCTGGGCGATCTCGCGCACGACCCCCAGCTCGAAGCGGTCGTTGACGCCGAGGACGACCTCGGGGGTGGCGGCGACGTGCGCGCCGATCCGGTCGCCGTCGGCCCGCAGCAGCCCGAGCACGTCGGGCAGGTAGCGCTCGTTCTGGGCGTTGTCGCTGCCGACCCGCGGCAGCGCGTCGCGCAGGCGCCCGCCGTCGAAGCAGTAGACGCCGGCGTTGACCTCGCGGATCCGCAGCTCCTCGGGGGTCGCGTCGCCGGCGGCCTTGGTCTCGACGACCTTGACGACCGCCCCGTCGGCGTCGCGCACGACGCGGCCGAGCTGACCGGGGTCGTCCAGCTCGGCGCTGAGGATCGTGGCCGCGTTGCCCTCGGCGGCGTGGGTCGCCAGCAGCGCGCGGACGACGTCGGCGGTCACCAGCGGCGCGTCGCCGGTGAGGACGACCACCGGCCGGCCGGCCTCGACGTGCGGCAGCGCGGCGGCGACGGCGCCGCCGGTCCCGTCGCCGTGCTCGGGAACGTCCTGGACGACGGTCACGACGCCCTCGGGCAGGTGCCCGTCGAGCGGTCGCGCGGGCTGGTCGACGACCACGATCCGGTGGGCGTCGACGCCGGCCGCGCTCTCCAGGACCCAGCCGATCAGCGGCACGCCGCAGATCTCGTGCAGGACCTTCGGGGTCGTCGACCGCATGCGGGTGCCACGGCCGGCGGCGAGGACGATGACGGTCGGTGCGGGGTTCTCGCTCACGGGCGCAGGGTATGCGACCGGCGCGGCTGGTTCGCGCGCGCCGGCCGCGAGCGGCTCAGGGGCGCGGCAGGTAGCCCCAGCGCTTCAGCCGCCGGTCGAGCCCCTGGACGAAGGCCCGGCCCTGCGAGCGCTTGGCGGCCGCCGAGCGTCGCTGCGAGAAGCCGGAGGCGAGCCTGCCGCGGTCGGCCAGCCGGCGGAGGATCCGCAGGACCGCGGTCCGCTGCCCCAGCCGGTAGCCGTCGGCCGCCCAGGCGGCCGCCACGCCACGGGCCTCGTAGATCGACCGGCGGGTGATCCGGTCCAGCAGCTTGCGCTGCTGGCGCTGATCGGCACGGACGTCGTCCAGGTACGAGGTGGTGACGTCGATCCACCCGGCCTGCCCGGTCCACCGCCACAGCTGGGTCGGCGCCGACGACGCGGCGTGCGAGGTGTAGAGGTCGATGAAGCGGATGTCGCCGCTCTCGAAGATCGGCACCGCGCCCTCGCCGGTGCCGCCGGGGCGGCTGATCAGCCGGTAGCCCTCGTCGCGGAACTCCTTCGGCGACTGCAGGTAGCCGGAGCCGTCGGGCTTCAGGTTGAAGATCGTGGTGTCGACGCAGCAGTGGGCGCCGCCGGTGTACTGGTCGACGATCACCTCGGGCTCGCCGTTGCCGTCGAGGTCGCGGACGACGAGCGCGTCGCTGCCCTCGTCCCAGCCCAGCAGCGTGCAGCTGCTCTTGCCCTCGTAGATGCAGCCGGCGCCCTTCGGCGCGCCGTCGAACAGCGTCGTGCCGTTGCGGCTGATCTTCAGCTGGACGCCGGCGCCGGTGCCGTCGAAGCTGCTGCCGACGCTGGTGGCGGTCGCGGCGACCGGGCCCCCGGTGACCGTGCGGGTGATCCGCTTCGGCGCCGCCGTCGCGGCGACCGGCAGGGCGAGCGCGACGAGGCCGGTGGCGATGGCGATGTTCGTGCGAGATCGAAGCACGGGAGCTCCTTGGCAGGGGACGACGACCGCGGCATCCTCCGTCAGCCGGACCACGAGCACCATCCCTCGCGCGTGGGAGCCCACTCCCCCTCCCCTCCGGCGGCGGTCTCAACCTCTTCACTCGCGGGCGAGGGGCCGCTGCGATCGTCCACGCGGTCGTGCCCCTGGCCCTCCCCGTCCGCCGTCCTGGTGCGGCGCGTCCCCAGCGGATCGCGTCGACGGTCTCCGCCGCGATGGCCACCGGCGCGGGCCTCGACCTGCTGGCGCACGTCGCGCGCGGCTCGCATGCCGCCGTCGTCCCGCACGTCGCCCCGGTTGCCGCCGGGATCGCGGTCGTCGCGCTGCTCGGCACGCTGCTGGCGCGGCGCGAGGTCGGCACCCCCTGCACCTCGTGGCGCCGGCGGCTCCTGACGACGGTCGCGATCGTGCTCTGCGGCCTGCTCACGCAGGAGCTGGCGGCGATCCTGGCCGGCACCGGCCACGGGGCGGACGTCGGCGAGCTGGCCGTCCACGCCGGCCAGGCCGTGCTGCCCCTGGCCCTGCTCGGGGGTGGCGTGGTCGCGCTCGCGATCGGCGTCGCGCGGGTGGTGGGCCGTGGGATCGGGCTGGTCGCCCCGGCGACCGTCGCCCTGCTGACCGTGCCGCTGCGGGTCGCCGCCGCGGCCGACGCCCTGGCACCGCCGGGGCCGCTCGCGGTCCCCCGGCTTGCCGGGCGCGCGCCACCGCTCGCCTAGCCGGTCGCGCCGCGCCGTCGCGGCCACCGCGTGACGGCGGTCGTGGCACGTCGTACGGCGCCACGGCCTCGTCCCGGTGCCGGGCCCGATCGG
>NZ_AGUD01000250.1 GCF_000240225.1 Patulibacter medicamentivorans
CCGAGCACCGCCAGCGCGGGCGCGGGCGCGGCGGGCGGCGCGAACGGCACCACCGGGGGGACGGCCTCCGGCGGCACGACCGCCGGCACCACGCCGCCGACGGGCACCGGGGCGACGCCGACCGGCGGCGGAGCCACCGCCCGGGGGACCACCTCGACCTCGACGGGAGCCACCGGGACGGGTGGTACCGCGGTCGCGGGTGGTGGGGCGTCCACCGGCACCACCACGTCCCAGGGGTCTCAGACCCAACCCTGAACCAGAGCGTTAGGGCATGGTGGTTGAGGCTGCCGTCGACGTCGAGACGTGACGCTGCAAGCCCCGTTGCGTGCCTACACTTGGGATTGACAGTTCACGCTCAACGCACCTAGCTTGGGCGTTCCCGGGCGTTTGCGTGCCGGACGGACCCACCCGCTCTTCACCTTCAAGCGCACCCCGAGGATCGAAAGACTCACACTCATGGATGCCACTGGCAGCTATCTCGCCGTCATCAAGGTCGTCGGTGTCGGCGGCGGCGGAACCAACGCCGTCAACCGGATGATCGATGCCGGACTTCGCGGCGTGGAGTTCGTCGCCTGCAACACCGATGCCCAGGCGCTGCAGATGTGCGACGCCGACATCAAGATCAACATCGGGTCCGAGGTGACCCGTGGTCTCGGTGCCGGCGCCAACCCCGAGGTCGGCCACGCCGCCGCCTCGGAGTCGCGCGACGAGATCCGTGAGGCCCTCAAGGGCGCCGACATGGTCTTCGTGACGGCGGGCGAGGGCGGCGGCACCGGCACCGGTGCGGCTCCCGTGATCGCCGAGATCGCCAAGGGCGAGATCGGCGCCCTGACCGTCGGCGTCGTGACGCGGCCGTTCTCGTTCGAGGGCAGCCAGCGGATGCGCCAGGCGCAGGAGGGCATCAACCGCCTGCGCGAGGTCGTCGACACCCTGGTCGTGATCCCGAACGACCGGCTGCTGGGCCTGGTCGAGAAGCGGACCTCGATCCTCGAGGCGTTCCGCTCGGCCGACAACATCCTGCGCCAGGGCGTCCAGGGCATCACCGACCTGATCACGATCCCGGGCCTGATCAACCTCGACTTCGCCGACGTGCGCACGATCATGCACGACGCCGGCACCGCCCTGATGGGCATCGGGCAGTCCGGGGGCGAGACCCGCGCCGGCGACGCCGCCAAGGCCGCGATCGCCAGCCCGCTGCTCGAGGACAACGTCGAGGGCGCCACCGGCATCCTGCTCAACATCACCGGCGGCCGCGAGCTCGGCCTGTTCGAGGTCAACGAGGCCGCCGAGATCGTCCAGCAGGCCGCCGACGGCGACGCCAACATCATCTTCGGCGCCGTGATCGACGAGGACATGGGCGACGAGATCCGGGTGACGGTGATCGCGACCGGCTTCGACAAGGGCCGTGGCCGCAGCGCCGCGCCGTCGACGTCGAGCTCGCGCCCGCAGCGCGGCTCCGAGCGTCCGCGCCGCGCCGTCGAGCGCGATCGCGTCCCGCGCGCCGAGCGCCAGCGCTCGTCGCTCGAGATCGGCGACGACGAGATCGACATCCCCGCCTTCCTCCGCTAGCGGGCGGCGGGCGGCGCGTCCGGCACCCCCGACCAAAGGACCGATTCGTCGGTCGCGGGCGGCGTGGCGGGCTAGGGTCGGCTCCGAGGAGGAGGAGACCCCGTGGAGTTGTCGCACGTCCGCGGCGGCGATCAGCCGCCGCTCCCGCAGGAGACCATCGGCCGCGCGCTCGCGCGCGCAGCCGCCAGCCGTGGCGAGCGCGAGGCGCTCGTCGCGTGCGAGCAGGATCTGCGCCTGACCTATGCCGAGCTGCTGGAGGCGGTCGACGAGGTCGCCCGCGGCCTGCTGGCCCGTGGCGTCGGGCGAGGCGACCGGGTCGGGATCTGGTCGCCGAACCGGGCCGAGTGGACGCTGGTCCAGTACGCGACCGCGAGGATCGGCGCCATCCTGGTGACGATCAACCCGGCCTACCGCTCGTCCGAGCTGCGCTACGCGCTCGACCAGTCGGGCTGCCGGACGCTGATCGCCGCCCGCAGCTTCAAGAGCTCGGACTACGTCGCGATCCTGGCCGAGGTCCGCGACCAGCTGCCCGAGCTGACCGACGTCGTCTGGCTCGACGACCCGAGCTGGCAGGCGCTGCTCGACGGCGGCCGCGACCAGGACCCGGCGGCGGTCGAGCGGGCCGGCGAGCCGCTGACGGCGGACGACCCGATCAACATCCAGTACACGAGCGGCACGACCGGCTTCCCCAAGGGCGCCACGCTCACCCACCGCAACATCCTCGGCAACGGGTACCTGGTCGGCAACGGCTGCCGCTACGGCGAGCAGGACCGGATCTGCGTGCCGGTGCCCTTCTACCACTGCTTCGGGATGGTGATGGGCAACCTGGCCGCGCTCGCCCACGGGGCCTGCGTGGTGATCCCGGCCCAGGCGTTCGACCCGGCGGCGACGCTGCGGGCGGCGGCCGCGGAGCGCTGCACGTCGCTCTACGGCGTGCCGACGATGTTCATCGCGATGCTGGCCGACCCGAGCTTCGACGAGCACGACCTGTCGACGCTGCGGACCGGGATCATGGCCGGCTCGCCCTGCCCGGCCGAGGTCATGCGGCAGGTCATCGACCGGATGCACATGGGCGAGGTGACCATCTGCTACGGGATGACCGAGACCTCGCCCGTCTCCACCCAGACCGCCGCCGACGACCCGCTCGAGCAGCGCGTCGGGACCGTCGGCCGGGTCCACCCGCACGTCGAGGTCAAGGTCGTCGACCCGGCCACGGGGGAGACCGTCCCGCGCGGCGAGACCGGCGAGCTCTGCACCCGCGGCTACAGCGTCATGCGGGGCTACTGGAACGACCCCGGCAAGACCGCCGAGGCGATCGACGGCGACGGCTGGATGCACACCGGCGACCTGGCGACGATCGACGAGCAGGGCTACCTGCGGATCGTCGGGCGCAGCAAGGACATGATCATCCGCGGCGGCGAGAACGTCTACCCGCGCGAGATCGAGGAGTTCCTCTACACCCACCCCGACGTCGCCGACGTGCAGGTGATCGGGGTCCCGGACGAGCGCTTCGGCGAGGAGATCATGGCGTGGGTGATCCCGCGCGCCGGCGTCGCCCTCGACGGCGAGCGGATCCGCGAGTTCTGCCGCGGCACGATCGCCCACTACAAGGTCCCGCGCTACGTCCACGTGACCGACGAGTTCCCGATGACGGTGACCGGCAAGGTCCAGAAGTACCTGATGCGCGAGCAGGCGATCGAGCAGCTCGGGCTGGGGGCGACGGCGAACGGCTGACGCTCGTCGTCTCGGCGCTGGACCGGCGCGGTCAGCCCACCTCCTGGGCCCCCGAACGCGCCTCTCCCGTTGGTAGGGTGGCGCGGTGACCACGGAGACGACCGAGCTGCGCCGGACCGCGCTCTACGACGCCCACGTCGCCGCCGGAGCGCGGCTGGTGCCGTTCGCCGGCTGGGAGATGCCCGTCCAGTACGCCGGCGTCAAGGAGGAGCACCTCGCCGTGCGCTCCGACGCGGGGGTCTTCGACGTCTCCCACATGGGCGAGATCCGCACCTACGGGCCGCAGGCGCTGGAGTTCCTGCAGCGGATCCTCTCCAACGACGTCGCGCGGATCGACGTCCACGGGTCGCAGTACGCGCTGCTGCTGCGCGAGGACGGCGGCGTCCTGGACGACCTCTTCACCTACCGGCTGGCCGACACCACGTACCTGACGGTCACCAACGCCGCCAACCACGCCAAGGACCTGGCCTGGTTCCGGCAGCAGGCCGCCGGCTTCGACGTCACCGTCGAGGACGCCTTCGCCGACTACGCGATGCTCGCCGTCCAGGGCCCGAACGCCCGCGCGGTCGTCGAGTCGGTCGCGCACCACCCGCTGCCGGGCAAGTTCCAGATCGCCCGCGTCCACATCGGCGACGGCGAGCTGACGACCTCCCCGCCCTCCGCCCCCAACACCGTGGTCGACGCGCTGGTCGCCGGCACCGGCTACACCGGCGAGGACGGCGTCGAGATCCTGCTGCCGCCGGCCGCCGCGCCGGCCGTCTGGGACGCGCTGCTCGCCGCCGGGGCGGTCCCGGCCGGCCTCGGCGCCCGCGACACGCTGCGGCTCGAGGCCTGCTTCCACCTGTACGGCAACGACCTCTCCGAGGATCGCGACCCGATCGGCGCCGGCCTCGGCTGGGCGGTCAAGGAGGACACCGGCCACATCGGCGCCGAGGCGACCCGCGCGGTGCGCGAGGCCGGCGGCGCGCGGGGTGGCGGGCGGGACGGTCTCAAGCTGGTGCCGTTCCGGTTCACCGACAAGGGCATCCCGCGGCCCGGCAACGCCGTCGTCGGCGGGGGCGTCGTGACCAGCGGCGGCTACTCGCCGACGCTGGAGGCCGGCATCGGCCTGGCCTACGTCGCCGCCGACCGGGCGACGCCCGGCACCGCGATCGAGGTCGACGTGCGCGGCAAGGTCCGCCCCGCCGAGATCGCCACGAAGCCCCTCTACACGTCGTAGCGGCCCACGCCGCCGCACCCGCTTCCATCACCCACGAGCACCCTTCAGGAGACGAGATGGCCGACGCGTCCTACCCCGAGGATCTGAAGTACCACCCCGAGCACGACTGGGCCCGGGTCGACGGCGACACGGCCGTCTTCGGCATCACCTGGTACGCCCAGGACGCCCTCGGCGAGGTCGTCTTCTTCGACCCGCCGGAGGTCGGCGCGACCGTCACCAAGGACGAGTCCTACGCCGAGATCGAGTCGGTCAAGGCGGTCTCCGACGTCGTCGCCCCGCTGTCGGGCGAGATCATCGAGGTCAACGGCGTCCTGGAGGACGGGCCCGAGGCGATCAACGAGGATCCGTACGATGGGGGGTGGCTCGTGAAGGTCCGACTGACCGACACGAGCGAGGTCGAGGCACTGCTGGACCGCGACGCCTACGTCGCGACCCTCAGCTGACCGATACCTGCTGGACCGCCCGGTCCGGCCGGGCCGTCAGAGCGGTCCGGGGACCGGGCGCCTTGAACGCGACCCCGGACCGCCAGACGTGACTCGCTACACCACCGCCACCGACGCCGACCGCGAGGCGATGCTCTCCGCGGTCGGGGTCTCCTCGATCCGCGACCTGCTCGCCGAGCAGATCCCCGCCGCGCTGCTGCGCGACGATCCGCTCGACCTACCGGCCGGCAGGTCCGAGCAGGAGGTCTACACCCACCTGCGCGAGCTGTCGGCGGCCAACGTGTCGGCCGAGGACGAGGTGACCTTCCTCGGGGCGGGGATGTACGACCACTACGTCCCGTCGATCATCGACATGCTGCTCGGGCGCTCGGAGTTCCTGACGCCCTACACGCCCTACCAGCCCGAGGTCTCCCAGGGCGGGCTGCAGGTGATGTTCGAGTACCAGACGGCGATCAGCGAGCTGACCGCGCTGCCGGTCTCCAACGCCTCCGTCTACGAGGGCCCGTCGGCGGTCGCCGCCGCGGCCTACCTCGGCAAGCTGGCCAACGGCCGGACCAGGATCGTCGTCTCCGCCGGCGCCCACCCGCACACGATCGCGACGCTGCAGACCTACGCCAAGGGCTACGGCAGCGAGCTGGTGGTCGTCCCGCTGCGGGACGGCGCCACCGATCCCCAGGAGTGGGCCGCTGCGATCGACGATCGGACCTCGGTCGCGATCGTCCAGCAGCCGAACTTCGTCGGCGCCGTCGAGGACGTCGCCGCCCTGACCGACGCCGCCAAGCAGGCCGGCGGCGACAAGCTGGTGACCGTCGGCGCCTACGACCCGATCTGCCTGGGCGTGCTGGCGCCGCCCGGCGAGGTCGGGATCGACGTCGCGGTCGGCGAGGGCCAGACGCTCGGCAACCGCCTGGACTTCGGCGGTCCGTCGTTCGGCTTCTTCGCCGCACGCGAGGCGTTCCTGCGCCGGATGCCGGGCCGGATCGCGGGCGAGACGACCGACGTCGACGGCCGCCGCGGCTTCGTCCTGACGCTGCAGACGCGCGAGCAGCACATCCGCCGCGAGAAGGCGACGTCGAACATCTGCACCTCGCAGGCGCTCAACGCCCTCGCCGGCGTCGTCTACCTGGGCTGGCTGGGCAAGGACGGGCTGCCGGAGCTGGCCGAGCTGCTGGTCCAGCGCACCCACTACGCCCGCCGGAAGCTGGCCGCGATCGACGGCGTCGAGCTGCTCCACGAGCAGCCGGTGGTCCGCGAGTTCGCGCTGCGGCTGCCCGGGATCGACGTTCCGGCGCTCGTGGACTTCGTCCAGGACCGCGGCTACCACCCGGGCCTGGCGCTCGGCCGGATCTACGGCGAGCCGTACGCCGACGGGCTGCTGGTCGCGCTGACCGAGCAGCGGACCAAGCAGCAGATCGACCGCCTGGCCGAGCTGATCGGCGAGGCGATCGGCGCCCAGCGAACCGCCACCGCCCAGACGACCGGAGCCGTCGCATGAGCACGCCGACGAGCATTCCCGAGGAGCGCCTGCTGCCCGCCGCCGGCGGCTCCGACCCGCGTCCGCTGGCCGCGCCGACGACGTCGGTCAACCCGATCCAGCGCGACCACGCGACCACGATCTTCGAGAAGGGCGCGCCCGGCCGCCGCTCGTTCGTGGCCCCCGACAGCGGCGTCCCCGAGGTCGCCCTCGACGAGATCCTGCCGGCGAAGCTGCGGCGCGCCACGCCGGCCCGGCTGCCCGAGGTGACCGAGTCCGAGCTGGTCCGCCACTACGTGCGGCTGTCGCGGCGCAACTTCGACCTCGACACCGGCTTCTACCCGCTGGGCTCGTGCACGATGAAGCACAACCCGCGACTGCACGAGCGGGTCACCGCGCTGCCCGGGCACGCCCGCCTGCACCCGCTGCAGTCGCCGGAGCGCTCGCAGGGCGCGCTGGCGCTGATGCACGGCCTGGAGCGGCAGCTGGCCGAGGTCTCGGGCCTGCCGCACGTCTGCCTGCAGCCCTCGGCCGGATCGCACGGCGAGCTGGCCGGCGTGCTGCTGGCCCGCGCCTACCACGAGGCCCGCGGCGAGACGCGGACCAAGGTCCTGACCCCCGACACCGCGCACGGCACCAACCCGGCGACGGTGACGATGGCGGGGCTCGAGGTCGTGAAGGTCGCGACCAACCCCGACGGCGGCGTCGACCTCGACGACCTGCGGGCGAAGGCCGACGATCAGGTCGCGCTGATCATGCTCACGAACCCCAACACGCTGGGGATCTTCGACCCCAACATCGAGGAGATCGCCTCGATCGTGCACGGGGTCGGCGGCGTCCTCTACTACGACGGCGCGAACCTCAACGCGATCATGGGGATCACCCGCCCGGGCGACATGGGCTTCGACATCGTGCACTTCAACCTGCACAAGTCGTTCACCCAGCCGCACGGCGGCGGCGGGCCCGGCTCGGGCCCGATCGCGGTCTCCGACCGGATCTCGCCCTACCTGCCGCTGCCGGTGATCCGCCGCGAGCCGCTGGCGAGCGCCAACGGCAACGCTCCGGCGACGGAGGGCTTCGAGGGCTTCCGCTACTCGCTCGTCGAGCACGCCGACGCGGTCCCCGAGGGCGCGCCGGGCTCGAAGTCGATCGGCAAGCTGCGCGGCTTCCAGGGCAACTACGGCTGCTTCGTCCGCAGCTACACCTACATCACGAGCCTCGGCGCCGAGGGCCTGCGCGACGCCTCCGAGATCGCTGTCCTGAACGCGAACTACCTGCTGGCGAAGCTCCAGGAGCTGGGCGTCCGCGAGCACCTGCCGCTGGCCTTCGGCACCCGCTGCATGCACGAGTTCGTGCTCTCCGGCGGGCCGATGAAGCGCGAGCTCGGGGTCAAGACGCTCGACCTGGCCAAGCGGCTGCTGGACCACGGGTTCCACCCGCCGACGGTCTACTTCCCGCTGCTGGTCGACGAGGCGCTGCTGGTCGAGCCGGTCGAGACCGAGGCCAAGGAGACCCTCGACGCCTTCGCCGAGGCGATCGCCGAGATCCTCCGCGAGGCCGTCGAGGACCCGACGATCGCCCAGAACGCTCCGTACTCGACGCCGGTCCGGCGCCTGGACGAGGCCAAGGCGGCCAAGCAGCCGGTGATCCGGCAGCCGCTCGGCTGAGCGGCCCCGACGCCATCCCGGGCCGGCGGCCGCGTGCCGCCGGCCCGGCACCGGGCACGGCGCCCCCGGTTCTGCCAGGCTCGCCCCATGAGTGGGCAATCCGCCTTGATCCCGCCGCCGATCTCGGCGCCCGAGGTGCGGCGGCTCGCGGGCGAGTGGGCGCGCGGGCTCGACGACGTCGCCAGGGAGATGCACGCCTTCCTGACCGCGCGGATCCCGCAGGTGTCGGGCGACCCCGAGATCTCGGACCTGACGCTCGCGTCGTGCGCGTCGAACGTCGAGGCGATCCTGTCGATGATCCGCCACGGGATCCCGGGCTCCGCGACCGAGGCGCCGATCGCGGCGCTCGAGCACGCGCGGCGGATGGCGGCCCGCGGCCACGGGATCGACGCGACGCTGCGCTTCTACCGGGTCGGGCACGCGTACTTCTGGGAGCGATGGAGCGCCGAGCTGGTCGGTGCGATCGACGATCGCGAGCGGCTGGTGACGGCGATGCGGGAGACCGCGGCGTTCGTGTTCCACTACATCGACGAGGTCTCGGGGCAGGTCAGCACCGAGTACCTGGCCGAGCGCGAGCGCCGGCAGCGGCGGGCCGCCGTCGTTCGCGCGGACCTGGTGCGGGCGGTGCTGGCGGGAGAGACGGTCGACCGGCCCGGCGCCGAGCAGGGCCTTGGGCACCAGTTCGGGCCGCGGCAGGTCGCGTTCCTCTGCTGGAGCGACGGCGATCCGGCGCAGCTCGAGCGCGCGGCGGGCGCCGTCGCGCGGGCCCATGGCGCCTCGCGGACCCTGATGGTGCCCGAGGGCCCGCACGCGCTGGCGGGCTGGCTCAACGCCGTCGGGCCAGCGGATCCGGCGGCGCTGCTGGAGCGGCTGCGCGAGGTCGCGCCCGAGGTCGGCCTGGCGCTCGGCGATCCCGGCGCCGGGATCGACGGCTTCCGCGCCAGCCACGACCAGGCGCGACGGGCGCGACGCGTCGCCGAGCTGATCGGCGGGCCGTCGCCGGCGCTGACCGCCTATCGCGACGTCGCGCTGATCGACCTGCTGTCCCGCGACCTGGACGCCGCCCGCGGGTTCGTCCGCGCCGAGCTGGGGGAGCTGGCCGCCGACGACCCGGCGACGCGACGCGACCGCCGCACGCTGCTGGCGGTCGTCGCCCCGAACGGCGGGCCGGGCGTCGCCGCGCACGAGCTCGAGGTCCACCGCAACACGGTGCTGCAGCGGGTCCGGCGGGCCGAGGCGCTGCGCGGGCGCTCGATCCAGGAGCGCCCGACCGAGCTGCTGGCCGCCCTGGTCCTGGCCGACGCGCTCGACCGGACCGTGCTCGATTGATCCCGGGCGCCCCGGAGTGTGCAACTTGCACACCGACGTGGGCGGCAGGCCGTGGGCGGCACGCGCCGCGAGGCGTACGTTCGACAGACCGTCAACCCCCTGGAGGAGTCGATGTCCAGCGTCCCCGCCGCCGAGAGCCCCGTCACCGTCCGCCGGATTCCCAACCCGGAGGAGCCAGTACCCGTCGTCGCCACGCCGACGGTGGTGCTGCTGCTCGTCGGGATGGCGGCCTGGCTGGGGGCGTCGGCGCTGTACCTGGCCGACTCGATCGCCTGGTGGGCCGTGATCCCGATCAACGCCGTGGCGAGCTACCTGCTGTTCACGGTCGCCCACGACGCCGGCCATCACGCCGCCTCGCGGGTGAAGTGGCTGAACGACCTGATGGGCCGCATGGCGACGCCGTTCTTCGCGCTCCACGCCGCGTTCCCGGTCTGGCGCTTCATCCACATGCAGCACCACCGGTTCACCAACCACGACGACGGCGCCGATCCCGACCACTACACGATGGAGGGGCCCGCCTGGCAGCGGCCGCTGCGGTGGGTCTCGATCGACTACGCCTACATGGGGTTCTACCTGCCGAAGCTGCGCACGCGGCGCGGCAAGGAGCAGGTCGAGGCGCTGGCCTTCGCCGCGTTCGGCATCCTGGTCCCGGTCGCCCTGATCGTGACGGGCAACGTGGTGACCTGGCTGGTGCTGCTGTTCGTCCCGTCGCGGCTGAGCATCGCCTGGCTGGCCTTCGCGTTCGACTACCTGCCCCACCACGGCCTGCACCACCGCCCGACCGAGGACCGGCTGAAGACGACCCGCAACCGGATCGGCGGCGAGCGCTGGGCGTCCCCGCTGATGCTGTACCAGAACTACCACCTGGTCCACCACCTGCACCCGATCGTGCCGTTCTACCGCTACATCGCGGTCTGGCGCCGCAACGAGCGCAGGTACCTCGAGGGCGACCCGGCCCTGTCGACCCTCGGCGGGCGCGAGATCACCACCGACGAGTACCGCCGGATGCGGGAGCTGGTCGACCACCACTGAGCCTGGATGAGCCCGGGAGCGGGCCGGGCGAGCCGGCGTCGGCTCGCCCCGCCTGTCAGGCTTGGAGGCCGTGGCTCCGCGCAACCTCGTCAACCTCAAGTCGGTCGACAAGGGGTTCGCCAGCCGGACGGTCCTCAGCGACGTCACGCTCGGCATCAACGCCGGCGACCGGATCGGGATCGTCGGGCGCAACGGCGACGGCAAGTCGACGCTGCTGCGGCTGATCGCCGGTCTCGAGCAGCCCGACCGCGGCCAGGTCACCCGGGTCGGCGGGCTGCACCTGGCGACGATCGGGCAGCAGAACGAGCTGGACGCGGAGAAGACGATCCGCGACGAGCTGGTCGGCGGCCGCGCCGACCACGAGTGGGCCGCCGACAGCCGCTTCCGGGCGGTCCTCGACGGGCTGCTCGGCGGGGTCGCCGTCACGCGCTTCCCGAACGGCCTCGACACGGTGATCCACCCGCTGTCCGGCGGCGAGCGGCGACGGATCGCGCTCGCCCAGCTGCTGCTCGACAGCCCCGACCTGCTGCTGCTCGACGAGCCGACGAACCACCTCGACGTCGAGGGCGTCGCTTGGCTGGCCGACCACCTGGCGAACCGCAAGGGCTCGATGGTCGTGATCACCCACGATCGCTGGTTCCTGGACGCCGTCTGCACCCGCACCTGGGAGGTCGTCGACGGCACCGTCCACCAGTACGACGGCGGCTACGCGGCCTACGTGCTGGCCCGGGCCGAGCGCGATCGCCAGGCGTCGGCGCGCGAGGATCGCCGCCAGCAGCTGATGCGCAAGGAGCTGGCCTGGCTCCGGCGGGGGCCGCCCGCGCGGACGTCGAAGCCGAAGTTCCGGATCGAGGCCGCCAACGCCCTGATCGCCGACGAGCCGCCCGCCCGCGACGGGGTCGAGCTGCTGCGCTTCGCGACCGCCCGGCTGGGCGACAAGGTGCTGGACGCGGTCGACGTCTCGGTCGCATTCGGCGAGCGCACGCTCCTCGACCACGTGACCTGGCGACTGGGGCCCGGCGATCGGGTCGCGCTGGTAGGCGTCAACGGCGCCGGCAAGACGACCCTGATCAACGTCCTCGCCGGCGAGCTGGCCCCGACCGGCGGCGTCGTCGACCGCGGAACCACCGTCCGCCTGGCCCACCTGTCGCAGGACACCGCCGAGATCCCCGGCCAGCTGATGGTCCTGGAGTCGCTGGAGGAGGTCCGCGGCGCGACCACGACCAGCGAGGGCCTGGAGCTGACCGCCGGGCAGCTCTGCGACCGCTTCGGCTTCCGGGGCGCCCGCGCCCGGACGCTGGTCCGCGACCTCTCGGGCGGCGAGCGGCGCCGGCTGCAGCTGATGCGGCTGCTGATGGAGGAGCCGAACGTGCTGCTGCTCGACGAGCCGACCAACGACCTCGACATCGACACCCTGACCGCGCTCGAGGACCTGCTCGACGGCTGGCCCGGCACGCTGGTGGTGGTCAGCCACGACCGCTACTTCGTCGAGCGGGTCTGCGACGACGTCTACGGGCTGGCGGTCGACGGCAGCATCCGCCACCTGCCCGGCGGGATCGAGCAGTACGTGGCCGAGCGCCGCGACGGCGCCGCCGCGGCCACGGCCGCGGCGCGGCCGTCGGCCGGCGGTGGCGCGCCGTCGGCCGCCGCCGAGCCGGCGCTCTCGGGCGCCGCCGTCCATGCGACCCGCAAGCAGGTCCAGCGACTGGAGCGGGCGCTCGAGAAGCTGGACGGGCGCGAGGCGGCGCTCCACGAGCAGATGGCCGGCAGCGCGACCGACCACGAGCGGCTGCGGCAGCTGAACGAGGAGCTGGCCGCCCTCCACGCCGAGCGCGAGCAGGCCGAGGCGGAGTGGCTCGAGGCGTCGGCGCTGCTCGAGGGCTGAGGGCCGCCGCCCGCCGGCTCGTTTCGAGCCGGCCGCCTGGCGACCACGAGCAATGATCGTGGTCGCCACCACGATGCGCTCGTGGTGCACGCGCGGGAAGCTGCGGCCACGATGGAGCACCTGGCCTTCGAGCGCGCGACGGTGTCCCCTGACGGGATCGCCGAACTGACCCGCCGGGAGCGCGAGGTCCTGGGCCTGGTGGCGACCGGCTGCTCGAACGACGAGATCTGCCAGCGGCTGTGGATCAGCGCCAAGACGCTGGAGCACCACATGCACCGGATCTACCTGAAGCTCGGGCTCGCGCCGTCGCGCAGCGTCCACCGCCGCGTCGTGGCCGCCCGTCGCTGGGCGGCGCACGAGGCGATCGCCTGACCCCGGATCGGCCCGCGCGCGGCGACCGGCCGTCGCGCGCCGCGCGGTGGGACCGCGACGAGCGACGACCGGCCCGGCCGAGCCGGGATCCACCTCACGCCTGGAACGGCGCGGTCTCCAGCCACTCGGACTTGACCAGGACCCACCAGTCGACGGCGAGGCCCTGCAGGACGTACTCGTAGGGCAGCCAGCCGTAGCCCTGCGCGCCCCAGCCGGTGCCCCAGGAGTTGCGGATCAGGAACGCTCCGGTGGTCGCGCGGCCGCTGCCGGGGTTGGTGATCGTCAGCGCGTCGTCGTAGCCGACGGCATCGATCGCGTGGCCGCCGATCACCGACTCGCCGGTCGCCGGGAACGGGATCCGGCCGCTGGCCGCGGTGCTCGCCGCCCGCAGCGACGAGTAGCAGGTGAAGCCGAACATCGCGGGCACTCCGGCCGCGATGTGCTGCTTGACGGCGGCGACGATGCTGGCGGGCGGGGTCCCGCTGGGGTCGAGGCGGTAGTAGGTCAGCGCCTGGAACGACTGGGCCAGCGAGTAGAGGAACGGCGTCGGCTCGACGTCGAAGCGCGACACGTCGTAGGGCGCGTACTTCTCGGGCGGGACGCCGAACAGGGTCAGCGCGCCCATCGCCGTGCGCAGGTAGCCGCCGGTGTCGCCGGTCACGCCCATCAGGTCGCGCGTCGTCTTGTAGACGAACAGGCGCGAGCCGTCGAGGTGGTGGTTGAAGGCTCGCCGCTCGAAGTACTCGACCAGCCCGACGGCCGCGTGGGCCGTGCAGGAGCCGATCGTCTTCTGGTCCTCGATCGGGGAGCACCAGGCGCGCAGGTCGGCGCTGGTCGGCAGCGCCACGGGGTCGCCGGCGATCTGGGTGCCCGCCAGCAGCGGCGCGACCTGCTCGCTGGCGGCGGTGTAGTCGCGCAGGTCGGGCAGGTCCCGCAGCCAGCCCATGCCGCGGGCCTGGCCCTCGACCGCCGGCAGGTCGGGCGTGGCGTCGTCGGGACGGGCGTCCTCGTAGGACGCGGAGGGGTGCGTCTGCACCAGGGTGCTCGGGCTCATGGGCTGTGGCTCCTCGCCGGGACGGGACCGCCGCGAGACGGTCGCTGGGTGGAGCCCGAGGATCCGCCCGTGAGCTGGGGCCGGCGTCGGGGGTGCCCCCGATCCTGCCGGCGGAACGGGGCCAGCCCCTAGAGCGCGCGCCCGGGTCAGGCGGCCACGTCGGGCTCGATCGAGCGCGGCACCACCAGCACCGGGCAGTTGGCCCGGTCGAGCACCGGACGCGAGACGCTGCCGAGCAGCACGTGCCGCAGCGGCCCGTAGTCGCGCGAGCCGACGACCAGCAGGTGCAGCTCGGTCGAGCGCTCGACGAGCGCGTCGACGGCCGAGCCGTGGAGCGCGACCGCCCGGGCGCGGGCCTCGGCGGGCAGGGTCGCGATCCGCTCGTCGAGCAGCTCGCCGACCTGGCGCTCGAGCAGCAGCGGGTCGACCGGGACCGGGGCGACGCCGCCCGGGGTCGGCGGCCAGACGATGATCTCGGCGACGCCGATCACCTCGAGCGCGCGGCCCTGGGCGATCGCCAGCTTGGCTGCGAGCGCCGCGGCTTCGTCGCTGACGTCCGACCCGTCGTAGCCGACGCCGATCGCCCCGATCGCGCGGGTGGCGTCGGCGGAGTGGGCCTGGCCGTGGCTGCGCGGCGGGATCGCCACCGGGCAGGGCGCGCCGTGGACGATGCCGACGCTCTCGCTGCCCAGCAGCAGGCGGCCGACCGGCCCGTGCTGGGCCGGTCCGACGACGATCAGGTCGGCGTCGCGGCCGGATGCGAGGTCGTGGAGCGCGTAGGCGGGCGAGGAGACCGGCAGCGACAGGAGCTCGGTGCGCGCGTGGAGCTCGCTCGGCAGCTCGTCGCGCAGCCGCTCCAGCAGCTCCATCCCCTCGCCGTGGAGGGCCGAGTCCAGCTCCTCCTCCTTGCCCCGGCGACCGAACCGCGTCGGCGCCGGCGGGTAGGCGTGGACCAGGACCAGCTCGGTGGCGTCGCCCAGCAGCGCCAGCTCGGTGGCCAGGCGCACGGCATCGACGGTCCCGGGACCGTGGTCGCAACCGACGAGGATCTGCTGGAACACGTATCGACTCCTGGGGATGGTGCGGAAGAACTGGCACGAACCTACCGCGTCGGCCGCTCGCCGCAGTCGGCGACGGCGATCGCGGTCGCCGGGACGAGCTGACCGGGCCGCGTGGCAGGGCCCGTCCGGCCGGCGTCCGTCTCGCGGGGATACCCTCATGGCCGTGCGCGTCTACTCCGGCATCCAGCCCACCGGTCGGAAGCACCTGGGGAACTACCTCGGGGCGATCCGGCACTACGTGACGGGGCAGGAGCAGGCCTGGGCCACGGGGGACGAGGCGATCTTCTGCGTCGTCGACCTGCATGCGACGACGGTCGCCTACGACCCGGCCGAGCTGCGCGACCGGACCTACGACACCGTCGCGATCCTGCTGGCTGCGGGGCTCGATCCGGCGAAGTCGATCCTCTACCGGCAGGGCGACGTGCCGGAGGTCCCCGAGCTGACCTGGCTGCTGACGTCGGTCACGGCGCACGGCGACCTCAACCGGATGCACCAGTTCAAGGAGAAGTCCGCCCAGCAGCGGGAGCTGGTGTCGGCCGGGCTCTTCCTCTACCCGGTGCTGATGGCCGCCGACGTGCTCGCGTTCCGGGCCGACCGGGTGCCGGTCGGCGACGACCAGCGTCAGCACATCGAGCTGATGCGCGACATCGCCGAGCGCTTCAACACCCGCTTCGGGGGAGAGGGCCGCGAGATCCTGCGGGTCCCGGAGGGCGTCTACCCGACGGTCGCCGCGCGGATCATGGACCTGCAGCAGCCCGAGAAGAAGATGTCGACGTCGTCGGGCTCGATCGAGGGCACCGTCTACGTGCTCGACGAGCCGAAGGCGGTCGAGAAGAAGCTCAAGCGCGCCGTCACCGACTCCGCCAACCCGCCGGAGATCCGCCGCGGCCCGGACAAGGCCGGCGTCTCGAACCTGATCGACATCCTGGCCGCGACGACCGACCGCACGCCGGACGAGGTCGAGGCCGACCTGGCCGGCGCGCGCGGCTACGGCGACCTGAAGGTCGCGGCCGCCGACGCGGTCAACGCGCTGCTGGCGCCGATCCGGGAGCGCTACGCCGACCTGCGCGGCGACGAGGCCGCGATCGAGTCGGCGCTGGCGATCGGCGCCGAGAAGGCGCGGGCGATCGCGGCGCCGGTGCTGGCCGAGGCCCGCGAGGCGATGGGCGTGGGCCCCCGCGCCTGAATCGGGGTCGGATGAGCAGCGAGCCACGCAGCGGGGAGACCGACAGCGAGCGCCACACCCGGCAGATCGCCGAGCTGCTGCAGGAGACGCGCGTCGCGGCGGTCGGCGTCCAGGTGATCACGGGCTTCCTGCTGGCGGTGCCGTTCACGGCCGAGCTGCACGGGCTCCAGCGCGGCGCCTACGTCGTGACGCTGCTGGCCACGATGCTCGGCACGGGGTTCTTCCTGGCCCCGAGCGTGCTGCACCGCGTGCTGCTCCACCACGGTCAGGCGGCATGGCTGGTCGCCGTCGGCTCGCGGCTGCTGCTGGCCGGGTCCGCGGCGACCTCGGTCGCGTTGGTGGCCGCGGCGACGATGGTCGGCGACCGCGTCCTGGACGGCTGGCTGGCGCTGCTCCCGCCGGTCTGGACGGGGCTCTGGCTGCTGCTGCTGTGGCTGGTCCTGCCGCTCGCCCGCAGGCGACAGCTCGAACGCTGAGCCCGCGCCGGCGCGCGGCCACCCGCCTGTGACGTTCCGGTCGCCGGGCGACCGGAACGCCACAGGCACCGCGGGCGTGGCCTCCGCACCTACCGCCGCAGCGCGCCGCGTGCCGCTCGCCCGTAGCGCCCGGCGGGAGAGATCGCCCGCACCGTCACCGTGGTCCGCCGCGGACGCGCGGTCCGGCGCGGCGCCCGCAGCCGGGCCACCGTGCGCCCGGCCGGCAGCACCGTCGCCGTCCGCGCGCCGTCGCCGTAGCGGACGAGCACCACGTGCCGGAGCCCGGCGCCGCCGGAGCGGAAGCGGACCTCCAGCCGGCTGCCGCGCCGCCGCGCCCGCACCTGCCGCGGGGTGCCGACCCGCAGCCGGGGCTGGACGAACCGCCCGACGACCCGGGTGTGCTTGACGATCCCGCCCTGGCTGATCTGGGCCTCGATCACGTGCCGGCCGGGCACCAGCGGGTTGGGCCGGAAGCGGATCGCGCCGCGGCGGCCGCCGCCGCGCAGCGGGATGGCGCCCTTGGTGGTCCGCTCGACGAACGAGACCGTCTCGTCGGGCACGGCGTCGAGCCGGTAGCGGATCGTGCGGCTGCCGGAGCGAGCGCGGGAGACGCTGGCCCGGAGCTTCGGCGCGCGAGCCGGTACCGAGGCGCGGACCCGTGTCACGGCGGGCGAGCCGGCGCGCGCCACCACCTGCCAGCTGCCCGCAGCCGGGTCGCCGATCACGATCACCCGCGAACGGGTCGGCTCGGAGGCGCCGGTGGCGATCCGGTCGCCGTCGGCCTCGGGGGCGATCGTGCGGCCGGCCGGGTCGACCAGGTCGACCGCGGGCACGCCGCCGTCGGCGCGCAGGTTGACCGTCACCCGCTTGGCGCCGGCCGGGACCGCGAAGCGGCGGGGGGCGCCGGCCTGGCGCGCGCCCGCGATCGTCACGTTCGAGAGGTCGCAGCCGCTGTCGAACTCCGGCAGCACGTCGCCCCACTCATAGGTGACGCTGCCGGTCGCGAGCTCGACGAACGGCGGGTCCCACGTGGGCAGCGGGATCTTGCCGCAGCCGCCCATGCCCTTCTGGGACGCGACGATCTCGGCCAGCGTCACGCACTTCCCGAGGCCGCACGCCTCGCCGGCCGCCTTGCCCTGGATCCCCGCGGTGCCGACGTAGAGCGACGTCTTGACGCCCAGGTACGCCCACGGACGGGTCGCCTCGAAGGCCCCGAGGCGGCCCTCGAAGCGCGCGTAGCCGGCGGTCGAGAACTCGAAGAGGGCGTTCGCGACGTCGAGCTTCGACAGGATCGACAGGTCACCGGTCGCCCGCAGCACGAAGGGGTCGCCGAAGACCGCCGTCAGCGACCCGTTGAGGTCGACCAGGTAGGTGCCCGACTGGCCGCCGTGCGACGGCGGCACCAGCGGGAAGGCGCCGACCCCGGCGCCGCCGCTGATCCGCAGCGGCCCGAACCCGACGCCCGCGTCGACCCGGTGCAGGAAGACCTGCGGGTAGACCGCGATCCCGGGGAAGGTCGGGAAGTAGCTGGCACGGACCGACACCAGCTCGCGACCGGCGACCACCACCTCGGTGGTCAGCGAGGCGCCGCCGGGCAGGGCGACCGTCGCCCCGCCCTGCCAGCGGTCGCCGTCGGCGCGCCAGCTCAGCCGCAGGTCGCTGATCTCGATCGGCGGCACCACGATGCTCGGCGCGCGCAGGTCGAGGCTCTGCAGGTCCAGGCCGCTGTCGGGCGAGACCCGCAGCGTGGCCTGGCCGGTGACGTCGCCGAGGACGGTCGGCAGCGCCAGGGCGAGCGGGATCCGCACCCCGTCGCCGTCGATCAGCGGCTCGATCGCGCCGACGACCGGCAGGCCCTTGACGGTCACGCGGTAGGCGGCGCCGTCGAAGTTCAGCAGCCGCTGCCCGCTGCCGGAGCCCAGCTTCTGCCGCAGCCCGCCCTGCCAGAGCACGATCGGTCCGGACGACGAGGGGATCTCGACCCGGACGCTGCCGTTGCCGGCGGTGTAGAGCTCGCGGTCGGAGGGGTCGAAGACGAGCTGGGTCGTCCCGAGCGGCGTGATCCGCAGGCCGTTGAGGGTCAGCGGGCCCTCGGCGACGGCGACGCTGCGGCCGTCGCGCTTGCCGCCGAGGAAGCAGCCCGACTCGACGGTCAGCGTGACCTTGCCGAACCGCCGGGTCCGGCAGGACGAGCTGACCGGGACGTCGGAGCCGGCCCCGGGCGCGGTGGTCGGCAGGCCCGGCAGGGCACTGCGCCCCCGGCGACCCAGGAAGTGACCGCGGATCGGGCCGGCGCCGGCGGTGCTCGACCGCCAGGCCGCGAAGCCGCCGCCGTCGGGCGCCGCCTGGAACGACAGCTCGTGGACGTCGGCGGTGGTGGTGATCCGCTCCTCGGCCCCGAACCGCCCGTCGCCGGCGGCGCTGCGGCGGACCGAGAGCCCGACGTGGCCCTTGACGGCGTCGCGGGTGCCGCCGGGGTCCAGGTATGCCGCCGTCAGCGCCCCGCCGCCGCCCTGGATCGCGGCGCTGGCCAGCGTCCGCGGGTGAAGCGCGCCGACGCTGCCGCCGCCGACCCGCTGGACGCGGTAGGTGCCGACGTCGCTGTACTCGCGGCTGGTCACGTAGAGCGCGCCGCCGGGACCGGCGGCGATCGACGGGTCGTAGCCGCGGAAGCTCTCGGTCGGGCTCCAGCCGCCGGCGTCGTTCGGGTTCGCGGCGCCGGCCGGCAGGCGGCGGACGCCGAACGTGCCCGGCCCGGTGCCGAAGACGGCCGCGAGCCCGCCGTCGGGCAGCGGCGTCAGCTGGGTCTCGGCGCCGTCGATGCCATCGGCCAGGCGCGCGACCCCGGTGGTGAAGCTGCCCGGCGCGATCGCCTGGAAGTCGACGCCGCTGTTGCGCTCGCCGACCAGCACGCCGATCCGCGGTGCGCCCTCGCTGCCGAAGGCGACCGCCTCGCCGTCGGCGACCAGGCCGGTCGCGGTCGGGGAGCCGCCGGTGAAGCTCGTGCCGCCGTCGTCGGAGACGTAGAGGATCGTGGTGGTGTCGGACTCGTCGCCGGGGATGGCGTAGCGGGTCGGATAGCGGGTCGAGAGGATCGCGAGCTGCTGACCGAGGATCACCGGCAGCGCGCCGCGACTCAGCTCGAGGTTCGCGGACGGGCCGTCGCCGGGCCCGTACGGCTTCTGCGGGATCAGCAGCCGGGTCGCGGGCGGGTTGTCGCAGGCCGTCGCCGCGCGCGGAATCCGGCAGAAGCCGATGCCGTCCTCGCCGCCCGGTCCGGCGCCGGGCGCCGTCCAGGTGACGTAGGCGGTGCCGGCGCCGTCGACGACCGCGTGCGGATGGTCGCCGTTCTCCGCCAGCGTCAGCGGCGGGGCCGGCGCGGGGGTGGCTGGCGCGGTGGTCCGGATCCGCTTCGTCGGGCCGTCGAAGCCGGGCGACGTCGCGGTCCGGCCGGCCAGCGCGGGGGCGGGGGCGGCCAGCAGGACGGTGGCGCCGATGGCGACGGCCAGGCGCAGCGGGGGACGTGATCGGGGGGTCATGCGGTCCTTCGGATGGAGAGGGACGTGTCGGCCGCGGTCAGCGCGCCGCGGGTGATGCCGGGCGCGACGGCCAGGTCGAGCAGCGCTTCCAGCTCGGGCCGGCGGCGGTCGATCTCCTCGACGAAGCCGCCGATCGCCAGCGCGGCGGGGACGTCGGCGTCGAGAGCGGGCCAGGGGCGGGCCAGGCAGGCGTTGTCGATCGAGGTCCAGCGGCGCTCGCAGGCGGCGGCACCGGCGCGGGTCTCGGCGACGGCGTCCAGCACCTCGTCGGCGTCCCTGGGTCCCGCGGGGCCGACCAGCGGCCAGGGGTCCTGGTCGACGAAGCGGTCGACCTCGTCCGCCGGCAGCTGCGCCAGCAGCGCGATCCCGCCGGCGGTCGCCCAGACCTCGGGCCGCATCTGCCAGCCGCGGGCCGAGGGGACGTGGACACCGGTCGCGGCGGCCAGCAGCAGGACGCCGCTGCCGGCCAGCAGCACGACGTAGGCGTTGAGCCCGGTCCGCTCGCTCAGCGTGCGGGCGATCAGGGCAGCGCGGCCGCCGACCGCGCGCTGCTCCGCCGATGCACCGAGCGTCCGGGCGCGGGGCCCGAGCCGGTAGCCGCGGGCGTCCCGGATCGTCCAGCCGTCGTCGGCCAGCGCGACGAGCGTGCGCGAGAGCGCGCCCTTGTCGACGCCGAGTTGGCGCGCTAGCGCGCGAACGCCGATCGGCTCGTCCCCGAGGGCCTCCAGCAGGCCCAGCCCCCGAAGCAGCGCGCGTGACATGTCGTGGGACCGTACGCGTGGCGGGCCCGGCGCGGTACTTCGTTGCCTCCTCGGCAACGCCTGGGATCGCGGCGGGGTGGCGCCGACGGGCCCCCGCGGCGATGGCGCGCGTCGCGACGACCGCGCGTCCCGTTACGGTTTCGTCCGTGCGCGCGACCGCCTACGTCGCGGGTCTCGAGCTCGACCTGGAGGTCTTCAGCGGGCCGTTCGACCTGCTGCTCACCCTGGTCCTCAAGGAGGAGGTCGACCTGTTGGAGGTCGATCTCGCCGAGGTGGTCCTGGCGTACCTCGACCACCTCGAGGCGCGCGGCGATCTCGATCTCGAGGTCGCGACCGAGTTCCTGGTGCTGATCGCGGCGCTGCTGGAGCTGAAGTCGCGGCTGCTGCTCCCGCGCGAGGAGTCCGACGAGCTGGACGACCTGCCGGCCGAGGAGGCCGCCGAGGAGCTGCTGGAGCGGATGCTCCAGGCGCGCCGCTACCGCGCGGCCGCCGAGCACCTCTCCGAGCTGCTCGACCGCGAGGACGGCAAGCGCTTCCGCCAGGCGCCGCTGCCGGCGCACCTGCGCCGCTTCACCGAGGCGGACGCGATCGCCGTCCACGACCCGCGCCGGCTCGGCAAGGCGCTCGCGGGCCTGCTGCGGATGCCGCCGCAGGTCTCCCTGCACCACGTCACGCTCTCCCGCGTGACCCTGCCCGAGCGGCTCTCGCACCTGCGCTCGCTGCTGCGGCGCGGCAGCTTCACCTTCAGCCAGGCGGTCGCCGGCGCCGATCGGACGACCGTCGCGGTCACGCTCTGGGCGCTGCTCGAGCTCTACAAGCAGGGCGAGGCGGACTGGGCCCAGAGCGAGCCGTTCGCCGAGATCCACGTCGCCGGTGTGGCCCCCGGCGCGGCCCGCTGGTCGGCCGCCGAGCGGCGCGAGGTCGCATGAGCGATCCCGATCCCGACGAGGCCGCCGACGGCGCGGCGGCGGTCGACGGCGCGCCGTCGATCCCCGGCGCCGAGCAGAGCGGTCTGGCGTCGACGATCGAGGCGCTGCTGTTCCTCTCCTCCGAGCCGGTCCAGCTCGACGACCTGGCGGCGGCCTGCGACGTCTGGGCCGACGACCTGGCCGGCGCGCTCGAGGAGCTGCGCGCGGCCTACGCGCCCGGCCGTCGCGGGCTGCTGCTGCGCGAGATCGGCGGCGGCTTCATGCTCTCGACCGCCCCGGAGACCGAGCCCGCGGCCCGCCGGCTGCTGACGGCCCCGCGGACGCCGCCGCTGACGCCGGCCCAGGCCGAGACGCTGGCGATCATCGCCTACCTGCAGCCGGTCAGCCGCCCCGAGATCACCCGCATCCGCGGCGTCGCGGCCGACTCGGCCTGCGCGACCCTGGTCGAGCGGGGGATGATCGAAGAGGCGGGCCGCTCGCAGTTCGGCGCGGTCCTCTACCGGACGACCGGGCTGTTCCTGAAGCTGTTCGGCCTCGACGGCGTCGGCGACCTGCCCGATCCGGCCTCGTGGGACCCGAGCCCCGAGGAGGCCGCCCACCTGCGCGACCGGCTGCTGCGGGCCGGCGACGCCCGCTCCGGGGCCGACCCGACCAGCGGCGACGACCCGGCGGAGCGGCAGCCGTTCGACCCCGACGGCGGGGACCTGCCGGAGGATCCCGATCTCGACGAGGACGGCGGGCAGCCGGCGGGAGATCCCGGCCTGGCGGAGGAGCACGACGGCGACGAGCCGGCGGCCGCCCCGTCGCCGGCGGACCCGCCCGGCGGTCCGATCACCTTCGGGTGACCCGGCGCCCGCGGCCGGTCTGCGACGCTCAGGAGCGATGCCCGCCCGTCACCTCTTCGTCACCCGGGGCGACCTGACCGCGCTGCACTGCGACGGGTGGGTGCTCCCGACCGACCGCGAGGGCTCCGTCACGGCCTCGTGGGTGCCGGCGCTCGAGGATCTCGGCCGTGGCCGCGGCGGCCTGGCGGGCGGCCGGCTCGACGACGCCGCCCGTGACGAGGTCGCGGCGACCGGCGCGACCGTCCTGCGCGCGCCCGATGCCGACGGTCCCGGCGTCGTCGCCTGCGACACCGGCGTCCCGCACGGCGACGTGGCGGCCTGCTCCCGGGCCGCCGCGACGGCGATCGAGCAGCTGGAGCGGCTGGTCGCCGATCGCGCGACCCGCCCGACCGCGCTGCTGGA
>NZ_AGUD01000249.1 GCF_000240225.1 Patulibacter medicamentivorans
GCCGCGGGCCGCGCGATCGCGACGCCGATCGTCCGCGCGGCGGCCGGCCCGATCGTCCCGTGGAGCGCCAGCCGGCGTCCGCGGCCACGGCGCCGGCGCTGCCCCCGGGGCTGCCCGGGGACGCGCAGCTGCTCTACGGCCGCAACGCGGTCCACGAGGCCGTGCGGGCGGGTCGCCGGAGGGTCCGCGGCCTCTGGGCGACGGCGGCGACGCTGGCCGCCGAGGAGTGGATCGACCGCGACCTGGTCCGCGAGGCCGAGCCCGACGCGCTGACGTCGCTGGTCGGCAGCGGCGACCACCAGGGCGTGGTGGCGGCGGTCGACCCCTACCCGTACGTCGAGCTGGAGGAGCTGCTGGCGCACGACGCGCCGCTGCTCGTCGCCCTCGACGAGGTCCAGGACCCCCAGAACCTCGGCTCGATCGCGCGCACCGCCGAGTGCGCCGGCGCGACCGGCCTGATCATCTGCCGCCATCGCGCGGCCGAGGTCACCCCGTCGGCGGCGAAGGCGTCGGCGGGCGCGGTCGAGCACCTGCCGATCGCTCAGGTCCGCAACCTCGCCGACGCGCTGACCGCCGCCAAGGACGCCGGCGCGTGGATCTACGGCGCGGCCGGCGACGCGGCCGGCGGACGCGATCCGGTGGCCTACGACCAGCCCGACTACAGCGGGTCGGTCGTGCTCGTGATGGGGGCCGAGGGGACCGGTCTGCGGCCGCGCGTGGCGGCCACCTGCGACGAGCTGGTGGCCCTGCCGCTGCGGGGCCGGATCGACAGCCTCAACGTCGGCGTGGCGACCGCCGTCCTGCTGTACGAGATCTTGCAACAGCAAGATCGGCTTGACAGCGCGACATAACCTTGCGAAAGTCGCCCCGTCGTCACCGTCGACTTGAGGTCTAGACCGGGCCCTTGGTCGAAGGTGGTGACAGGGAACGCAACGTCATACTTGCTCATAGCGCCGAGGGAGGCGCGCGCTACGAGGCTTCAAGTCCGCGTGGAGGCGGACGGAAAGGCATCTCGTGGCACAACTGCAGACAAACACTCACGCTCGACGTGAGGTTGAGGATGGCTTCCTGATCGCCCGTGCGAAGCGCGGCGACCAGCAGGCGACCAATCGACTGATCAAGCGCTACCAGGGATTCGTCCGGATGAAGGCGTCGTCCTTCTTCCTGAATGGTGGCGACCGCGACGACCTCGTCCAGTACGGCCTGATGGGCCTGTACGAGGCGATCCGCGACTTCCGGACCGACCGCGAGTCGAGCTTCCGCAACTTCGCGGAGCTCTGCATCACGCGCCGGATGATCACCGCGATCAAGGCCGACAACCGGCACAAGGCGAAGCTGCTCAACGACGCCGTGTCGCTCTCCTCGCCGCCCCCCGGCGCGTCCGAGGGCGAGAGCACGCTGCACGAGGTGATCGCCGGACCGGGCAAGCACGACCCCGCTCGCCTGGCCGTCGACCGCGACGAGCTGCGCGCGCTCGTCTCGTCGGTCCCCGAGCTGCTGAGCGACCTGGAGTCGCGCGTGCTCGCCCTGTACCTGCGCGGGCGCACCTACGAGCAGATCTCCGAGACGCTCGGCTCCGACACCAAGCGGGTCGACAACGCCCTCCAGCGCGTCAAGCGCAAGATCGGCGACTTCCTGCACGAGCGCGAGCGGGTTCCCGCGGCGATCGCCTGAGGCGACCCGCAGTCCGTAGCATTCTGGCGCGATGCCGCTGATCGAGCTTCCGACCTCCACCTCCGCCGTTGCGGCGGCCAACGTGCCACTGGCCGTCTCGGTGGTGGGGATCGTGCTGCTCGTGATCCTCCTCGCCGTCGCGCTCCTGGCCCTGACCGGCTTCGTCGCCGGGCGCCGCCGCGCGCTCGGCCGTCGGGACCACGTCCTCGCGCGAGTGCGCGAGGCGAACAACGCCCTCGCCGCGGCCCACGCCGCCGACGAGGGCTGGGACCGCTCCGCCCTCGAGTCCGCCGCTCGCGACGCCGCCCGTTCCCGTGGCGTCGCGGACCCGGACGCGATCGAGCTGGTGCTCGTCGAGGTCGACGACCAGCCCGGCGTCGACGACGACCGCGCGACCTTCGCGATCGTCGACGGCGACGTCCGCACCGAGATCGTCCTCGGGCGCGTCGGCGGCGTTTGGCAGCCGGTCGAGTAGCGATCGCCGCCGAGCCGCACCCGGTCGGCCGCGGTCAACCATCTAGGCTGCCGCCGATGGGTCCGCTGCTGCCCGACGACGGACCCCGCGGGGCCCGGATCGTCCGTCGATTCCGTGGGATCGTCCTCGAGACGGTCGCCTTCGTCCTCGTCACGCTGCTGTCGCCGCTGCTGCTGCTCGCCGCGGCGGCCGTCGACCTGGCGCTGTGGCTGGCGCGCCGCAAGCCGTGGATGGCGGTGCGGCTGCTGGCGATGCTCTGGTGGTTCCTGCTCGGCGACCTGCTCGGCCTGGCGCAGGTGCTCGCGATCAGGGCGGTCGGGCTCGGCCGCGACACGCCGACGCGGCGCTGGCGCCTCTACCGGCTGCGGATCCGCTGGTCCTCCTGGCACCTGGCGGGCGTGCGGGTGCTCTTCGGCCTGCGGGTCGTGGTCGAGGGCCTCGAGCAGGCCGGCGACGGCCCCGTCGTGATCCTGATGCGCCACGCGAGCATCATCGACAACACGCTGCCGGACGCGATCGTCGGCCGCACCCACGGGCTCGGGCTGCGCTACGTCGTCAAGCGCGAGCTGCGGATGATCCCGACGCTCGACCTCGGCGGCGAGATCATCCCGACCTACTTCGTCCGCCGCGGATCCGGCGACACCGACCGCGAGCTGGAGCAGCTGCGCAAGCTGACGATCGACCTCGGCGACGACGAGGGGATCCTGCTCTACCCCGAGGGCACGCGGATGACGCCCAGGAAGCTCGCGCGCGCCAAGGAGATCATCGCCGAGCGCCAGCCGGCGCTGGCCGAGCGCGCGTCCCGCTTCGAGCACCTGCTGCCGCCGCGGCTGGGCGGCCCGCTGACCGTGCTCGAGGGCGCGCCGCACGCCGACGTGGTGCTCTGTGGCCACGTCGGGTTCGACGGCTTCGTCCACGTCAGCGACGTCTGGCGCGGCGGCCTGCTGGGCACCGAGGTCCGGATCCGCTTCTGGCGGTTCCCGGCGAGCGACGTGCCGGACACCACCGACGGCCGCACCGATTGGCTCTACGACCGCTGGCTGGCGGTCGACGCCTGGGTCGGCGAGCAGCAGGCGCGGGCGCTCGAGCACGGCGCCGACCCGCTCGCCGTCACGCCCCACGAGTAGCCGCGCGCGGCGCGGCGCTCAGCCGGTCGTCGCGACCTCGCCGGTCTGGACCGCCCACAGCGCGGCGTAGCGGCCGCCGAGCTCGACCAGCTGCTCGTGGGTGCCGGCCTCGGCGACGACCCCCTCGTGGAGCACGTGGATCCGGTCCGCGTGGCGGATCGTCGACAGGCGGTGGGCGATCACGATCGTCGTCCGCTCGTGGCTGACCCGCAGCAGCGAGCGCTGGATCGCCGCTTCGGTCTCGTTGTCGACCGCGCTGGTCGCCTCGTCGAGCACCAGGATCGCCGGGTCGCGGACGATGGCGCGGGCGATCGTGAGCCGCTGCCGCTGGCCGCCGGAGAGCTTCACGCCGCGCTCGCCGACCGGCGTGTCGTAGCCGTGCGGCAGCGCCTGGACGAAGCCGTCGGCCTCGGCCAGCTCGGCGGCCCGGCGGAGCGCGTCGTCGGGCGCGTCGGGGGCGCCGTAGCGCAGGTTCTCGGCGACGGTGCCGTCGAACAGGAAGGTGTCCTGGCCGACGTAGCCGATCGCGCCGCGCAGGCTCCGAAGCGACAGCTCGCCGACCGGGATGCCGTCGATCGCGACCGTTCCGGCGTCGGGGTCGTAGAGCCGCAGCAGCAGCTTCACCAGCGTCGACTTGCCGGCCCCGGTCGCGCCGACGATCGCGTGCGTCTCGCCGGCCGGGACGTCGAGGTCGAGGCCGCGCAGGACGGTGGTCCGGACCGCCGAGCCGCCCGGGCGCTCGCCGTCGCCGTCGCCGCCGATCGCGTCGCGGTAGCTGAAGTCGACGGCGGCGAACCGGACCGCCCCGGGCGACCCGTCCGGCAGCTCGCGAGCGCCGGGCCGGATCACGATCGGCGTGTCGAGCAGGTCGAGGATCCGCCGGATCGAGGCGACGCCGCGCTGGTACAGGTCGAGCGTCTCGCCGAGGTAGGTCAGCGGCCACAGCAGCCGCTGCGTCATGAAGACCAGGACCGAGTAGAGGCCGATCTCGAGGTCGCCGTTGAGCGCGGCGTGCCCGCCGAGCACCAGCGTGAGGACGAAGCCGGTCAGGATCGCCATCCGGATCAGCGGGACGAAGGCCGAGCTGAGGACGATCGCGTGGCGGTTGGCGTCGGCGTAGGCGATCGAGGCCCGCGAGACCCGCTCCGCCTCGCGCTGCTCGGCACCGAACGCCTTGATCGTGGCGATCCCGCCGAGGTTGCCGCCGATCAGCCCGCCGACCCGACCGGCCCTCTCGCGGACCTCGCGGTAGCGCGGGGCGAGCCGGCGCTGGAACAGCAGCGAGCCGCCGACGATCACCGGGATCGGCAGGAACGCCATCAGCGCCAGCATCGGCGAGATCGCCACGAAGACCGCGCCGACCGCGACCACGTTGGTGATCGTGACCACGATCTTGTCGGCGCCGACGTCGAGGAACCGCTCGAGCTGGTTGACGTCGTCGTTGAGGATGGTCAGGAGGCGTCCGGACGCGCGGTCCTCGAACCACGCCAGGTCGAGGTCCTGCACGTGCCGGTAGGCGTCCATCCGCAGGCCGTGCTGGAGGTCCTGCGAGAGCCCGCGCCAGATCCGCTCGGCGACGTACTGGCTGATCGACTCCAGGATCCAGGCGACCGCGGTGATCGCGGCCAGCACCAGCAGCTGGTCCTCGCGATCCCGGACCCCGAAGATCTGGGCGACGAAGCTGTCGTCGGTCCGCACCACGACGTCGATCGCGACGCCGATCAGCAGCTCCGGCGCGATGTCGAAGAGCTTGTTGAGTACCGACGACACGACCCCCATCACGATCCGCCGGCGGAACGCGGTCGCATGGCGCCAGAGGCGCACGAGCGGATGGGCCTCGGCGAGGCGGGGTGGGGGCGCGGCGGCCATCGCGGGGAGGCTAGATGAGGCGCGGCGGCGGGCGCAGGGCCTTCGGTTCCTGCGCCCGCCGCGACCCGTGGCCTGTGCACGCGTCGCGGGTCGCACCGAAGCCGGCGAGCGGATTCGAACCGCTGACCGTCCGCTTACAAGGCGGGTGCTCTACCAACTGAGCTACGCCGGCGTGACCGCGTCAGGGTAGCGGCCGGGTCGGGGCGGTGGCGACGGGCGGGTGCGGCCGTTCGATCGCCGTCTGGTGGGAGGGGCAGGGTCGAGATGGCGATCCGGCGTCATGGGGACCGAGGATCGCCGGGTCGCCGTGCGGCGCCAGTCGAGGTGGCGATCGGCCGGATCGAGGCGCGACCGTCTGCGGCCGACCCCGCCGATGTGGCCGACCTGTAACCGAGCCCCGCGCGCGGGGTCCGTTAGGTGAGATGGCGCACGATCCCGGCACCCCGACCGTCCCCCCGCGCGAGGACGCAGCGCGACCGCTGCCCGTCGTGGCCAGCGAGACCGCCGTCGGACGTCGCGACCTCGAGCGCGACGAGCGGCTGGCGCTGCACGAGAACGTCACCGGCAAGGGCGTCAACCCGATCGTCTACTGGGTCGTCCGGGCGTTCTTCCAGCCGTTCTTCCACATCTACTTCCGGATGACCCGGATCGGCCGCGAGCACGTCCCGACGTCGGGCCCGGTGATCTTCGCCGCCAACCACCGCAGCTTCCTGGACCCCTTCATCCTCGGCGCGATGAGCCGCCGGCCGCTCTACTTCGTGGCCAAGAAGGAGCTCTTCCGCAAGCCGCTGCAGCGGTGGTTCCTCAACAGCCTCGGCGCCTTCCCGATCGACCGCGGCAACGCCGACGGCGACGCGATGTCGACCGCCAAGGCGATCCTCGAGCGCGGCGACTGCGTCGTGATCTTCCCCGAGGGCACCCGCGTCCGCCCCGGCGGGCTCGGCACCCCCAAGCGCGGCGTCGGCCGGCTGGCGCTGGAGACCGGCGCGCCGGTCGTCCCGGTCGCGGTCCACGGCACGACCCACATCCGCACCCGCTGGAAGATCCGCCCGCACAAGGTGATCGTCCGCGCCGGCCGCCCGCTGCGCTTCCCGCACGTCGAGCAGCCGACCGGCGAGCTGGCCAAGAACGTCACCGACCGGATCTGGCCCTGCGTCGAGCTGCAGTGGAACTCGCTCGGCGGTCACGTGACCGAGACCGGCATCGGGGTCGACCCCGAGCTGCTGCGCCCCGAGCTGGCGCCGGCGATCGGCGTCCGCGCCCTCGCCGCCGGCAGCGGTGACCACGACCACCAGGAGGCCCGGTCGGCAGGGAGCTGAGCCCGGCAGCAACGCGCGCCCGCCGCCCGTGCGCGCGGCCACCGCTCGTGGTGGCCCGCGTGCAGGCGGAACCACGGCCCCCGTGTAGGGTGAGCCCGTGGAAAAGGCCGAGCTCGACGAACGGTTCTCCGAGCTCTACCGCGCGCATCTGCGGGACGTCTACTCCTACTGCTACTACCGGGTCGGGAACCACCACGACGCGGAGGACCTCACCGAGCAGACCTTCCTGCAGGCCTACCGGCACTTCGAGCGCGCGCTCAACGAATCCGACGGCCGGCCCTTGCGGCCGTGGCTGATCCGGATCGCGCACAACCTCGCCGCGAACCACTTCCGTGATCGCTCCCGCCGCCCCCAGACCTCGATCGACGACGACGACTCGACGACCG
Organism: Patulibacter medicamentivorans; assembly: GCF_000240225.1. GTDB lineage: Bacteria > Actinomycetota > Thermoleophilia > Solirubrobacterales > Solirubrobacteraceae > Patulibacter > Patulibacter medicamentivorans. The sequence continues at coordinate 6,851 of NZ_AGUD01000249.1, forward strand.
TGCTGCGGGCGACGCACACCACCGAGGACCTGGTGGAGGAGCGCGACGAGCTGGGACGCATCCTCGCCGCCGTCCAGGACCTGCCCGACGATCGCCGTGAGGCACTGATCATGCGCTTTGCACTCGGGATGGACAATCGAGAGATCGCTCGCGCGATGGGACGCTCCGACGGCGCGACCAAGGTGCTGATCCACCGCGCGATCAAGCAGCTCGAGGGCCTGGTGGCCGTGACCCCGAGCCCGGGGATCTGACCATGGCGCAGAGCACCTTCGACATCGAGACGCTGCTGCGCGAGGCGCTGTCGCCGGTCGACCCGCCCGAGCGACTGGGCGTGCGGGTCGAGAACACGCTGCGCAACCTCAGCGAGCTCGCCGCCGACGAGCTGGAGAGCTGGGAGCTGACCGCGATGAAGGACCCGCGCAACTGGGTCCGCCCGGCCGCGGCGGTCGCCGTCGGCGGGGTCGCCGGGACCGGCCTCGCGGTCCTCCGCTGGCGGCAGGCCAGCAAGCAGCGCAACCGCAAGCGCGCGGTCGCGCTCGACAAGGCGGCCGAAGAGGCCGCCGACCTGCTGCGCCGCGGCGTCGAGCGGCTGGGCAACCGCTGAGCGGCAGCCGCGGCGAGCGGCCGCCCGCCATGGGCGGCGGCGTGCACGGCGGGCCACCGCTCAGGGACGCCGAAGCTTCGCCTGGTACTTTCGCGCGGATGCCCACCTGTTACCGCCATCCGGCGCGCGAGACCGGAGTGGCGTGCTCGAACTGCGGGCGTCCGATCTGCCCTGACTGCATGACCCCGACCCCGGTCGGCATGCGCTGCCCGGAGTGCGCCAAGCAGCGCACCAAGGTCCACACGTCGCGCAGCCTCGCCGGGACGGCCGAGCCGCTCGTCACCTACGCGATCATCGCGATCTGCGCGATCGCGTTCCTGGCCGGCGGCCAGTTCGGCGTCAGCGAGAGCAGCACCTCGACCTGGCTCTACCGCAACGGCGTCCTCTTCGGGCCGCTGGTCCACGACGGCGAGCTGTGGCGGCTGGTGACCGGGGGCTTCCTGCACTCCGGGCTGCTGCACATCGGCTTCAACATGCTGCTGCTGTACTGGCTGGGCACCGAGATCGAACGGCGGCTGGGGAGCTTCCGCTTCGGCCTCGTGTACCTGACCGCGCTGCTCGGCGGCTCGCTCGGCGCGCTCGTGCAGACGACGGCGACGCCGACCGTCGGCGCCTCGGGCGCGGTCTTCGGCCTGATGGGCTACGCGCTGGTCGAGATGCGCCGCCAGGGCGTCAACCCGCTGCAGAGCCAGATCGGGTTCCTGCTGATCTTCAACGTCGTCCTGTCGCTGCGGCCGGGCGCGAACATCAGCTTCGGCGGCCACCTGGGCGGGCTCCTGTTCGGCGCCCTCGCCGCCGTCGTGCTGCACGAGGCCGCGCGCCGTCGCGGTCCCGCCTGGCTCGGGCCGGCGCTGCTCGTGGGGCTCTCGGCGATCGCGGTCGTCGGCGCGATCCTGATGGCCGGGCAGACCGGCATCACCGACAGCGGGAACGTCACGCGGTGAACACCCGCAACCGGCCGGGGGGGCTGAGCGGGGGGACAGCGCGGGGGCGCCGACGACAGCTGGTCGCGGCCGCCGCCGCGGTGGCCGTGCTGCTCGTCGGGGGCGTCGCGGCGCTCGTCCTCCGCGGCGACGACCAGGGCAGCCCGGAGGCCCGGCGCGGAGCGGTCCAGGCCGTCGTCGGACTGGCCAGGACCGTCGTCGCGCGGCCGACGCCGACGCCCCGCCAGATTTGCCAGGCCGTCGGCCCACGGACCCGGCACCAGCTGGCGACGCTGGCGCGCTACCTGGCCCGCCCGCAGGGCAGCTGCCGGGCGCTGCCGGCCCGCGTCCTGCGGATCACCCTCGAGCCGCTGGCGGGCACCGCCGGCAAGCCGCTCGAGGCCTCGGTCGACGGCACCACCGCGATCGTCCGGATCGCCGACGGCCCGGAAGTCTCGCGAGCGACGCTGCGCGGTCGTCACTGGCGCGCGGATCCGGCCGCCGGCGGGGTCGGCGCCTGGCGGCTCGAGACCGCCCGCCGCTGCTCGGCGGCGCTGACCAGCGCCCGGCTGTCGCCGCTCTCGATCGACCAGGGGCGCTACCGCCAGGCGATGACGACGCGGCTGCGCGGGGTCTCGGCGGTGCTGGAGATGCTGCGGCGCGCGCCCGACGGCCTGGCCGGCCGGGTCGCCCAGCCGCGCGCCGCGCTGACCGAGTTGCAGAACGGGCTCCGCCGCGGCCTCCGGGCCGTCGACGGCGGCCACCTCAGCCGCGACGCGCCCGACCCGTCGCAGCTGCCCTCGCTGCTGCAGCTGCTGGAGTCCTTCCCGGCGCTGCGCGACCTCGGCGTGCCGTGCCTGGGCGGCCCGGCCGCGCCGCCGGCGACGGTCGAGGCCGGCAACCGCACCTGCACCCAGGTCCGCAAGCCGGTCGACGGGGTCTACCGCAACATCGGCCGTGCCACCGACCTGCCGACCGTCGCGGCGGAGTTCGACCGCCTGGTCGGCATCTGGAGCGGGGTCGCGCAGCAGGTCGCCACCAGCAACCTGGCCGGCGCCGCTCGCTTGACCCCGGTCCGCAGCGAGGCGGTGGCCTCGGCGCAACGGGCCTCGGCGCTGGCGGCGACGCTGGCCGCCGCCGCGCGGGAGGGCCGTGAGGACGCCGTCGCGGCCGACCAGCTGAACCTCGCCCAGCAGGCGCTGCTCGACGGGCTGATCGCGCTCGGCTTCGGCTGGTGCGGCAACGTCGGGGTCTAGGCCCGACCCCGCTCAGGCGACCAGCTCGGCGTACAGCTCCTGCAGCCGCTCGGACAGCGCCGCGCTGCCGAAGCGGGAGCGGGCGTCCTCGCGCGCGAGCGCCCCGAGCCGGGCGCGCCGCTGCGGGTCGTCGCGCAGCTCGACCAGCGTCCGCGCGAGCGCGCCCGCGTCACCGGGCGGCACCAGCACGCCGGTCCGCCCGCCGTCGAGGATCTCCCGCAGCCCGCCGTGGTCGGCGGCGACGACGCAGCAGCCGGCGGCGGCCGCCTCGAGCGCGGCGTTCGGCAGCGGATCGGGGCGCGTCGAGGGCACGACGACCACGTCGGCGGCGCCGTACAGCAGCCCGACCCGGTCGACGAACCCGGGCAGCCGGACCCGCTCGGAGACGCCGTGAGCGCGCGCACGGGCCCACAGCTCCCGCATCAGCCGCGGATCGTCGCGCCAGGCCGAGCCGGCGAGGACGGCGAGCGCACCGGGATCGTCCGCCAGGGGCGGCTCCGCCAGCGCGTCGACCAGGACCTCCTGGCCCTTCCAGGCCGAGATCCGGCCGAGCATCGCGACCACGAACGCGTCCTGCGGCAGGTCGAGCGCGGCGCGCGCCTCGGTCCGCGCGACCGGCTCGATGTCGAGCGCCAGGCCGTCGGGCACGACCTGCGCCCGCTCGGCGCGCTGGGCGCCGTCGAACTGCTCGCGGACCGCCTCGCTGACGCACGGCAGCGCGTCGGCGCTCAGCAGCAGGCGACGGTAGGCGGGCCACCAGCGGTCGAAGCCGGTGTAGATCTCGCGCACGTGCCAGACGTGGGGGATCCGGGCGATCCGCGCCGTCGCCGCCCCGCCGAGCGTGACCGAGGTGTTGGTGTGCACCAGCGCCACGTCGCGGAGCCGGGCCAGCCGCCCCAGCCCGCCCGCGTCGGCGGCGAACGACGCGGTCACGCGCGCGAGGCCGGCCGGCGACATCAGCTCGCGACGCAGCACCGCCAGCGGTCGCACGATCACCTCGGCCCCGACGTCGCGCAGGTCGGCGACCAGCGGCCCGTCCTCGGCCAGCACCACCAGCGCCCGGAACGAGCCGTGGTCGAGTCCGCGGACCATCGCGGTCAGCTGCCGGTCGGCGCCGTAGCGCCCCGCCGAGCTGTGCAGGTAGAGGACCGGTCGCGGCCCGGCCGTCGCGGTCATCGCTCAGCCCCGCGCCGCCGACGCGGTCGGGCGCGCGACCTCGTGGACGGTGTCGGGCGGCGTCGGGACCCGGTCCGGGTGGAGCACGTGGGCGAGCAACTCGAGGCCGGTCACCAGCCGCGGGCCCGGACGCGAGAAGTAGGCCGACGCGTCGAGCGTGACCACGCGCCGGGCGCCGGTCGACCACAGCTGCTGGGCGAACGGGGTCGCCTCGGCGAGCGAGCGGTCGGCGTCGTAGCCGCAGGGGATGCAGACGACGATCTCGGGCTCCAGCGCCCGGATCGCGTCCCAGGTGGTGGTCTCGCTGCGCTCGCCCGGCAGCCCGCAGAGGTCGATGCCCCCGGCCATCTCGATCAGCTGCGGCGTCCAGTGCCCGCCGGTGAAGACCGGATCGAACCACTCGACGGCGACCACCCGCGGACGCTCGCCGCCGCGGACGGCGATCCGGACCGCGTCGGCGCGGCGGCTGATCTCGGCGACCAGGTCGACGCCGGCGTCCTTGACGTCGCAGCGGCCGGCGAGCGTGCGGATGTCGCCGAGCGTCTCGCCGAACGTGTGCGGGTCGAGCGCGATCACCTCGGGGCAGCGCGGCAGCTCGCGGGCGACCGCGGCGACCTCGTCGAACGAGACCGCGCAGACCGGGCAGAGCTCCTGGGTGACGATCAGGTCCGGATCCAGGTCGGCCAGCCGCTGCTCGTCGAGGCGGTAGATCGCCTCGCCCCGCTCGGTGCGCTCGCGGACCGCGCGGTCGATCTCGGCGGGAGACAGCCCGGGCGGGAGCTGGTCGGCGGTGACCTGGGGCAGCGCGAGGGCCGCTGCCGGCGCGTCGCACTCGTGGGTGACGCCGACGACGCGGTCGCCGAGGCCGAGGGCGAACAGCAGCTCGGTGGCGTGGGGGACGAGCGACACGATCCGCCGCGGCGTCGGGCCGGCGGGCGGCGACTGGTTCTCCGGCGGGCGATGGTCCACCATTGGGTTATGGCAGACCTGATCGACGGAGGCCGGCTGGCGGCGTGGACGGCCGGCCGCGCGTGGGCCCAGCGCGAGGGTGGGCTGGAGCGCGAGTGGACGTTCCCCGACTTCGCCGCGGCTCTCGAGTTCGTCAACGCCGTCGGCGGGCTGGCGGAGGCCCAGGGACACCATCCCGACATCCATCTCCACGACTGGAACCGGGTCGGCCTGCGGCTGCGGACCCACAGCGCGGGCGGGATCACCGATCACGACCTGGAGCTGGCCGAGCGCGTCGACGAGCTGCAGGACCGGCCGGACGGGGCGGGCTGAAGACGGCCACCCGGCCGCCGGCGGCCAGACCATCCGTCCTCGTCTTGACACGGTGTGCTGGACTGCCAGATGAGCGCGAACGCGCCAACTTTCGGGTTTTCGGGAAATCCGACTCAAGGACTCGCGCGGGGCTGCCGATAGAAACCGTGTCCGAGCCGATCCTGGTGCGGCTGGACGGGACAACACGGCCCGGTGCCCGGGACGGCACCGTGCCGACATATGACGGGACGGAGTGCTTCGCACTCCCTACCACCACACACGCACGACGGCCCCGCAGAGTTCGCTCTGCGGGGTCGCTCGTATTCTGGGACCGGCTCCGGCCCGCTCCGGCGCGCACGATCCGCCCCACGAACGTGCACGGGCCCCGGATGGTCCGGGGCCCGCGACGGGTGTATTCGTGTGAGGAGGAGGTACTGGTGCGTCGTTCGCAACCGGCATCCTGCCCCGCGCCATTCAACCGGCGCTAAAGCACCGCTCTCGTGGCCGTAAGACCTGCTGGCCTCGTGGCTCAGCGGCTCCAGTCGAGGAAGCCCTGGCCGCTCTTGCGGCCGAGCTTGCCCTCGGCGACGAGGTCCTCCAGCTCCTGCGGGATCGGCGAGCCGATGACCTCGCCGATCGCCTTCGAGACGTCGAGGCCGACGAAGTCGAGCAGCGCGAAGGGCCCCATCGGCTGGCCGGTGCCGAGCGTCATGCAGGTGTCGATCGCCTTGGCGTCGAGCCCGGTCTGCTGCTTCAGGTCGACGGCCGAGAAGAGGTACGGGAAGAGCAGCTTGTTGACGACGAAGCCGGGGGTGTCCGGGACCTCGACGGCGATCTTCTCCCACTGCTCGCAGAGCGCGCGGGTGCGGTCCTTGGTCGACTCGCTGGCCGCGGCCGGGAAGACCAGCTCGACGAGCTGCATCTTCGGGACCGGGTTGAAGACGTGCAGGCCGACGAAGCGGTCGGCGGCGCTGGTCGCGTTGGCCAGCTGCTCGATCGACAGCGACGAGGTGGTCGACGCGAGGATCGCGTCGGGACCGGCGACGGTGATGATCTCGCCCAGGACGACGGCCTTCGTCGACGGGTCCTCGACGACGGCCTCGATGATGATCGTGCCGCGCCCCAGCTGCTTGAGATCCGTGACGACGTCGACGTTGGTCACGTCGACCTTGAGCTTGGCGGCCTGCTTCTCGATCGCGGCCTTGGCGCGGGCGGCGCTGGCCTCCGAGCGGGCCCAGAGGACCACGTCGGAGTGGCGGGCGGCCGTGACGGCCAGGCCCGTGGCGATGGTGCCGGAGCCGGCGATGGCGACTGTCTCAGACATCTGATTCCAAGGGTGGCGGACGGAAGGCGCGGAAGCCTACCGGGAGTCGGAAGGGATTCGCCCCCCGGTCGGGGGGTCCCCGCGGCGGTCGACGCCGCTCGCGGACGCCGCACCGTAGCGCTCGCGGCGTCGCCGGCGCGCAGCGGTCGCGCAACGCCGGCGGCGCCCGGGGCGGTCAGTCGCCGGCGAGCCGGAAGCCGGTCGCGTCCGGCGTCAGCCGCAGCGGCGAGGCCGGCAGCCGGTCCGGCAGCGCGACGTCGTTGAAGACGGTCGGCGCCAGGTCGTTCGGCCCGTCCGGATGGAACAGCGCCGCCAGCAGCTGCGCCTGTCCGCGGCCGGGGCCGAGCTCGGTTTGCCCGCCCGAGTAGACGCCGATGCCCCGCTCGCCGCAGAGCGCGTAGACGGCCGACAGCTCGCGCAGGCTCCCGACCCGCGACGGCTTGACGTTGACGATCACGGGCGGGAACGGCAGCAGGTCGAGATCGGCGGCGGTCTGCAGCGGCACGTCCCAGGTCAGCCGGCGAGCGTGGCCCAGCAGCAGCGCCTGGGTCTCGTCGGTCACGCCGGGATCCTCGAAGAGGGCGTCGGGCAGGCCCTCGAGCAGCAGCCGGTAGATGCCGGGCTCGACCGGGGTGTCGACCGGGGTCCCGCGGTACCAGCCCTTCAGGTCGACGGTCGCGACGGCGCCGGTCGCGGCGACGGCGGCGATCGAGGCGGCGTCCCACTGCTGGCCCAGGTCGAGCTTCATCCGCAGACCGGGGGATCGCCGGCGGAGGTCGGCGATCACGGCCGGATCGGGCGGATCGCCGACGGCGCGGCTGGAGACGAAGGTCATCGGCCGCAGCGTCCGCTCGACCAGCTCGGCGAGCCCGCGTCCGGCCTGGCGCAGCGCCAGGTCGACCGCCGCCGACTCGAACGCCCAGTTGCGGTAGCTGCGGTAGACGGCGTGCTCGGGCGGCTCGGGGAAGAGGTCGGCGTCGGCGAGCGCGCCGGCGAAGCCCTCGATCGTCCAGCTCCCGCGGAGGTCCGGGAGCGCGTCCCACGCCTGCAGCGCCGGGTGGGCCTCCGGGTCGTAGGTCACGTCCTCGCCGACGCCCTCGTGGCCGTCGCCGGAGAGCCGTACGACCGTCGTGCGGCGGAGGAAGAACGGCGTCTCGCGCTCCAGCGGCTCGAGCGCGACGGCCTCGATCCGCAGCGGCAGCTCCCGGATCGCGGACCAGAGGGTCGGGCCGGGGGTGGGCGGGGCGACGGTCTCGTGCATCGGTGCTCGTCTCGGGCGGGGTGGGGAGGGGAAGCGGGTCAGGCGGCGAGCCGGGCTCCGACGAGCTGCGCGACGCCGAAGCGGCGCTGGCGGATCGCGCCGAAGCCGCGTTCGCGGAGCAGCGCGGCCAGCTCCTCGGTGCCGAACACGCGGACGCCGCCGAGCCGCCCGCCGACGCGGACGGCCGGGCCGGCGATCTGCAGCGCGGGCGCCGCCGAGGTCAGCAGCGCGATCCGGCCGCCCGGGCGGAGGACGCGCGTCGCCTCGCTCAGGGCGAGCTCGGGATCGGGGAAGAGGTTGAGCGCCGCGAAGCAGGCGACGCCGTCGACGGATCCGTCGACGAGCGGCAGGGCGCCGGCGTCGGCGCGCAGGTAGGCGATGGCCGGGAACCGCTCCCGCGGCGTGTCGCGGACGGCACGGCGCAGCATCGTCGGCGAGGCGTCGAGGCCGATCACGAGCCCGTCGGGCGCGACGTCGGGGGCGAGCCGGCGCGTCAGGTTGCCCGGGCCGCAGCCGAGATCGAGGACCGTGTCCCCAGGGCGGGACCCGACGAGCGCCCGCATCAACCGGGCCTCCTCGGCCATCCCGGGGCCGAGCGGGCCCTTGGCGACCCGCCCGAGCAGCGGCCGCCACCAGCGCTCGTAGACGAGCGGCAGGGCGGGCGTCCGCATCAGCCGTCCGCCGAGCCCGCCGGGGGCGGGGCCGGACGGGCCGAGCAGCTCCAGCCACCCGCCGGCGGCGACGACCGGCCCCCGCTCACGCAGTGCCGGGAGCAGCAGACGGGCGAGTCGCTGCTGCGCCGGCACCGCCGCTCACTGCTCCTGGACCGCCGCCGACGGCAGCACGCGCATGCCCGGCTGGGCTGCCTGGCCGCGGTGCTCGCCGTTGCGCCCGAGAGCCGTCAGGCGGGCGATCTCGGCCTCGCCGAAGCGGCGCGCGGGGTGCTCGGCCGGCAGGTCCGCGATCAGCCGCGCGACGCGGTTGCGGATCTGCTGGGCGAAGTGGGGCGTCGCGGCGCCGGTCAGCTCGCGGATGTCGTCGATCGTGACCGCGGTCCCGAGGGCGCGGCGGTCGGTGCGTTCGGCTTCGCTCATGAGGTCCTCGCGGTCACGGCTTCTTGCCGTCGGTGGTCCGACCGGGCGGCGTCGGGCCGGTGGTCGTGGTCGGCGTGATCGGCGTCGTCGGCGTGCTCTCGGACGTCGCCGTCTGCTCCGGCGCGGGCGCCCGGTCGTTGATCGGGCTGATCTCGAGCAGCGCGTCGATCTGGGACTGGACCTGGGGCGAGATCGCGTCGGTGCTGCCCGCCAGCCAACCGCGGTTGTAGTAGCCGTCGGCCGGGTCGCCGGTGCTCGGGATGCCGGGCTGGAAGTCGAGCAGGAACCCGCGCACCGGCTCGGGCAGCTTGTCGGCGCTGTCGAGCAGCAGCAGCGGTCCGTGGAGCCCGGTCGCCGCGAGCGGGGCGAGGGTGATCGCCATCAGCGGCGCGTTCGAGCGCGCGAACTCGAAGCCGTGGCCGGCCCCGGTGATGTGCCAGCCGAACGAGCCCGAGCCGTACTTGGCGAAGCCGATCGCGTTGCTGATCGGGTCGGCGCCGCCGGTCCGGCGGACCGTCCCGTAGCGCCGCAGCTGCTTGGTCACGGCGGGCGGGATCACGTTGCTCGGGCCGAGCACGAAGATCGTCGCCCGCGGGTGGTCGGCCAGCTGGCGCCTGGTCGCCGCGGGGATCCCGGCCTTGGTCACGAACGCGATCGGGTCGCCCGACTTCGCGGCCCAGGCGGCGGCCGGCACCGCGAACTCCGGGCGCTCGGCGCTCACGACCAGCACGCTGTCGCTGGCGCGGCGTCGCGCGGCCGCGGTGATCCGGTCGATCGCCAGCGCCAGCGCGGCGGGGTCGGTTCCGTCGATGTCGTTGGTGCGCAGGCCGGCCGGGCGCCCGACGGCGCCGACCCGGAACACCTGGGCGCCGCCCGCCGGCTCGCTGCCGGCGGGGCGCAGCGCCTCGAGCGCCTCGGTCGTGGTCTTCGGCAGGTTCGCCCCATCGCTGAAGAGGATCGGGGCGCCGATCGGCTTCGCCATCAGCGAGGTCGCCGCGAGCGCCGCACGCCAGTCGCGCCGGTCGACGAGCGCGACCGCGCGCGCCTGGGTCTCGGCCGCGCCCCCCGAGTAGATCGCCCGCGCGATCGCCGCCGCGCCGGCGACGGGGTCGTCGCTCGCGGTGCGCGTGGTGTTGCGGGTCGCGACGATCGGGAACCCGAGGTCGGTGGCCGACGACGACTGGCTGGCCTTCGGCGTGCCGCCGAACGGCGACCCGCCCGAGGAGTCGTCGCCACCGCAGCCCGCGAGGGCCAGCAGCGTGAGGCTCGTCGCCGCCAGGGCGTGCCGACGGCGGGGGAAGAGCCGTTCCGGATGCATCGCTGCCGAACGCTACCCGCACCGGCTGGATCGCGTGCGGCGGGACTCCTTTCGCGTGCACGACGTCGTGCAGCCTTGGGTGCGAGCTTGCGGGACTCCTGTTACTCTGCGCGGAGCCGAATTACCGAGTGACGTCTCGGTAAGCGGGGGAACCACACGTTCCTTGGGGCAAATCCACACGCAATAGCGGTGGAAGCGCTGGCTCTTTCTGCGCTCGCCCGTCAGCTAACCCCGTAGGCCGACGAAAGAGAGCAGTTCCTTGCGCCCCTTCACTCGAGCTATGGCCCTGACCGCTGTCGCAGCGTTCGGGATCACGGGTTCCGCTTCCGCGGCCGCCCCGGCGACCGGTGGTCTCTCCACCGAGACCACGCCGGCCCCGGCGGCCGCCCCCGCCGCACCGGGATCGGTCGCGGTCCCCGCCGGGATGCGCGTCACCAACGGCGTCAAGGCGAAGCGCTACTCGGGTCGCACGGTCGACGGTCGCAAGGCCTACTTCGCTCGGGTTCCGCTGAAGGCGCCGGCGCAGGTGCAGCAGGCGGTCATCGCCGCCAACAAGATCGTCGGCAAGCCCTACAAGTGGGGCGGCGGTCACGCGCGCGTCGAGGACACCGGCTACGACTGCTCGGGCACCGTCAGCTACGCGCTGATCGGCGCCGGCCTGCTGAAGACGCCGCTCTCCTCGTACGAGTTCGACGACCTCTGGAAGAACGCCGAGCAGGGCGCCGGCCAGTGGATCTCGGTCTACGGCAACGGCGGTCACGCCTACGCCGTGATCGCCGGGCTGCGGCTCGACACCTCGGCCGCCTTCGACCGCGGTGGCAGCAAGGGCCCGCAGTGGCGCCCGAACAACCGCAAGGACGCCAAGTCGTTCGCGGTCGTTCACCCCCTTGGGCTGTAGCCCGGGATCGATACCGACTTCTCGAGGGGCCGCGCGATGCGCGGCCCTTCGTCGTTTCCGGCCACAGCGAATTGACGGCGGCTTGAGGCTGGAACTGTAGGGTGTTCACCAGTCCCCGAACACGCCGAAAGTGGAGTACCGATATGGGCCTCGGCGGCCGCATGTCCACCGTCATCAAGGCCAAGCTGTCCCGCGTTCTGGACAAGGCCGAAGACCCGGGCGAGACGCTCGACTACAGCTACCAGAAGCAGCTGGAGAACCTGCAGAACGTCAAGAAGGGCATCGCGGACGTCGTCACCGCGAAGAAGCGCCTGCAGCTGCAGACCGAGAAGCAGCAGCAGCAGATCGTCAAGCTCGACACGCAGGCGCGTCAGGCGCTGGCCGCGGGCAACGAGGAGCTGGCGCGCACGGCGCTGGAGCGCAAGACGCTGATCCAGACCGAGCTGCAGGGCCTCGACGGCCAGATCGCCGACCTCGAGAACCAGCAGCAGGCGCTGATCGCGAGCGAGCAGAAGCTGCGGACCAAGGTCGAGCAGTTCCGGACCAAGAAGGAGGTCATCAAGGCGCAGTACAACGCCGCGGAGGCCCAGGTCCGGATCTCGGAGGCCGCCACCGGCGTCGGCGAGTCGATGGCCGAGGTCGGCATGGCGATGCAGCGCGCGGTCGACAAGACCGAGAACATGAAGGCGCGCGCCGACGCCGTCCAGGAGCTGGAGGCCGCCGGCACGTTCGACGACATCACCCAGCTGGGCGACGGCAAGGACGACATCGACCGCCAGTTGGAGCAGCTGACCAGCGGCGCCCAGGTCGACTCCGAGCTGGAGCGCATGAAGGCCGAGCTGGGCGTCGGGACGGCTCCCGCGGCCGAGCTCGGCACCGGTGCGGCGGGGGCGACCCCGGCGACCGACGCTGCTCCGGCCGCCGCCCCGGAGGAGACCCCGGGGACGGGCCAGGGGGCGGGCGCGTGATCGTCCGCATCTTCGGCGACCAGCAGTACCGGCTCGACGACGACCGGCACGGCCCACTGAACGAGCTCGACGACGCCGTGGTGACGGCCGTCGAGCGCGGGGACCAGGCCGGCTACCGCGAGCGCTTCGATGCCCTGCTGGCCTTCGTGCGCAGCAACGGCACCCCGCTCGCCGACGACGAGCTGATCGGCAGCGACGTGCTGCTGCCGCCCGACGACCTCACCTTCGACGAGGCCGGCCGGGAGTTCAACGGGGAGGGCCTCGTGCCCGACCCGGCCGACGCCTGAGCGAACGAGAGCGACGCGCGGGAGGCTCTCTCGCGCGTCGATCGTTCTCGGGTTCTCGGGTTCTCGGGTCGGGTGGCGGTGTGGTCCGCGGGGTGGCGGGCGTGTTCGTCGTGGTGCAGGGCGGGTGTGGTCCGCGGGGGTGCGGTGCGTCCTCGATCGCTCGCGGCCAAGGGAGCG
>NZ_AGUD01000248.1 GCF_000240225.1 Patulibacter medicamentivorans
ATCCGGATCGCTCCCGGCCGCGGCCACAGCAGCGCCGCGCCGACGCTGCCGTAGAGCACGGTCCGCGGGCGGTGGCGACGCAGGCCCTCCTGGGCGGCCCGGCGAGCGGCGGCGGCCCAGACCAGGTCGGTCAGCGCCATCGTCCGGACCTGGCGCGGCGCGGCCGGCCGGACCAGCGCGACCCGCGCTCCCGCGCGCTCGAGCGACGCCGCGAGGGCGTCGTCGACCGCCCGCAGGCCGCTGGTCGAGCCGAGCGAGACGAAGAGGATGTCGGCGGGCAGGCTGCTCATCCGCGCCCGCAAGACTAGGCGCCCGCCCTACGGCTCGACGAGCCCCCGGCGGATCGCGTAGCGGGCCAGCTCGACGCGGTTGCGCAGCCCGAGCTTCTCCAGCACGTTGGAGCGGTGGCGCTCGACGGTGTGCGGGCTGATCGTCAGCGTCGCCGCGATCTCGTCGGTCGTCCGCCCCTCGGCGATCAGCTGGACCACGTCGTGCTCGCGCGGGGTCAGCAGGTCGTCGGGCAGCGGGGCCCCGTGACGGGCGCCCTCCAGGTAGTCGCGGACGATCGCCCGCAGGGCCCGCGGGTAGAGGAACGCCTCGCCCCGCATCGCGGCCCGGCAGGCGTCGACCAGGTCGCGGTTGGCCGCCGACTTCAGGACGTAGCCGGCGGCGCCGACCTTGACCGCCTCGAACAGGTACTGCTCGCTCTCGTGCATCGACAGCATCAGGATCCGCGTGCCCGGCCGCAGCCGGTGCAGCTCGCGGGCCGCCTGCAGGCCGCCGCGGCGCGGCATCGAGACGTCGAGCACCGCCAGGTCGACGTCGTTGCGCAGCGCCTCCGCGACCGCGTCGACCCCGTCGCCGGCCTCGGCGACCACCTGCAGGTCGGGCTCGCCCTCGAGCACCAGCCGAATCCCGTCGCGGACCAGCGCGTGGTCGTCGGCGAGCAGGATCCTCGTCCGCAGCGGCACGGTCACGACGACGGCTCCGCTCCGGCGACCGCGGCCGGCGCGCCGGCCGGGAGCACGACCCGCACGACGGTCCCGCCGTCGTGCTCCAGCGACAGCCGCGCCCCGACCAGCCGCGCCCGCTCGCGCATCCCGGCGATCCCCCGTCCGGGCGCGGCCTCCGCGGCGTGCCCGCGGCCGTCGTCGCGGACGGTCAGCTCGAGCCCGTCGCGGTCGACCCGCAGCCCGATCTCCGCCCGCGTCGCCCGCGCGTGGCGGACGACGTTGGTCAGCGCCTCCTGCGCGATCCGGTAGAGCGCCAGCTCGGCGTCCGGAGCCAGCGGCGGAAGCGGCGCGTCGATCCGCCGCTGGACCGGGACCCCGCTCTCGTCGGTCACGCGGCGGGCGAGGGCAAGCAGGGCGTTGACCAGGCCGAGGTCGTCGAGCGCCTCCGGCCGCAGCCGCAGCGCGATCCCGCGGACCTCGTCGAGCGCGCGCGTGACGGTGCGGGCGATCGGCTCGCGCGTGGCGCCGTCGATCCCCGCCCGCTCGATCTGGAGCTTGAGCGCGGTCAGGGTCTGGCCCAGCTCGTCGTGCAGCTCGCGGGCGATCCGCCGCTGCTCGGCCTGCTGGGCCGCCAGCATCCGGCGGTCGCTGGCGCGGCGCTCCTGGCCGAAGCGCCGCAGCATCTGCTCGAACGACCCGAGCAGCTGGTCGACGTCGCGGTCGTCGGGCGCGATCCGGCGGCGCAGGTCGGGGACCGGGTCGACGGGGTCGATCTCCTGCATCGCCTGGGCCAGCCGCCGCAGCGGGCGCAGGACCCGCAGGAGCCCGATCCGGACCGCGCCCAGCAGCAGCGCGGCACCGGTCAGCAGTACCAGCGCCTCGTCGCCGGTGACCGGCGCGCTGACCGTGACCGGCAGCGCGATCAGCCCCAGCGCCGCCAGCCCGACCGCCGCGACGGCGAGCAGGAACAGCTGCCGCTCCAGCGACATGCGGACGACGAACCCGGTCATCGAGGGACCGTGACAGAGCGGGATCCCGCGCGGCCTCACCCCTCGTCGCCGATGCGCACCAGCCGCAGCTCTCGCTGCCGGCCGTCGGGCAGCGCGACCCGCACGGTGCTGCCGACCGCCTGGCCGAGCAGCGCCGACCCGACCGGCGAGGTGGCCGACACGGTCCCCGTCTGGCCGGGCAGCGGCTCGAGCGCCAGCCGGTAGCGACGCTGCTTGCGACCGTCGTCGACGAGCACCGCGGTGCCGATCGCCGCGATCGCGAACCCGTCGGCGCCGGGACGGACGACCGCCGCCCGCGCCAGGGCCTCCTCCAGCTCCATGATCCGGCGGTTGATCGTCAGCCGCTCCGGGTCGGGGCCGGGGTCGGCGGCCTCGGCCCAGGGGTCGATCCTCGTGCGGCCGGCGCGCAGCCGCCAGAGCTGCTCCTCGAGCGCGACCAGCTCGGCCTGCGTCACCGGCAGCTGGTCGGGGATGGCGTTCGCGTCCGGGGTCGCAGGCATGAGGCGACGATCGCCGCCCGCGGACGCGACGGCCATGGCGGAACCCGGCCATCTTCGGCGGCCCGGCGCGCGAATGGCCGAGAACCGCCATGGATCCGGGGCCGCCGAGAGCGGACGCTCGAGGCCATGTCCGCGCGCGGCCTCCACCACCGGCGTCCCGATCCCAGCGACGAGCTGTTCGACGCCGCCTGCGACCTGCTGCAGGCGGCGCGCGCGCTGCAGGACGCCGCGGCCGCCGGCGACACGCGGTTCGCGCTGCCGGCGACGCTCGGGGCGATCGAGGCGGTCCTCCACACGCTCGACGACGGGACCGGCCTGCTGACGGCGCAGTTCGCCGGGGCCAGCGCCGAGCACCAGGCGCTGCGACGGCTGGGGGTCGCGCTCGGCGATGCCGCGCGCGCCTGCGAGCAGGCCCGGGCGCAGCTGGCCGCGCCGTCGGTCGAGCGGTTGCGGGCCCGCCTGCGGGCCCCGGCTCGGCCGCCCGACCGGGCCTCGCCGGCGGGGTGACCGCCGTCAGACGCTCGAGGCCTGCCGCTTGTGCTCGGGGCGGTCGCGGCGCAGGCCCGGCATCCGCACCAGCTTCAGCGGCTCCACGAGCCCGGTCCGCTCGACGTGGAACTCGACCCCGTCGCGTTCCTCGATCGCCTGGACCGCGGACTCCTGGCGGCGCCAGGCCAGCGCCCAGATCAGCAGGAAGCCGGCCGCGACCCCGGTCACCTGCGGCAGCACCAGCGCCGCCAGGCCCGACGCCACCGTCGCGACCAGCAGCGGCCACAGGCGGTTGAGCAGCGTCCGGACCGGGTGATGCTCGGGCAGCTGGTTGGCCGCCCGCGCGTCGGCGAGGACCCGCGCGATCTGCGGGTTGACCGCGTCGCGACGGCCGACCGCGATCCCGATCGCCGAGGCGATCAGCCACCAGGTCGCCGAGACGGCGACCCCGGCGGCCTCGGCGTCGGCCATCCCGCGCAGCACGACCAGCAGCGCCAGCGCCGAGGACGAGCCGGTGCAGAGCAGGACGGTCGAGCGCAGCAGCTGACGGAAGGTCATGGGCGCAGCAGCTCCTGCAGGACGGAGCGGATCCCCGGCGAGCCGTCGACGGTCAGGTCGGCGGCGGCGGACACCTCGGCCGGCGCGTCGCCGTCCCGCACCGCCACGCAGATGGCGGCGGCGAGCCCGCCCTCGTCGACCAGCCGGCGGAGGCCCGCGAAGGCGTCCAGGTCGGTGCGGTCGTCCCCGGCGTAGAGCGCGGCGTCGTAGCCGCCGCCCGCGACCAGCCAGCGAACCGCGGCGCCCTTGTCGAAGGCGACCGGCGGCCGCAGCTCCAGGACCATCCGCCCGCGGTGCAGCACCAGGCCCTCGGCCTCGGCGCGCTCGCCGAGCTCGTCGACCACCGCCTCCGCCGCCGCCTCGTCCGGCGCGCCGCGCCAGTGGAGCGCCTGGATCGGCCCCTTGTCCTCGCACGAGATCCCGAGCCGGTCGAGGTCCGGGCGGCTCGCCAGGAGGGTCCGGGCGATCTCGCGCACGCGGGGCTCCCATGCCGCGACGGCCGGCGTCGTCTCGATCTCCCTGGCGCCGCGGCGCAGGATCTCGGTGCCGTGGTTGCCGACGTAGTGCAGCGAGCCGATCCCGACGATCCTGCGGGCGTCGACCGCCCGCCGTCCGCTGACGCAGGCCACCATGCCGAAGCGCGCGGCCACCTCGGTCAGCAGCCCGCGCGTCGGCGGTGGCACCTCGGCCGACCCCGCGTGGCGGGTGATCGGGGCGAGGGTGCCGTCGACGTCCAGCAGCACCGCCGCCCGGTCGGGCGCAGCGCGCAGGGGCGCGACGAGGTCGGCGAGCCGATCGTCGGTCACGGACCTAGTGTCTCGAATCGGACGGGGTCCGGCGGGGCCGCGAGATTAAGATGGCCGTCGTGCCCGAGCGCCGGACCCTCGTGATCGCCGGGATCGGGACGGCTGCGGGGCTCTTCAGCGGGCTCTTCGGCGTCGGCGGCGGCGTGGTGATGGTGCCGCTGCTGATCCTGCTGCTGGGGATGGACGAGCGACGGGCGACGGCGACCTCGCTGGCCGCGATCGTGCTGATCGCGTCGGCCGCGACGGTCACGCAGGGGGCCTACGGCAAGCTCCACGTGGTCGAGGGGCTGCTGGTCGGCGTGCCGGCGGTCGCCGGCGTGCTCGTCGGCACCTGGGTCCAGCAGCGGATCCCGGCCCGCCGCGTCTCCCTGCTGTTCGCCCTGCTGCTGGCGGTGGTCGCCGCGCTGATGGTCGCGGGCGTCGAGCCCGGCGGCGACGACGGCGGCACCCGCGACGCGCTCCAGATCGCGGCGGCGATCGCGATCGGGCTCGCCGCGGGCGTCGTCTCGGGCCTGCTCGGCGTCGGCGGCGGGTCGCTGTTCGTCCCCGGCCTGGCGCTGCTGCTCGGCCTGCCCCACGTGGACGCGGAGGCGACGTCGCTGCTGGCGATCGTCCCGGTCTCGCTGGTCGGGTCGTGGCGGCAGCACCGCTACGGCAACCTCGACCTGCGCGTGGGCGCGCTGCTCGGGACGCTGGCGATCCCGGGCGCCCTGCTCGGGGTCGTGATCGTCAACGCGATCCCGTCGCGGGCGGTCGAGATCGGGTTCGCCGCGCTGCTGCTGTTCGTCTCCTCGCAGCTGGGCCGCCGCGGCCTGGGCCGCGACGACCCGCCGGACGCGGTCGCCGACGCGTCGCGGGACGACCCGTTCGAAGCCCCGACCGGGCCCGCTCGTTGAGCGCTCCCAGCCGTCTGGATCGGCGGATCGTCCATCCTCACCGCGCCGGCGTCATATGGATACGCCGTACGGTTCACTCCTGCAACGACGCACCGCGCGTAGCCCGCGACCGAGGATCCCGGACCGTCCCGGGCGGTCCCCGTTACTTGGTGAATCGTCCATGGACACTTGACCTACTCTGGACGATCGACCTAGCGGCGTTGCTTGCGTGAACCGTCGCCGACGTGCCAGAATCCGACGTGGCCGGCCCCCCCGGCCCGACGAGCAAGGACGTTCCCCAGTGTCACGCTGCGAGACGGTCCCATCCCTCCCGCACTAAGGCGACGACCCACGCCGCGGGATCAAACGCCTCGCAGCATGCGGCTTGACCCCCCGCGTTGCTGACGCACGAACGTCTCAGAGCGCCGACGATGGTCCACCCCCCATCGTCGGCGCCTGCTCGTCGTTCTCCTCCGTCCCTCCCGGGACCCGCGCGCCGCTAGCCGTTGCCGAGCCCGTGCTCGAGCGCGTCCTTGATCGACGCGTCGACCGCGTTGAGGCGGAACAGCGCCGCCGCCTCGGCCGAGCGGAAGCGGCCCCCGGCCCGCTCCGGCCCGTGGTGGGTCAGGACGCAGTGCGCCAGGTGCGACCAGCGCTGCTCGTCGAGCCCCGCTCGCCGGGCCGGCTCCGAGATGATCCGCAGCCCCAGCTCGATGTGGCCGAGCAGCTCGCCGACCTCGGTGCGGTCGATCTCGGCGCCGTAGCGGAACTCGCGGGTGCGCCCGAGGTCGTGGACGATCGTGGCGGTCAGCAGCAGGTCGCGGTTGAGACCGGGGTGGTGGACGCAGACCTCGTTGGCCAGCGCGCCGACCGCGACGGTGTGCTCGAGCAGCCCGCCCAGGTAGGCGTGGTGGCCGGCGATCGAGCAGGGCGCCTTGCGCCACGCGCGCCGCAGCGCCTCGTCCTCCATCAGCTCGCGGAGCAGCGCGCCGAAGGCCGGGTCGCCGACCTCGCCGGCGAGCCCCTCGAGGAAGCCGTCGAGCTCGTCGAGGTCGCGGTAGGCGACCGGCAGGAAGCGGGCCGGGTCGACGCTCTCCGGGTCGACCCGGCGGACGGCCGTCAGCTCGGCCACCAGCCCGTCGCGGTAGCGGTCGACCGTGCCGGAGACCTGGACCACGTCGCCGCGGTCGAAGGCCCCGTCCCAGCGGTCGACGTCGCGGAAGACGCGCGCGGCGATCGTGCCCGTCCGGTCGCGCAGGTCGATCGCCAGGTAGGGCCCGGAGCGACCGGACGCGCGGTCCTTGCGCACGCACGCGAAGACCCCGGCCAGGCGGTCGCCGGGGCCGAGCGCGGCGACGGTGGGGTCAAGAGCCGATGACACAGGGGTCATCTTGTACCGTGGCTCGGATGATCCCCCTGCGTTGGGACGACCGCCCGGTCGGGTTGCGGGACCCCGCCCTGGTGTGCGCGTTCACCGGCTGGACGGACGCCGGCGATGCCGCGAGCTCGGCGGTCGGCGTCATGTCCCGGCGGCTGAACGCCCAGCGCTGCGCGACCGTCGATCCGGAGCTGCTCTACACGATGCAGTCCTACCGGCCGCACATCACGATCCGCGACGGGATCGCGGACGACCTGGAGTGGCCGACGGTCGAGGTCCGGACCGCGGTGATCCCGGCCGCCAGCCGTGACCTGATCCTCGTCAGCGGACCGGAGCCGGCGATGCGCTGGCGCTCGCTCAGCGAGACGATCGTGGAGACGGCGCGCAGCCTCGGCGCGACCTTCGTCGTGACCCTCGGCGGCCTGCTGTCCGACGTCCCGCACACCCGCCCGGTGCCGCTGACCGGGATCGCCACCGACCTCGAGCTGATCGCCCCGGTCGGCGCGATGCTGCCCGACTACGAGGGCCCGACGGGGCTGACCGGCGTCGTCCACGTCGAGGCCGCGCGCCAGGGGCTGCCGTCGGTCTCGCTGCTCGCCCACGTGCCGCACTACGTCGCCGGGGTGCCGAGCCCCAAGGCGACCCTGGCCCTGGTCGAGGCGGTCGAGCTGCTGACGACCGTGCCGGTGCCGACCAAGCGCCTGCGCGACGCCTCCGAGCGCTACGAGCAGCAGGTGACCGAGGCCGTCGACCGCGATCCGGAGCGGCGCGAGCTGCTGCAGCGGCTGGAGCAGATGGCCGACCTGCGCGAGGTGATCGGCGACGGCGAGGACGACGTCGAGGAGCTGACCGACGAGCAGCCGCGCCTGGACCTCGGCGAGCTGCCCTCCGGCGACTCGATCGCCCACGACTTCCAGCGCTTCCTGCGCGAGCAGGACCCGTCGGACGAGGGCTGAGGGCGCGGCGGTTGGGTGGTCGGGCGCGGATCGGCTCGGCGGGCCGCAGCCGCCCGGCCTACGTCTCCGCCGCCGGGCAGGTCAGGCGGTAGTCGCACATCGCGCAGGTCTCGTACGAGGGGGTCGGCTCGAACTCCTGGCCGAGGATCCCGGCGCCGACCTCGTCGACGGTGACGCCGATCCGGTCCCGCTCGACGCCGTCGGCCTCGAGCGGGACCTTCTCGTCGTCCAGCACGTAGTGGTAGCTCTGGCGCGGGGCGTCGAGGCCCCAGGCGTCCTGGGCGGCGACCGCATAGAGCTGCAGCTGGACGTCGCTGCGCAGCTCGTCCGCCGCCTTCGGGCGGCCGGTCTTGTAGTCGACCAGCTCGTAGACCCCGTCGGGATGGCGGTCGACGCGATCGACGCGTCCGCGCAGCGTGTGGTCGCCGAGCCGGAACTCGAACGAGCGCTCGAGCCAGACCGGGCTCGACGCCTCGGCGGCATCGCGGGCGTGGTAGCGGACCATCGCCTCCTGGGCCCGCACCCACAGCCGCTGCTCGTCGGCGACGCCGATCAGGCCGGAGCGGCGCCAGCCGGCCTGGAGCAGGCCCTGCAGCTCGCCGAGCTGGGTCCCGCCCTGGGCGTGCCAGCGCTCCAGCACCTGGTGGACGACGATCCCGAACCGCTGGGCGACCGTCGGCTGCTGGGGGATCCGCAGGACGCGGGCGAACTTGTAGCGCAGCGGGCAGGCGCGGTAGGTGAAGAGGTCGCCGGCCGAGAGCACGACGCCGTCGCCGCGCAGCGGCAGGAACGGCTCCAGCGACGGCTCGCCGCGTCCGGCCGCGGCTCGCTCGGCGGCGTGCTGGGCGTCGGTCAGGACGTCGTCGTCGAGGCCGCTGGTGAGCAGCATCTCCTTCTGCTGGGCGGTCGCGGCCTGGCGGATCGCGGCGTCGATCGCCGGCAGCGCGTCGGACACCTCCTGGCCCTCGGCGCGGTTGATCAGCGCGGCGACCTTGACCAGCTCCAGGTAGCGCGTGACCCCGTGGGCGACGTCGAGGTCGGTGTCCATCCGCAGGTCGCCGAGCCGCGCGCCGATCGTCGCCACGTCGCGCAGCAGCTGGTCGCGCAGCGTCCGGAAGGTCGCGTGGAGCGCGTCCTCGGGCCCGAACAGCCGCTCCTCGTGGTCCTCCCAGTCGGCGCCGAGGGCGCGGCGCGCGTCCTCGACCAGCGGCGACGGCTCGCGGTCGGCGCCGCTCGGGGAGCGGGCCGGGAACGCCAGCACGACGCCGTGGCGGGCGCGGGTCATCGCCACGTGCAGGACCCGGCGGGCCTCGTCGACGGCGAACCGCTGCGGCTGGTCGCGGGCCGCCCCGGACGCGCCGGCGGCCGCCGCGTCGGCCGCCGGCGGCAGGTCGTCGGGCAGCAGGTCGTCGGGCAGCGGATCGACCAGGCGCCGCGCCCCCGCGAGGCTGCCGACCCGGCTCGACTGGAGGCCGAGCACCAGCACGTGGTCCAGCTCCAGCTCCGGCGCGGCCTCGAGCGGCAGCACCCGCACCGCGGTCCCGCCGGCGGCGCTCAGCTCGTCGCCGTCGGTCGGCCCCGCGCCGCCGACCGCGAACGGCACGGCCTCGACCTTGCCCTCGGGATCGCCGCCGGCGTCGGCGAGCGTGATCATCCAGCGGGCGAAGTCGCGGGCGGTCGACTGCGGCGCGATCCGGACGTGGCGCTCGGCCAGCTCGCCGACGCGGGCCAGGTCGCGCAGCCGCTCGACGACGTCGCCGGAGGCCCCGAACAGCTGCTGCCGGCGCAGGCCCAGGTGCTCGATCAGGCGGTGGACGAACTGGTCGGGCGGGGTGACGTCGAGCGCGCGCTGGGCGGCCCGGTGCAGGCGCAGGAACGCGGCGACCCGATCGCGGGCCTCCGGTGCCAGCTGCGGCGACTCGATCGCGGCCGCCAGCCCGCCGACCAGGTCGGTGCGACGGCGCCGCGCCAGCTGCAGCCCACGGGCGAGGTCGGCGGAGCGCAGGTCGATCGGCGGCCGTGCCAGCGCCCGGCTGAGCGCCGGAGCGTCGGAGGGGTCGATCAGGATCCGCAGCCAGGCGAGCACGTCGCGGACCTCGACCCGCTCCAGGAAGGCGCCCTCGCCGCCGAGCCGGCAGGGGATCGCGCGCTCCTCGAGCGCGGCGATGATCGGACCGCCCTCGCGCCGGACCGAGCTGACCAGGATCGCGATCCGCTCCGGCGCGGTCCCGTCGCGCAGCAGCCGCTCGACCTCGCCGGCCGCGACCTGGGCCTGGGCGCGCTCGGTGGTCGCGCGCCAGAAGCGGACGCCGCCGCCGGACGGCGCGTGCCAGCGCCGGGAGAGCCGGTCCGCGGCCGGCTCGACGACCGCCTCGGCCGCGCGCAGGACCTGCTCGGGGCAGCGCCACGAGCGCTCGAGGGTGACCGTCCGCAGGTCGCCGTGGCGGGCGGCGAGCTCGCGCAGGTTCTTGCTCGCCGCGGCCCGCACGCGACGGATCGCCTGGTCGTCGTCGCCGGCGGCGCTGAGGCCGCTGCCCTCGGTCACCAGCGCGTCGAGCACGCGCATCCCGGCGGTCGGCAGGTCCTGGACGTCGTCGACGAGCAGCTGGGCGACCTGGCCGGCCAGCCGCGGGGCGACGTCGGAGCGCGGCGCGTCCGGTGCCCCCGACGGCCGGAAGAGCGCCAGCAGCCGCAGCATCAGGTCGCCGTGGTCGATCAGGCCCCGCTCGCGCAGGACGTGGTCGTGCAGCCGCAACAGCGCCGCGAACTCGCGCTCGCGGGGCGCTCGCGGATCGGCGTCGGAGAGCCCGGCTGCCCAGGCGCTGACCGTCGCCGCGTCGGCCAGCGACTCCTTCAGCCGGTCGATCCGGGCGATCGCGGCCGCCAGCAGCGGGATCGGCGCGGGACCGCCGTCGTGGTGCAGCAGGCCCAGCTGCTCGCGGTGCTCCAGCAGCAGCGCGACCCGCTCGGTACGGGTGGCGGGCACGACGAAGGGATCGATCCCGGCCTCGGCGGCGGCGTCGCGCAGCAGCCGGTGGCAGAGGTCGGGGAGCGTGGTGACGACGACGTCGGCCGCGGCCGACCCCATCCGCTCGCTGAGCCGCCGGCGGGTGCGAGCGGTCGCGGCCGGGGTCGCGACCAGCAGCACGATCCGCGACGGGTCGACGCCGGCGGCGGTCGCCAGCCAGGCCGCGCGCGCGGCGAGCGTGACGCTCTTGCCGGTCCCGGCGGCGCCGCGGATCAGCAGCGGCGGGCTGCTCTGGCGGTCGCCCTCCGGGGCAGCCGCGACCGACGACGACGGACCGAGCGTCGCCGCGCGCACCTGCGCGTCGGAGAGTCCCTCGAGCGGTTCGGCCACCCCTCCAGTGTGCTGCATCGCGAGCCTCGGGGGTGGATCCCGGCTTGCGGGCGGGACCGCCGCCGAGGAGGCCGGCGGGGCCGGGTCGGCGACCACGTACGATGGGTCCAGATGCCCGACGCCACCCTGCCCGACACCGCGACGTGGCTCGCCACGTTCCAGCGGGCGGCGGATCGGGTCGTCGAGGGGCTGCACCGGTGCGGCGACGGGCCCCAGCGGCTGGTGGAGACCGGCTCGCTGGGCGAGGGCGGCGACCGGACGCTGGTGATCGACGCCGACGCCGAGAGCGCGATCTTCGCCGAGCTCGACGGGCTGCACGCCGCCGGGGCCCGCTTCACCGCGCTGTCCGAGGAGCGCGGCACCGTCGACTACGGCTCGCACGACGCGCTGGTCGTGATCGATCCGATCGACGGCTCGACGAACGCCAAGCGCGGGCTGCCGCAGCACGCCGTCTCGCTGGCGCTCGCGGTCGGGCCCGAGGTGGCGCTGCACGGGACGATGGCCGACGTCGAGTGCGGGCTGGTGGCCGAGCTCGGCGGCGGTGCCGGCGAGCGCTGGACCGCGGTCCGGGGCGCGGGCGCCGAGCTCGACGGCGTGCCGATCCGGCCGCCGGCGACGGAGCGGATCACCAGCCGCGGCCTGCTCGAACTGGTGGCGATCGAGTCCGCCGACCCCCGCCACGTGCTGGCGGCCGGCCCGGCGCTGACCGAGCACGTCCATCGCCTGCGCGCGATCGGGGCGACCGCGCTGGCGCTCTGCCAGGTCGCTGCCGGCCGGGTCGACGGGATGGCGTCGCTGCGCCGCTGCCGCGCGGTCGACGTCGCGGCCGGCCAGCTGATCGTGCGCGAGTCGGGCGGCCTGGTCGCCTTCGGCTCGCTCGACGATCCGCTCGCCGCCCCGCTCGACCTCGCCGCCCACGTGCCGGTCGTCGCCGCGCGCAGCGCCACCGGCCTGGCGCGCGTGGCGACGCTGCCGCCGGTCTGACCCCGGCGCGCCGCTCGGTGGGCGGCAACGGTGGCCCGAGCGGGGCGGAGGGGCGCCCGGCGGCGGCCCGTGGCGGCGCGATCGTCACGTCCCGGTCGCCCAACGACCGCAACGTCACACGACCCCGCCCACCGCACGCGCGCCGCTTCATCCCCGCGTCGCGTTCCGGTCGCCCGACGACCGGAACGGCCCATCCAGACGCCGATCGGTGGCCCGACCTGCCACGGCGGACAACGCCGTCCGCTGTAACCGCTACAGGTCGGCGTTGTAAGAACAGGTGTTCGCCGCTACATTCGAGTGGAACTTAGAACTAAGGACATCTGATGGCCGACACCCCCAGCACCCCGAAGGCGAAGCCGGCCACCGGCGCCGCCAAGACCACCACGACGCGCAAGCCCGCGGCTCGCAAGCCCGCCGCCGCCAAGGCGACCACGGCTCGCAAGCCGGCCGCCAAGACGACGACCGCCCGCAAGCCGGCCGCCAAGACGACGGCGCGCAAGCCCGCCGCGGCGAAGACGACCGCCGCCGCGAAGGCGAAGACCGCCGCCGCGAAGACCGAGAAGGCCGCCGTCAAGGCCGAGTCGCGCGTCGCCGCCGCCACCCAGAGCGTGCAGGAGCTGGCGACCAAGGCCCGCGAGACGGTCACCGCCGTCGCCGACAAGGCGCCGAAGAACGTCGACGAGGCCCGCAAGACCGCGACCGAGGCCCGCGCCGCCGCCACCAAGCAGGTCGAGCAGGTCGCCGACCGCGCCCAGGTGCTGGCCGAGAAGGCCGTGCTGATCCCCGTCGGCGCCGTCCTCGAGGCCCGCGACGTCGCGACCAAGCAGGTCGAGACCCGCCGCGAGACCGCCCGCAAGCAGGCCGAGGCCGCTCGCAAGCAGGCCACCGACCGTCGCAAGGCGCTCGAGACGCAGCTGAAGACGTTCGAGAAGCGTGGCCTCAAGGCCCGCCAGGACCTCGAGCGCGACGTCAAGCGGACCCGCACCCAGGTCGAGCGCGAGCTGCGCGAGCGGCGCGCCAAGGTCGAGGCCCGCCTCGGCGACCTGCCGAAGGTCAGCGACTTCGAGCTGCGCCGGATCGAGCTGCCGAAGGTCGCCGACCTCCGCACCGAGCTGCCGAAGCTCCGCGGCGAGGTCGAGACCCGCGTCTCGAAGGCCCAGGCGCGCGTGACCGAGGTCGCCGGCAAGGCCCAGAAGCGCGTCCGCGCGCTGGCCTAGCCACTCCCCCGCGCCGGCCGCCCCGCCGGCGCGGAACCAAGCTTCCCCTCGCTCGCGAGGGGGTCCCCGCGTAGCTCCTCCTCTCTCTCCGCGCGGGGATGTCGAACGCCCGGCGCGCCGCGAGGCCGCCGGGCGTTCGGCGCTTCCGGACCGCAGTCCGCGAGCCCGGCGCTCGCGAGCGGGCGGTCAGGGGCACGATCGGGCGTCCTGTCACAATCGTTGGATGCCCACGCGCGAGGAGATCCTCAAGGCCCTCGAGTCGGTGATCGACCCCGAGATCCGCAAGAACGTCGTCGAGCTCGGCATGGTCCGCGAGATCGCGATCGGCGAGGACCGGGTCGACGTCACGATCTCGCTGACGACCGGCGGCTGCCCGCTGCGCAACCACTTCGTCGTCGCCGTCCGCAAGGCCGTGCGAGCGCTCGGCGTCGAGGAGATCGGCGTCGAGTTCGACGTGCTCTCGCCCGAGGAGAAGGCCGCCCTGCAGCAGCGGCTGGGGATGAAGAGCGGCCTGCCCGACGGCTCGAAGGCCTCGCTGGCCCAGGTCACCAACGTGATCTGCGTCGGCTCGGGCAAGGGCGGCGTCGGCAAGTCGACGCTGACCGTCAACCTGGCGGCGGCGCTGGCCGCCGAGGGCAAGTCGGTCGGCGTGCTCGACGCCGACGTCTGGGGCTACTCGATCCCGCGGATGCTCGGCCTCGGCTCGGAGCGCCCGCCGGTCTCGGCCGAGCGCAAGATCCTGCCGCTCGAGGCCCACGGCCTGAAGGTCATGTCGATCGGCTTCTTCGTGGCCGAGGACAGCGCCGTCGTCTGGCGCGGCCCGATGCTCCACAAGGCGCTGACGCAGTTCCTCGAGGACGTCGACTGGGGCGCCCTCGACTACCTGCTGATCGACCTGCCCCCGGGCACCGGCGACGTCTCGATGACGCTGGCCCAGCTGCTGCCGCAGGCCCGCTTCCTGCTGGTGACCACGCCGCAGGCGACCGCCCAGAAGGTCGCGCGGCGGGCCGCCGAGATGGCGACGAAGGTCAACCTCGACCTGCTCGGCGTGATCGAGAACATGTCCGGGTTCACCACCCCCGGCGGCGAGCGGTTCGCGATCTTCGGCGAGGGCGGCGGCCAGCAGCTGGCGCGCGAGCTCGACCTGCCGCTGTTCGGCAAGGTGCCGCTGACGATGCCGCTGCGCGAGCAGGCCGACGCCGGCGAGCCGCTGGTCGCCACCGATCCCGACGACCCGGCCTCCCAGGCGGTCCGCCAGGCCGCGCGCGGCCTGATCGCGGCCACGCCGACGGTCGAGCTGCCGCCGATCCTGCAGGAGCTGCCGGGTCTGCCGGTGATGCAGCACGAGCCCAAGGGCGCGACGCTGCCGATGGCCTGAGCCGCACCGCGCGGCGCCGGCGTCAGCCGCCGGTGGCGGACCAGGTCTCGGCGAGCGTCCGGAACGCCTCGACCGCCGGCGACCGGTAGCCGCCGGCGCGCCAGGCCAGCGCGACGGTCCGGGTCGCGTCGGGATCGTCGATCTCGGCGGCCGCGGGCTGCGGACCCGGGTGGACCTCGCCGGGCCCCGGGGGCGGCAGCACCGCCAGGCCGTGCCCGGCGGCCACCAGGCCCTGGAGGGTGGCGAAGCTCGAGGTCTCGAGCACGATCCGCGGGACGAAGCCGGCGCGGCCGCAGAGCTGCTCGAAGAGCGTCCGCAGGCCGTAGCCGTGGTGCAGGGCCGCGAACGACTCGCCGGCGATCTCCGCCATCGCGATCCGCTCGCGACCGGCCAGGCGGTGCCCCGGGGGCAGCAGCAGCCGCAGCGGCTCGACCCACAGCGGCCGCCACGCCAGCCGCTCGTCGTCCGGCACGGGGCTGACCAGCGCCAGGTCGATCTCGCCGTCGCCGAGCGCCGCGAGCAGCGCCGTGCGGCTGTCCTCGCGCAGCCGCACCTCGACCGTCGGGTGCTGCTCCCGGAAGCGCGCCAGCAGCTCGGGGACCAGCCACGCGCCGAGGCTGTGCTGGAAGGCGAGCCGCAGCCGCCCCCGCTCCAGGCCCGCCGCCTCGCGCACGCGGTCGCGGCCGGCGTCGACCTCGCTCGCCGCGCGCCGCAGGTGCTCGACCAGCTCGCGCCCCTGCGGGTTCAACCGCACCCCGCGGCCGACGCGATCCAGCAGCGGGACGCCGGCCCACGCCTCGACGCGCGCGACCGACCGCGACAGCGCGGGCTGGCTGACGTGCAGCGCCGCGGCGGCCTGCGAGACGTGCTCGCGCTCGGCCACCTCGACGAACCAGCGGAGGTCCTCCAGGCGCAGGTCACTCATGTCGCGACTGGAACTCTACGCCCTGAATGATGCATTGGACGAATCAACGTACCGGGCCTACCGTCGATCCCGATGCGCTTCCCGATCAGCCACCCGAGCCTCGTCCCGCTGCTGGCGATCGGGCTGCTGGCCGGCGCCTTCGCCGGGCTCTTCGGGGTCGGGGGCGGGACGGTGATGGTGCCGCTGCTGTTGCTCCTGCCGGGGTTCGACGAGCGTCGCGCGACCGCCACCTCGCTGCTGGCGATCGTCGCGATGGCGGCGGCCGGCGCCGCGCTGCAGCAGGCCCACGGCCAGCTCGATCCCGGGGCGGCGCTGCTGATCGGCGCGCCGGCGGTCGCCGGCGCCCTGCTCGGCACGTCGCTGCAGCAGCGGATCCCGGCGCGAGCGGTCTCGCTGGCCTTCGCGATCCTCCTGCTCTGCGTCGCGGCGACGATGCTCGCCGGCATCGAGCCGTCGGGCGACGGGGGCGGGCAGACGCGGACGGCGGCGGCGCTCGCCGGGGTCGCGCTGCTCGGCGGCGCCGCGGGCGTCCTCTCGGGGCTCGTCGGGGTCGGCGGCGGCTCGATCTTCGTCCCGACCCTGGTGCTGCTGCTGGGACTGGGCCACGTCGAGGCCGAGGCGACGTCGCTGCTGGCGATCGTCCCGGTGTCGCTGGCCGGGGCGCTCAACCAGCGGCGCTACGGCAACCTCGACGTCCGCGCCGGGCTGCTGCTGGGGATCGGCTCGCTCCCCGGCGCCGTGGTCGGCGTCGCGCTCGTCAACGCGCTGCCGGTCCGGATCATCGAGCTGCTGTTCGCCCTGCTGCTGTGCTTCACCGCGATCCAGCTGATCCGCCGCTTCCGCCGCTCGCGGATCGCCGCCGGCCGGGGGCGTGCGACTCGCCCGGCCTCGGCCTGACGGCCCGCGACGATTCCGCGCATTCAATTTCTTGATTCCTGATCTGATTTACGTATATAGTCCGGGACGCGGCGTCGAGGCGGTGATCCTCCCGGGGACGGCGACCACGGCGCTCGAAGCTCGCACCGGGTGCTCCCGGTGATGAGGAACCAGGTCCGGAGCGCTGCCGGATCGCAGGGGAGAACAGGAGACCACCCCGCCCGCGCCGGCCCATCCCGGAACGGGCGGGGATCTTCTGCCGCCCTCCGCCGGCGCCCGAACGGGTGGCCGCCGCGATCGCCGGAGGCCGAGCGCGCCGGGCGGCCACTAAGCTCCGCGGCGCTCCACGACCAGAGGACCGCCGCCGATGACCGACGAGCCGCACGACCCCCAGGCGCCTGACCTGATCCGCCACGCCGAGGGCTTCGCCGACCGCTACACGCCGTACGACACGCCGCGCCCCCGCCGGCACGTCGCGGTCGTCTCCTGCATGGACGCGCGCCTGGACCTGTTCGGGCTCTTCGGGCTCGACATCGGCGACGCCCACCTGATCCGCAACGCCGGCGGCGTGGTCACCGACGACGTGATCCGCTCGCTGGCGATCTCGCAGCGCAAGCTCGGGACGCGCGAGGTCCTACTGGTCCACCACACCCAGTGCGGGCAGCTGACCTACACCGACGACGACCTGCGCAACGAGCTGCTGCTGGAGACCGGCTACAAGCCGGCCTGGACGCCGGAGAGCTTCAAGGACCTCGACGAGGACCTGCGGCAGTCGATGCGGCGCGTGCTCGCCAGCCCGTTCCTGCTCTACCCGGAGCTGGTGCGCGGCTTCGTCTTCGAGGTCGAGTCGGGCCGGCTGCGCGAGATCCGGATCCCCGAGCAGGACTGATCCGGCCCCGGAACGACGAGCGCCCCGGACGGAACCGGGGCGCGGCGCTGCGGGGCCGTCCGGCCCCGGCCAGGTCGGCGGACCTCAGGCGTTCTGGAAGTACTTCGCGTTGAGGTCGACGAACGCCGACCACTCGTCCGGGATCTGATCCTCGGCGAAGATCGCGTCGACCGGGCACGCCTCGACGCAGGCGTCGCAGTCGATGCACTCTTCCGGGTCGATGTAGAGCTGCGTGGCGGCGTCGTAGTCCGGCTCGTCGGGAGTCGGGTGGATGCAGTCGACCGGACAGACCTCGGTGCACGAGTTGTCCTTGGTGCCGACGCAGGGCTCGGCGATCACGTAGGCCATGTGAGGGGCGTCCTCGCGGTGTCGTCAGGGCGGAGAACCGAACGCGCATCATATCTCGACACCGCGTCGACGGCGGCCCGCGTCCGCGATCTCGACATTCCGTCTGGGAATACCGTTCCGGGGCCGGGGACGACGCGCGCGCCGTCCGATCGCATCGGCCGCGGATGACCGTAGGCTTCCGCGCATGATCCTGCTGACCGGAGCGACGGGTGCGACCGGGATCCGCGTCCTGGACCGCCTGCTGCAACGTGGCCACAAGGTCCGCTGCCTGCTGCGGGATCCGGCTCGGCTGGGGGCCCGCCGGGTCGACGTCCAGCTGGCGCTCTGGACGCTGACCGACGCCCGCCTGCCCGGCGGCGCGCTGCGCGGCGTCGACACGGTCGTGCACCTGGCCGGCCCGCTCCACGACCAGGTCTCGGGCACGCTCGAGGAGCTGAACGTGACCGCCTCGTGGCGGCTCGCCGACGCCGCCGCGCGGGCGGGGGTCGGCCACTTCGTGTTCGCCTCGGCGCTGGGCGCCGGTCAGGCCGCGTCCTGCCGGTTCCTGCGTGCCAAGGAGGCCGCCGAGCGGGTGGTCGGCGGCGCCGGCGCCGTCGGCGGGATGCCGGTCTCCGTGGTCGCGCCGTCGCTGGTGCTGGCCCGCGGCCACCGCTGGGCGTGGTGGGCGCAGGCGCTCTCGCTGCTGCCGCTGGCGCCGGTCCCGGCAGGCTCGCCGGGCCGCTCGTGCCCGGTCGCCGCCGACGACGTCGCCGACGCGATCGTGGCCGTCGTCGAGCGGGGCGCCGGCCCGGCCGCCGGCGGGCCGACCGCCGACGGGCGGCTGGAGCTGGCCGGCCCCGACGCCTACCGCGTCCGCGAGCTGCTGCCGGCGCTGCAGACCGTGCTCTCGCGGCGGCGTCCGGTGATCCCCGTCCCCGGGCACCTGCTGCAGGTCGCCGCCGCCGCGCTCGAGCGGCCGGGGATCGCCGATCGCGACGAGCTGGCGATCCTCAACTGCGACACGACCGGACGCCGCGGGACCGCCGACCTCGAGGCGCTCGGGATCCGCCCGCGGGGCCTGGTCGACGCGCTGGCCGGCTGAGCGCCGGCCCGCGGGTCAGGCCCGATCGGCCTGGGGCTCGAGCGCCAGCGGGGCGACGCGGTCGCTCCACGGGGCCGCCGCCTCCAGCTGGCTGGCGAGCGCCAGCAGCGTCGCCTCGTCGGCCGGGCGGCCGAGCAGCTGGACCCCGAGCGGCATCCCGGCGGCGGGATCCGCGGCCGGCCGCGCGAACAGCGGCAGCGTGATCGCCGGCGACCCGGTGACGTTGCCGAGCGCCGTGTAGGGCGTGAAGTGGCCGCCGCGGCGGAAGCCGTCCATCGGGTCGGGCCCGTCCGGGTCGAGGTCGCCGATCGCCACCGGCGCGCTGCCGAGGGCGGGCGTCAGGATCACGTCGTAGGGATCGGCCCAGGTCACGATCTGGCGCCCGACCGCCTGGACCGCCCCGTCCGCGAGCAGGTAGTCGACCGAGCGCATCGCCGTCGCCCGCTGCCACATCTCCCACGACAGCGCCTCGACGTCCTCGGGCGTCACGTCCCGGCCCCGTCGCAGCTCGGCGACGCGGATCTGGCTGGCGATCCCGGGGCCGAACGAGGCGGTGAAGAGCTCCAGCAGCCCCGGCAGCTGCCACGGGGCGTCGACCTCCTCGACCCGGTGGCCGAGGCCGCTGAGCAGCTCGGCCGCGCGGCGGGCGGCGTCGAGGTCGACCGGGTCGGGATCGCCGTCGAGCGGCGGGGTCGTCGCGACCGCGATCCGCAGCGGGCGGCCGATCCCGTTCGGCTCGAGCCCGCGGCGGGCGAGGTCGGCGAAGGACGCCGCGGCCGGCGGGGCCCACGCCACGTCGCCGGTCTCGTAGCCGGCCAGCACGTCGAGCGTCGCCGCGGCATCGGCGACCGTCCGGGTCAGCATCCCGTCGACGACCAGCAGGTGGTGGCCCAGATCCGGCGCCAGCGAGACCCGGCCCCGCTGCGACTTCAGCCCGACCAGGCCGCAGCAGGCGGCCGGGATCCGGATCGATCCGCCGCCGTCGTTGCCGTGGGCGACCGGCAGCATCCCGGCCGCGACGGCCGCCGCCGCCCCGCCCGAGGAGCCGCCGGGGGTCCGCTCCAGGTCCCACGGGTTGCGGGTCGGGCCGAACCGGCGCGGCCGCGTGACCGGCGTGATCCCCCACTCGGGCAGGTTGGTCGAGCCGACCAGGACGAAGCCCGCCCCGCGCAGCCGGCGGGTGACGTTGTGGTCGGAGGGCGCGACGTCGTCCTCGGTGAAGGAGGCCCCGAGCGTCAGTCGCTTGCCGGCGACGCCGCGGTTGTTCTTGATCGCGGTCGGCACGCCGGCGAAGGGACGCGGATCGCCGGGCCCGATCGCCGCCGCCGCCTCGAGCGCCTCCTCCGCCCAGACGTCGATGAACGCGTTGACGCGCCCGTCCAGCTCGGCGATCCGGTCGAGCGCCGCCTGGGTCAGGTCGACCGCCGCCAGCTCGCCGCGGCGGATCATCGCCGCGAGCTCGACGGCGGGACGGCGCAGCAGCGCGGGATCGGCGGCAGGCATGCGGCCGACGGTAGCGAGTGGCGGATCGCGGCGCGCGGGCTCGCCGACGCGCCCGGCTTCGCCGGGCCGCGGCCCGGCGCTGCTAGGTTCGGACGTCGTGCCGGCCGCCGGCCGGGCCGATCCGCCGCGCCACGACAGACGAACGACGAGGACCAGCAGAGATGACCAGCGAGGTACGTTCCGGGCTCGAAGGCGTGGTGGCGTTCGCGACCACGATCGCCGAGCCCGACAAGGAGGGCGGCGCCCTTCGCTACCGCGGCGTCGACATCGAGGACCTCGTCGGCCACGTGCCGTACGAGAAGGTCTGGGGCCTGCTCGTCGACGGCTCGTTCGCCCCGGGCCTGCCGTTCGCCGAGCCGCACCCGCTGAGCGTCCGCTCCGGCGATCCGCGCGTCGACGTCCAGGCCGCGCTGGCGATGCTCGCGCCCGAGTGGGGCTTCAAGCCGCTGATCGACACGACCGACGAGGAGGCCCGCGACGAGCTGGCCCGCGCCTCGGTGATGGCGCTCTCGTTCGTCGCCCAGTCCGCGCGCGGAGGCGGCCAGCCGCCGGTCCCGCAGTCGCAGGTCGACGAGGGCAAGACGGTCGCCGAGCGGTTCCTGATCCGCTGGCGGGGCGAGCTCGACCCGCTCCACGCCAAGGCGATCGACGCCTACTGGATCTCGGCCGCCGAGCACGGCATGAACGCGTCGACGTTCACCGCCCGCGTGACCGCGTCGACCGGCGCCGACGTCGCGGCCGCGCTGTCGTCCGCCGTCGGCGCGCTGTCCGGCCCGCTCCACGGCGGCGCCCCGTCGCGCGTGCTGGCGATGCTCGACGGCGTCGAGCAGTCCGGGGACGCCGAGGCCTGGGTCAAGAACGCGCTCGACAGCGGCGAGCGGCTGATGGGCTTCGGTCACCGCGTCTACCGCGCCGAGGATCCCCGCGCCCGCGTCCTGCGGCGGACGGCGAAGGAGATCGGCGCCGCCCGCTACGAGGCCGCCGAGGCGCTCGAGAAGGCGGCGCTGGCCGAGCTCCACGCCCGCAAGCCCGACCGCGTGCTGGCGACCAACGTCGAGTTCTGGTCGGCGGTGATCCTGGACAGCGCCGAGGTGCCGGCCGACCTCTTCACGCCGCTCTTCACCTGCGCTCGCGTGGCCGGCTGGTCGGCGCACATCCTGGAGCAGAAGCGCGAGGCGCGCCTGATCCGGCCGTCGGCGAAGTACGTCGGCGAGCCGCCGCGGCCGGTGTCGGCCGTGCCCGGGGCCTGACAGGCCCACTAGAGCTAGGACAGCGGGCGCCTAGCCCACTCGTCCCTAGTGGTGTCCAGCGCACTGCTGGGGACTACTTGCGAACGACGGACGCAGGAAGAAGCGGCGTCAGCCATGACGGCGCAGATTCCGCAGGAGGAGCGGGGCGAGGAGCGGGGCGAGGAGCGGGGCGAGGAGCGGGGCGAGGAGCGGGGCGAGGATTCATGAGAAGGGCAGCCGCGACGCTACCGGACCGCCGAGCGTCCATGCGAACACGTTGGAGAACAACTCCGCTTGCTCCACCGCGTCGTCTAGAGCGTTGTGCGTATGCGGCCGATCGGGAACCAGCATCGGCGGCATGTATGCCTTCCCCGAGCGGTCATGGACGGTGTGCGCGCGGGCTTGATACAGCGTGCGTATATCGAGACAAGAGGAGTACCCGAACGGAGAACCACCGGTCGCATATCGAACGAAGTACCAGTAGAGGAACGCCCAATCAAAGGCGACCGGATAAGCAACAAGGACTGGGCGGCTCGTTCCCGCGACACGTCGAACCCACGCCGCCGCGTCATCCATGGTCTCGCGAGGATCGCGCCCAGCCTTGACGAGTCGGGCTCGATCGAGCCCGTTGACAGCGAGCGCCTCGGCCTGCCAGTTGTCGGAGATCGGACGAAGTTCGGCGTAGAACGTCAACTCCTCCGGATCAGCGGGCCGAAACGTGTGGCCATCAAACGTGCCAGCAACGCTCATGCCAAACGACAGCAGCGAGAACGGTCCCGGAATCGGGCCGTCAGTCTCTACGTCAACGGAGATGTAGAGATCAGATCGCGCATCCACTTAGCCATCGTAACGCGCGACAGCTCAAACACATCGAGGTATTCGCACCGACGGCGATCTGTATCGTCGCGCCATGTCGTTCTCCTCCGACTCACGTAGAACCTATTCAGAGGAACGCCTTGCCGAACTACGAGACCGCCTGAGCGACCTTAGGGAACCGTTGGCAACCACAGGCCTCTCGATCTACGCCACCGGCTCGTACGGACGACTTGAGGCTTGGAAGGAGTCCGACATCGACCTCTTCTTCATCTATGAGAACTCGCCAGATTTCTCATACCTGACGTTCCTTCGCCTTGGCGGACGGCTCGTTGAGGTCACCGAGGAGATGGAGTTCCCGCCATTCTCTGGCGACGGCAAATACTTGGAGTCGCTAGACGCAGGGGCCATGGAGCAAATCCTGGGCAGCCGAGATGACGATTCCACGAACGCCTTCACTGCCCGCATGCTCTTGCTACTTGAGAGCCAGCCGGTCTCTGACCCCGGGCGGTATGCCGCCCTGATCTCACGAGTGGTTGGCTTCTACTACCGCGACTTCGAGGGTCACGAGTCCGATTTCGTACCGACGTTCCTCATCAACGACATCCTTCGCTTCTGGCGAACGCTGACGTTGAACTACGAGCATGATCGCGCCGAGCTTGGACGTCTCGAAGGCTCAGAGGACCAACTCAGGGAGGCCAAGGCCAAGAGCGCGGTCAAGAACTACAAGCTCAAACTCAGCCGCCTCTCGACATGCTTCTCAATGGTGCTCCACCTGACCTGCGATGAGCCACCCGTCACGGCGCGTCGAGTAGCGGACCTCTGCGGTATGACGCCTCAAGAGCGCTTCTCAGCGCTGCAGGGACGAACCGACATCGCAGATCAGCTCCTGAAGGACCTAGACACCAAATACGAGGCATTCCTCACCGAGGTCCAGCGCCCGCGTGCTGAGTTGCTCCAGAGCTTTTCGGATCCACGACACCGCTCAGATCGCCTCGCCGAGGCGTCAACGTTCGGCGAGGCGATCTATGCACTCATTCGCGAACTGGCCAGTGAGGAACGGATCCGTCGCCTCGTTCTTTGAGCTGTCGCCGCTCAGTCGAGCGACGCCATCACGTGCTTGACAACGGTGTAGTCCTCGAGCGCGTAGCCGGACAGGTCCTTGCCCCAGCCGGAGTCCTTGAAGCCGCCGTGCGGCATCTCGGAGGCGAGCGGGATGTGGGTGTTGATCCAGACGGTGCCGAAGCGCAGCGCGTTGGAGACGCGGAGCGCGCGGCCGACGTCGCGGGTCCAGACCGAGGACGCCAGGCCGTAGGGCGTGCCGTTGGCCCAGGCGATCGCCTCCGCCTCGTCGCTGAAGCGCTGGACGGTGATCGCCGGCCCGAAGATCTCGGACTGGATCAGCTCGTCCTGCTGCTGGAGGTTGGCGATCACGGTCGGCTCGACGTAGTAGCCGGGGCGATCGGCCTTGCGGCCGCCGGTGACGACCTCGGCGTGCGACGGCGCGCGATCGAAGAAGCCGGTCACCCGCTCGTACTGGTTGGCGTTGTTGACCGGGCCGAGCGACGTGTCGGCGGCGGTCACGTCGCCGAGCACCAGGGCCTTGGCCTGGTCGGCCAGGCCGGCGACGACCTCGTCGTAGACCTTGGCGCTGGCCAGCACGCGGGTCGCGGCGGTGCAGTCCTGGCCGGCGTTGTAGTAGCCGGCGCCGGCGATGCCCTCGAGCGCGGTCTCCATGTCGACGTCGTCGAAGACCACGACCGGGGCCTTGCCGCCCAGCTCGAGGTGGGTGCGCTTGAGCCGCTTGCCCGCGTGCTCGGCGATCCAGCGGCCGGTGCCGACCGAGCCGGTCAGCGAGACCAGCGCGACGTCGGGATGCTCGACGATCGCCTGGCCGGGCTCGTTGCCGCCGACGACGACGTTGAGGACGCCGGCCGGGAACAGGTCGGCCGCGATCTCGGCCAGCTTGACGGTCGACGCCGGGGTCGACGGCGCGGGCTTGAGGACCGTGGTGCAGCCGGTCGCCAGCGCCGGGCCGATCTTCCAGATCGCCATCATCATCGGGTAGTTCCAGGGCGCGATCTGGCCGACGACGCCGACCGGCTCGCGGCGGATGATCGAGGTCAGGCCCTCCAGGTACTCGCCCGAGGCCTTGCCCTCCATCGTGCGCGCGGCCCCGGCGAAGAAGCGCAGGTTGTCGGCCATCACGCCGATCTCGTCGTCCTTGACCGCCTGCAGCGGCTTGCCGGCGTCGCGGGACTCGATCTCGGCCAGCTCGTCGGCGTGGGCCTCGATCCGGTCGGCCAGCTTCAGCAGCGCCAGCGCGCGCTCGCCGGGCGTGGTCCGCGACCAGGCCTCGAACGCCTTCGACGCGGCGGCGACGGCGCGATCGACGTCCTCCTTGCCGGATGCGGCGGCCCGGGCGTACTCCTGGCCGGTGGAGGGATCGACGACGGCGAAGGTCTCGCCGCTCGCCGCGTCGACGAACTCGCCGCCGATGAAGTTGCGCAGGGTCGTGCTCATGGATCGTTCTCCACTCGGGATCGGTCGTCCGACACTCTCGCGTCACCGGTGGCCGCGGCAACCGTCCGATCGGCCAAACCGACACGAAGTGATCTAGCCATTACTACAGGGTCGCGGGCCTGCGGTCGAGTCGGGGCGACGGCGCCGCGTCGGCGCCGCCGCCCCGACCGTCGGCCGGCTAGGGGTAGCGCAGCGTCCGCTTCACGGCCGTGCCGAGGTTGCCGCGACGGTCGTAGGAGCGCACCAGCACCGTGAGGGTGCGTCGCTTGACGCCCGGACGCGGCAGCCCGCTCTTGGGCAGTCGCGCGCGCAGCGACCACGTCGTCGTGCCCTTCACGTAGCGCACGCGGGAGGCGCGGCACGGCACCGCCCGGCCCCAGCGGCCCTTGGCGTCGAGGTAGCGGCACTGCCCCTTGCCCTTCTTGCCCAGCACCGGCTGCCTGATCGCGACCATCGTGCCGCGCACCGCGGACGCGCGCTCGCCCTGGCAGTTGGTGCGGTCGCTCGAGCGGCCCCGGACGACCAGGATCCGGCCCTTCCGGCGCTGCAGCGAGACGCTGCGCACCCGCGGCCCGAGGACGTCGCGGCAGACCTTGCCGGTGCTGACCGCCGTCGTCGCCAGGGTCGTGCCCAACGGCGACGGCGGACCGTTCGGGGCAGGGATCGACGGCTGCACCGCGGCCGGCGCCTTGCGCAGGAACGACACGTCGGAGAGCTGGATCAGGCCCGTCGCCGGCAGCCCCTCGCCACCGAAGTCAAACCGCACCGACACGGCCCGCGACAGATCCACCCCGGCGAAGGCCGAGAGCGGGATCCAGACGCCGTTCAGCACCGTCTGCGGCTTGAACGGCGCCCGCAGCGACGCGCTCCAGTCGCTGACCTTGGTCGTCGCGCTGGCGCCGGTCGCGTCCGTCAGCGTCACGGCGTAGTCCTGTGCCTGCCGATCGCGGTTCTGCGGCTCGCCGTCGTCGAGGGCGGTGCGCAACTGCAACGCGCGCGTCCCGGTCAGGTCCGTCGGGCCGCCACCCGCAGCCAGCTGCGCGGTCAGCGACGCCGGGCCGTCCCAGCCGACCGTGAACTGGTCGCCCCAGGAGGGCGCCGTGCTGCCCCCCGGCGGGCAGGCGCTCGGCTTGCCGTCCTGCGGGTCGCACAGCTCGAAGCGCGTCAGGCCGCTGGCCGTCAGCGTCCCGCCGGTGGCGGTCGTCCCGGTCGGATCGGCGCCGTCGGGGCGGAGCAGATCGAGCCGCTGCTCATCCGGGCCGATGTAGCTGGTCCGGACCAGGTCGCGGCAGTCGACGGCCTTGGCGCTGTCGCCCGTCGGGCAAGCAGAGGCCGGCAGGGTCGTCTCACCGGTCATCAGCGGCTCCATCGCCGCCTCGTCACCGACGTAGCGGCGCATGAACGCGTTCATGAGCGCGATCCCGGTCTTCTGCTGATCGGGCTTGCTCAACCGGACCTCGGGATGCCCGCCACCCCACCAAAGACCACCGCAGGTGCCCCCCGCGTCGTCGCCGTCGGCCGCCCAGACGGTGTTGTAGAAGTTGTGGTTGGCGCCCTCGACGTAGAACTGCAGATCGGCGGTCCTGGCGTTGGCCGGCCGGTACTTCGCCAGGCCGAAGAAGTTCGCCCCCTCCAGCGTGCCCATGTCGCCGTCGCAGCCGCCGAGCAGGGTCGCGAAGTTGGTGCCCTCGGGCGTCTTGCTGTCGGTGTAGGTCGTCGGCTCCAGCGCCAGCGTCGCATCGATCAGCCACTGCGTGCCGCGAACGTTGTTGCGGTTGAACTGCAGGAAGTCGACGACGCCGGCCCCGCCGCGGGAGTGGCCCATCAGCCCGATGCCACCAGCCAGATCGACCTGGCCCTTCAACGACGCCCTCGCCGCCGACGGCTTGGTCACGTCGACCGCCTGGCCGGTGTTCATCACCGCGTCGCCCGCGTTCCAGGAGCGCACCGCCTCGATCGTCGCCTGCAGGATCTGCGAGCGCGCCGCGCTGCCCGTGCTGCTGCCGGCGCTGGTCGTCGGCCCCAGACCGCTGATGGAGGCCAGGTTCGCCTCGGGGCTGACGACGACGTAGCCGTGGCTGGCGAGGTTGTCGGACAGGTAGTCGTAGCCGGCGAAGCTGTCGACCTTGGCCCAGTCCGGGCACGGGTCCGTCGACGGGGTGCCGGTTGGCGCATCGGCCGGCGGCGCCTGCGGCGAGGACGGCGACCGCCGGCAGGTGCCGTGGTTGCCGTGCAGGTAGACGACCAGCCGCGACGGGTCGGCCTTGCCCTTGGGGAAGGTCACCGATCCGCGCAGCGGCACCAGCGTCGCGCCGGGCGCCCGCGTCAGGCCCAGGCGCAGGTCGCCGACGTCGTAGGAGACACGCTGGACGGGATACGGACCGGTCGCCATCGGGTCGGCGGACAACGCGTCCTGGCCGCGTGGCGGCGCGGCGGACGCGATCGACGGCACGAGCGCGAGAGCGGCCACGGCGAGCGTGGCCGCAAGCGGCGCGGTGGGCCGCCCGCGGGAGAGGGACAGCATGAGGTCGGGACCTCCAGGGGTCTCGTGGGTGGGGGATCGGCCCGACGCGAACGCCGGACTCGACGCGTCACCGTATGCCCGCTCGCCGGGCGGTCACCCCGACGGCTGTATAGCGTACGCCGAAGGCCGTTGTCCGACCTTCATGCCCCCCGAACATCCGTTGAGCCGGAACGACGAGCGGGGGCGCCGGCGGCCGCTCAGGCGGTGGCCGCGACCGCCGGCAGGCGATCGATCCCGTCCGCCAGGTCGGCGAGCGAGGTGGCCTGCAGCTCGGCCTCGATCGCGCGCGCGGCGCGGCGGTCGACCTCGACCAGCGCCCGCTGGATCCGCTGGCCGGCGGTGCAGTCGGGGTTGGCCTCGTGCAGGCCCAGGACCTGGTCCTCGCCGACCACGGCGCGCCAGACGTCGGCGAGCAGGATCTCGCGCGGTGGGCGCGTGACGAGCCAGCCGCCGGCGCTGCCGGGCCGCGACGCGACCAGCCCCGCCTGGCGCAGCAGGCCGAGGACGCGGCGGACGTGGACCGGGTTGGTGCCGACGCTGCCGGCCAGCCCGGTCGATGTCTGGACCACGTCGGGCGCGGCCGAGAGCAGGGTCATCAGGTGGACCCCGACGGCGAACTGGGTGTTGGTCGGACGCGCCACGTCATGATCGTAGCCGAATTCGTCACCACAGCTGTTACAGTTGCCGATGCAACTGCAACTGCGCTGACTACGAATCGACAGGAACCCCACATGAGCATCGTCGTCACCGGCGCCTCCGGCCAGCTCGGCCACCGCGTCGCAGAGCTCCTCCTCGACCAGGTCGACCCGGCCCAGGTCGTCCTCGTCACCCGCCGGCCCGAGGCGCTGGCCGACCTGGCGGCGCGCGGCGCGAGCGTCCGCAAGGGCGACTTCGACCACCCCGACTCGCTGCGCGAGGCGTTCGCCGGCGCCGAGCGGCTGCTGCTGATCAGCACCGACGCGGTCGGCGCCCGCGCCCATCAGCACGCCGAGGCGATCGACGCCGCCAAGGCCGCCGGCGTCCGGCTGATCGCCTACACCTCGGTCCCGAACCCGACGACCGACAACCCCGCCGCCGTCGCCGACGACCACCGCCGGACCGAGGAGCTGATCCTCGCCAGCGGCATCCCGTACGTGTTCCTGCGCAACGCGCTCTACAGCGAGATGCAGGTCGGCGCCGCCCAGGGCGCGCTCGCCAGCGGCCAGCTGGTGACCAACGAGGGCGACTCGCGGACCGCCTACGTCACCCGCGAGGACTGCGCCGCCGTCGCCGCGGCGGTGCTGGCCGGCGGCGACCACGCCGGCCAGGCCTACGACGTGACCGGCGAGCTGCTGAGCGCCGCCGACCGCGCCGCGATCTTCGCCGAGGTCGGCGGGCGACCGGTCGAGGTCGTCGCGGTCGACGACGACGCGCTGCAGGCCGGGCTCGAGGCGGCCGGGCTGCCGCACGGGCTGCCGCACGTCCTGACCAGCTTCGGCGCCGCCAGCCGTCAGGGCTTCCTCGACGTCGAGTCCGACGTCGTCGAGCGGCTGACCGGGCGTCCGCCGCAGCGGCTGCGCGACGTGCTCGAGGCGCAGCGCGCGGCGCTGGTCGCGGCCTAGGGCCGGCCGCGGGTCGCGGAGCGCCGCCGACGCCGACCGCGACCCGTGGGCCGGGTCGCGGGTCGGAGGTCGGGTCCGCCCGACCGCGGGTCCGGCCGACCCGACGGCCCGCCCGGGGCCGATCCCCCCGTGACCCGTCGGGAGCGGCCGCGGCGGTCCCCGGCGACCCGCGCGGTTGGGACAGCGGGCCGACCGAGCGTCGCCGGCCGCGGCCTAGCGTGGCGCTCGGCCCGACCCCTACCCCGAGAGGCCCCGATGTCGACCGTCACCGCACCACCGCCCACCGCCGCCGCGCCGCCCGGACCGTCCGGGACGGCGACGCTGCGGCTCGCCCAGCAGGTCCTGTCCTCGCCCGAGCGCGGCGCCGGGATCTTCTTCCCCGCCGCCGCCCAGGGCACGGCGCTGATCCTCGGCTCGCTGGGGGTCGCGCTGGGGCTGCTGTCCGCCGCCAACGCCGAGCTGTTCGACCCGGCGGCGACCGGGATCATCGTCCCCGTCGCGCTCAGCGTCGGCGCGATCGGGATCGGCACCGGCGGCCTCTGGAACTTCCGCGCGGGCAGCCTCTTCGCCGGCACGCTCGGGCTGATGTACGGAACCCTCTGGCTCTCGCTCGGCCTGCTGCTGCTGATCAGCGCCCCCGGCCTGACCAGCGCCGCCGGGCCGGCCGGCTTCGGCGACGCGTTCGGGTCCTACCTGGTGATCTGGTCGCTCGTGTCGTTCGGCCTCGGCCTGGCGTCGTGGTGGGTCAGCCGGGCGGTGTTCGGCGCCCAGGTGCTGCTGGCGGTGGTGCTGCTGGTCCTCGGCCTGGGGAACATGGCCGCGCCGGGCGGCTCCGGGCTGATCCACCTGGGCGGCGTCCTGGGCCTGCTCGACGCCGCCGCCGTGCTGTACATCTCGATGGCGCTGATCGTCAACGACACCGCCGGCCGCGACGTGCTGCCGCTGCGCTGAGCCCGGTCCGCGACGGGGCGCCGCCCGCGCGCCGTCGCGGCCAACCGGCGGGCGAGGATCCTGGCCGGTTGGCGGGCGGCGCCGCCCGCACGCGGGACTACGGTCGGGTGGTGGTCACCGTGCCCACGCACAACGACGACGAGGTCGGCCACCTGGCCCCCGAGCTGCTCGAGTCGCTGCTGGCCAGCTCGGCCGACGCGTTCTACGTCGTCGATCCCGACGGCCGGGTCCAGTTCGCCAACCCGGCGGCGATCGCCACGCTCGGCTACGCCGACGAGGCCGAGCTGCTCGGCCGGCCGAGCCACGCCACGATCCACCACAAGCGCCCCGACGGCAGTCCGTTCCCCGACGCCGAGTGCCCGCTGCTGCGCCCGCGGACGACCGGCGAGGTGGTGCGGGTCGACCTGGACTGGTTCGTGCGCCGCGACGGCAGCATGGTGCCGATCGCCTACTCGTCCTCGCCGCTGGAGACCGACCACGGGCGCGGCGCGGTGGTGGTCTTCCGCCAGGTCGACCCGGCGACCGCGGAGCACGACGGCGCCCCGCACGGGTGGGCCCTGGAGCTGCACGAGTCGCGGGCGCGGATCGTCGCCGCCGCCGACGCCGCCCGCCGGCGGATCGGCCGCGACCTGCACGACGGGGCGCAGCAGCGGCTGATCGGCGTGCTGGTGACGCTGCGCTCCGCCGCCCGTCGGGTCGGCGACGGGGCCGGCGACGCCGCGGGCCTGCTGCAGCGGGCCGCCGACGAGGTCCAGGCGGCGATCGGCGACCTGCGGGACCTGGTCGCCGGCGTCCACCCGGCGATCCTCACCGACCGCGGGCTGCGGGCCGCGATCGAGTCGCTGGCGGCCCGCTCGCCGGTGCCGATCGAGGTCGACGTCCCCCGCCACCGGTGGCCGGTCGAGGTCGAGGCGACCGCCTACTTCGTGGTCGCCGAGGCGCTGACCAACGTCGCCAAGCACGCTCCCGACGCCGACCACGCCAGCGTCCGGCTGTGCGCGTCGCGCGAGCGGCTGGTGGTCGAGGTGGAGGACCGCGGCCCCGGCGGCCTCGACCCGTCCGCCGGCACCGGCCTGCGCGGCCTGCGCGACCGCGTGGCGGCGATCGGCGGCACGCTCGAGGCCGGCGACGCGCCCGGCGGCGGCAGCCGGGTCC
>NZ_AGUD01000247.1 GCF_000240225.1 Patulibacter medicamentivorans
ACCGTGCGCGCGGTCGGGCCGGCGCCGTTGGCCGGGCCGAGGCCGGTGACGGCGATCCGGGCTCGCGTCGGGACCGACGCCAGCCGCTGCCGGCGCGCGCCTGGCGGGGCGATCACGAGCCGGGCGGGGCCGTCGGCCCGGGCGACGTGGACGGCGTGGCGGAACCGCTTCGAGGTGCCGGTCCAGCGGACCAGGACCTGCGACCCGCGACGGATCGCGCGCAGCCGCCGGGGCCGCGTCGGACGCTGGCGCGCCGGGGCAACGTACGACCCGGCGACGACCGTCGTCCGCGGCCGGCCGTCCTGGGTCACCAGGGCCAGGATCCGGCGGCGGCCGCCCGAGCCCTCGGCCGGTCGGAAACGGACGCCGCCGCTGCGAGCGGCGCTGGTCGCGATCACCCGGCGGGTGTCGCGGCCGGCCTCGACGAGAGTCACCCGCTGGCCCGCGATCGGACGCACCCGCCAGAGCAGCCGCCGGTCGCGGCCGCGACCGGTGACCGTCGTCCGGACGCTCGGGCGGGGCAGCTCCTGCGCCTGGCGGACGTCGCGCACGGGGAAGCTGCCGTCGGTCGCGATCGTCCAGGTGCCGCCGCGCGGGCGCTCGACCATCAGGTACGTCGTGCCGTCGTCGCCGAGCGCCGCCCGCAGGCCGTCGCCCTGGGCGACCGACGTCCCGCGCGAGACCGAGATCCGCTCGCCGCGCGGGCCGGTCAGCGTCACGCCGGGCGCACCGCCCCGGCCGCGAACCGCCAGCAGCGTGCGGGGCGCCCC
Organism: Patulibacter medicamentivorans; assembly: GCF_000240225.1. GTDB lineage: Bacteria > Actinomycetota > Thermoleophilia > Solirubrobacterales > Solirubrobacteraceae > Patulibacter > Patulibacter medicamentivorans. The sequence goes on from NZ_AGUD01000247.1 coordinate 771, forward strand.
GTCCTCGAGCAGGATCCGGCGCGACTCACCGCCGGACCCGCCGACGGCCCGCGAGCGACCGCGACCGCCGCCGGACCGGGCCGGCCGGTAGGCGCTCAGGTTGCAGCCGCTGAAGAGATCGAAGTCGTCGCCCCAGCGGTAGCCGACGCCGCCGCTGACGATCACGACGTCGAAGCAGCCGGCGATGCCGACGCTGGAAACGACGAACGAGCCGCTGGCGCACGGGTTGGGGCCCCAGATGTGGATGCAGCCCTTGACCTTGCCCTCCAGGCTCGCCGCTCGGGTCCCGTCGACGAAGCCGGCGACCTCGCCGCCGACGTCGGCCACGCCCAGGTCCCAGTTGACCTTCGCGCCGAGCTCGAACAGGCCCTCGGAGGAGTAGCGCAGGAACGCGCTGCCCAGGGTCCACTTCTCGGCCACGCGGCCACGGCCGTTGACCTCGATCACGAACGGGTCGTCGAGCACCGCCTCGAAGCCGCCGGTCACCGAGACGGCCGTCCGGCCGGCCAGCTTCGGGCCGCCGCTGAGCGTGACCGAGCCGTCGAGCGTGAACGGGTCGCGCTTGACGCCGAACGTGATCCCCTGGAGGAAGATCCCCGGTGAGACCTGGGCGTCGAGCCCCGCGACGCTGCCCTTCAGGTAGTCGAAGCCGCCGTTCCGGACGCCGAACCTGGCGCCGACGGTCAGCGGCCGCGCCAGGCCGAGCTTGACCTTGGCGTTGCCGGCCCAGCTGACGCCCTGGACCCACTTGACGCCGACGTCCTGCAGCTCGAGGCCGGGCAGCGGCAGCCGGCCGACTTGGACCTCGAGCGCGCTGAAGTCGGTGCCGTGGTCGTTGTCGGCGGTGAAGGCGCCGCTGCTCGTCAGATCGCCGAGCTGATCGAACGGCCAGAAGCCCAGCTTCAGGGTGGGGGTGATCCGGGACCCGCCGCCGCGGGTCAGCACGACCCGGACCTTCGGGATCTGGAGCCCGAACAGCTTGCCGCCGGTCACGCTGCCGTCGAGCACGGTGCCGTCGCTGCGGGGGAAGGCCCCGTCGCCGACGTCCCACGAGATCCGGCCCTGGTACAGGAGGACGTCGGGATGGTCGCGCAGGACGACCGCGAACGGGGCGGCGGTGCCGCCGCTGATCGTCTCGTGCCGCTTGTGGATCCGCAGCTGGCGCGCGCCGCTGCTGGCCAGCAGCGTCAGCCCATTGACGTGGACCTCGCGACCGTCGGCGACCAGCACATCGGGACCCTCGGCGCGCATGCAGTCGTCGGTCTGGACGTGGAGGGTCCGGCCGCGGAACTCCCGCTCGCAGTTCTCGACGATCCGCAGCGGCTTGGTGACGCTGCGGGCGGCCGCACCGGCCCCCGGCGCGGGGGTGGCGGTGATCGTGAGCTGCGGGAACGACCCGACCGAGGGGGCGGCGGTCGCGCTCGCGGTCACGCGGACGGTGGCGCGGGCCGCGGTGCCGGTCATCGGGTTCGGCGTCACCTCGGCGGTGACCCCGGAGGGCAGCCCGTCGACCCGCAACGCGACGTCGCCCTCGGACCCGTTGAGCCGCTGCAGGTCGACCGGGAAGTCGACGTAGTCGCCCTGCCTCAGGGTGACCGGGTTCGGTTCGACCACGAGGGTCATGTCCGCCGGGGCCGGGGCGTCGGGGCGGGTGATCGTCAGGTCGTCGAGTGCGAGCCTCTGGGTCAGGGCCGGCGAGCCGTGGAACGTGAACTCCGAGATGCTCGCCGCGCCGCCGGGGTCCGCGACGGTCAGGCGCCGGCGGAAGGGCTGGCCCTCGATCACCTCGACGTCGCTCGACGCCACCGCCCGACCGCCGGCGTCGCGGGCGACCAGGTGGACGCGGCCGGTGGTCGTGCCCGGCCCGGAGTAGCCGACGACCGCGCTGATCGATGAGGCGGTGCGGGTCAGGCGGCCGGTGGTGATCGGCTGCCAGAACTCGCACGCCGGCGCGCACTCGGAGAAGTCGGCGACCCGGGTGCCGGAGGACGCCAGGCCGGGCGCCAGCTCGATCGCGCGCAGGACGGGGACCTCGACGTCCCCCCCGGCCGGCGTGGTGAAGTCGACGCCCGCCGAGGCGCGGTACTGATCGCCGATCTCGGCGTTCGGCGCCAGATCCTCGAAGTCGACGACGCTTGTCGCCGCGCGTGCGGCCGGGACGCCGAGCAGCGCCAGCGCCAGCGTCGCGAGCAGGCCGGCGAGCAGCGTCGCCGATCGCGGCCCGGCGGCCGCGGTCGGACGTCGCCTGGCGAGCCGGAGAACGCGCATGCGGCGACGCTAGCCACGCCGGAGCGCCGTCACGATCGGGGAGCGCCCCGGAGATCCGGGCCGCTCGACCCTGAGCGCGGGCCGCCCGCGCCCTTCCTTCACAGCATCTTGATGGCCGCCCGCCGCTCCCCACACCGACTTGACGGGCCGGGGCGCAAGGTGGTCGCATGGATCTCCTCGCCGTCGGCATCGCGGTCGCGTTCTTCGCGGCGATGCTGCTGCTCCTCGAAGGCCTCGATCGCGTATGAGCGGCGCTGACCTCCTGGGGCTGCTCGTCGCCCTCGCCGTGATGGCCTACCTGATGTTCGCCCTCCTGCGCGGAGAGGAGCTGTAGATGAGCGGTTGGCTGCAGTTCGCCCTCCTGCTGGCGCTCGTCGTCGCGATCGTCCGGCCGCTCGGCGGCTACATGGCCCGCGTCTTCGCGGGCGAGCGGGTCTTCCTGACCCCCGTCCTCGGCCCGCTCGAACGGGTCATGCGCACGGCGCTGCGGGTCCGCGGGGACGGCCTCGACCAGAGCTGGAAGCAGTACGCGCGCAGCGTGATCTTCTTCTCGCTGGCGTCGTGGCTGCTGCTGTACCTGGTCCTGCGCACGCAGGGCGCGCACCCCTGGAACCCGAGCGACCTCGCGTCCGCGCCGTGGGACGTCAGCTTCAACACCACGTCGTCGTTCGTGACCAACACGAACTGGCAGTACTACGCCGGCGAGACGACGATGTCGAACTTCTCGCAGATGGCCGGCCTGACGGTCCAGAACTTCGTCTCGGCGGCGGTCGGCATCTGCGTCGTGATCGCGGTCATCCGCGGGATCGCGCGGCGCGGCGACGGCACCGGCGCCGGGGGCGGCGGCGGGAAGCAGTCTCCCGGCGGCCTCGGCAACTTCTGGGTCGACCTGGTGCGCACGGTGGTCTACGTGCTGCTGCCGATCGCCACGATCGGCGCGCTGCTGCTGGTCACCCAGGGCGTCCTGCAGACGCTCGGCGGCCCGATCACGGTCGGCACCGTCGCCGGCGGCGAGCAGACGCTCTCGTTCGGCCCCGTCGCCTCGCAGGAGGCGATCAAGCTGCTGGGGACCAACGGCGGCGGCTTCTTCAACGTCAACTCGGCGATGCCGTTCGAGAACCCGACCGGGATCTCCAACTTCTTCGAGATGCTGCTGGTGCTGGCGATCCCCGCCGCCCTGACCGGGACCTACGGCCGGATGGTCGGCAACCGCCGCCAGGGCTGGGCGATCTTCGGCGCGATGGTCGCGATGTTCATCGCGCTGGTGGTCGTGATCACCCTGGCCGAGGGCCACGGGTCGGTCGCCCAGCACGCCGCGGGCCTGCACACGGGGGCCTTCGACGGCTCGACCGGCGGCAACATGGAGGGCAAGGAGCAGCGGTTCGGGATCGCCGGCAGCGGGCTCTTCGACACCGTCACGACGGTCACCTCGACCGGCGCCGTCAACAGCGGCTTCGAATCCCTCACCGGGATCGGGTCGCTGGTGCCGATGATCGGCCTGGGCACCAGCGAGGTGATCTTCGGCGGCGTCGGCTCCGGCCTCTACGGGATGCTCCTGTTCGTCATCCTCGCCGTCTTCATCGGCGGGCTGATGGTCGGCCGGACGCCGGAGCTGCACGGCAAGAAGATCGAGGCGCGCGAGGTCAAGCTCGCGATGCTCGGAGCGCTGTACATGCCCTTCGCGGTGCTGACGACGACCGCGCTGGCGGTCGGTACCGGCCACGGCAGGAAGTCGATCTTCTCGAGCGGGCCGCAGTCCTTCTCGGAGAGCTTCTACGCCTACCTGTCGCAGGGCAACAACAACGGCTCGGCGTTCGCTGGCTACACCGGCTACGTCCAGCCGAACGGCAACAACGACGGCGCCTTCGGGATCACCTTCGCCGACCTGCTCGGCGGGCTCTCGATGCTGTTCGTCCGCTTCTTCCCGATCCTCGTCGTGCTCGCGATCGCCGGATCGCTGGCCCGCAAGCGGGTCGCGCCGCCGGGGCCGGGAACGCTGCGAACCGACACGCCGACGTTCGTGGTGCTGCTGATCGGCGTGATCGTCCTCGTCGGCGCCCTGACCTTCTTCCCCGCGTTCCTGCTCGGCCCCGTCGTGCAGTCGCTGACCACCAGCCTCTTCTGATGCTCGTCCACCCCTACGTGACGCCCGCCACCGCGACCGCCACCTACCACGGAGCTCGCTGACATGCGCAAGGACATCGTCACCTCGCTGATCGCCGTCGTGGCGTTCACGCTGCTGCTCGGGCTGGCCTACCCGCTGGCCGTGACCGGCATCAGCCAGGCGGTGCTCAACGACCAGGCCGACGGCTCCAAGATCGTCCGCGACGGCAAGGTCGTCGGGTCGAAGCTGATCGCCCAGGACTTCCGCAAGCCGGTCCTGGACGCCGACGGCAAGCCCAAGCAGGACGCCGACGGCAACCCGCTGCTGGCGCCGGACCCGCGCTACTTCCAGCCGCGGCCCTCGGTCACCGGCTACGCGGCCAACGCCACCGCGTTCAGCAACCTGGGCCCGAACAACGTCGCCACCCGCGATGCGATCGCCGCCAACGCCAAGGCCTACCTGGACCTCGAGAAGCCCTACGACCCGACGCTGACCGTCGCCCGGATCCCGGTCGACGCGGCCACCAACTCGGCCTCCGGCGTCGACCCGCAGATCTCCGAGGCCAACGCCCGGATCCAGGCTCGCCGGATCGCGGCGGTCCGCCACCTGCCGGCCGACCGCGTCCGCCAGCTGATCGAGGACCACACCGACGGCCGTGCCCTCGGGATCCTCGGCGAGCCGGGCGTCAACGTTCTCGAACTGAACCTCGCGCTGGACCGCGCGACCACCACCGACGGAGCCACCCGATGACCGATCGTCCCGATCGCTCGCTCCTGGACCCGGCGATCCTGCGCCCGGCGCTGCTCGACAGCCTGCGCAAGCTCGACCCGCGGATCCAGGTCCGCAACCCCGTGATGTTCGTCGTCGAGATCGGCGCGCTGATCACGACGGTCGCGTGGCTGATCCAGGCCTTCGGCGGATCGCCGCTCGGCGGCGGCCACCAGCCCGCGTGGTTCGCCTTCTCGGTGACCGTCTGGCTGTGGCTGACCGTCGTCTTCGCCAACCTGGCCGAGGCGCTCGCCGAAGGCCGCGGCAAGGCGCAGGCGGACACGCTGCGGGCGATGCGCTCCGACACCGTCGCCCGGCTGCGCGACGGCGGCACGCGGCCGGCGGCCGAGCTGCGACCCGGCGACGTGGTCGTGGTCGAGGCCGGCGAGGTGATCCCCGGCGATGGCACCGTCGTCGAGGGCATCGCCTCGGTCGACGAGTCGGCGATCACCGGCGAGTCGGCCCCGGTGATCCGCGAGGCCGGCGGCGACCGCAGCGCCGTGACCGGCGGCACGCGGGTGCTCAGCGACCGGATCCTGGTCGAGATCACCCAGGAGCCGGGGCAGTCGTTCCTGGACCGGATGATCGCCCTGGTCGAGGGCGCCTCGCGTCGCAAGACCCCGAACGAGGTCGCGCTCGGGATCCTGCTCGCCGGCCTCACGATCGTCTTCCTGACCGTCGTCGTGACGCTCAAGCCGTTCGTCGAGTTCGCCGACGCCGATGTCTCGCTGGTGACGCTGATCGCGCTGCTGGTGGCGCTGATCCCGACCACGATCGGTGCGCTGCTGTCGGCGATCGGGATCGCGGGCATGGACCGCCTGGTGCGCCGCAACGTGCTGGCGCTGTCCGGTCGCGCGGTCGAGGCCTCCGGCGACGTCGACGTGCTGCTGCTGGACAAGACCGGCACGATCACGCTCGGCAACCGCCAGGCGACGGCGTTCCTGCCGATGCCCGGCATCGACGAGCGCGACCTGGCCGAGGCGGCGCAGCTGGCCTCGCTGGCCGACGAGACGCCGGAGGGCCGCTCGATCGTCGTCCTCGCCAAGCAGCGGTTCCAGATCCGCGAGCACGACCTGGTCGCCGCCGGCGCCGAGTTCGTGCCGTTCACCGCCCAGACCAGGATGTCGGGCGTCGACTACGGCGGGCGCCGGCTGCGCAAGGGCGCCGGCGACGCGATCGAGCGCTGGATCGCCGAGCTCGGCGCGACCGCGCCGCCCGAGCTGCGGGTCGAGCTGGACCGGGTCGCGGGGGAGGGCGGCACGCCGCTGGCCGTCGCGCGCGACGAGCAGGTGCTCGGCGTCGTCTACCTGAAGGACATCGTCAAGGACGGGATGCGCGAGCGCTTCGACCGGCTGCGGGCGATGGGCATCAAGACGATCATGGTCACCGGCGACAACCGCCTGACCGCCAACAAGATCGGCCAGGAGGCCGGCGTCGACGACGTGCTCGCCGAGGCCACGCCCGAGGCCAAGCTGGCCCTGATCAAGGAGCAGCAGGCCGGCGGGCGGCTGGTGGCGATGACCGGCGACGGCACCAACGACGCACCGGCGCTGGCGCAGGCCGACGTCGGGGTGGCGATGAACACCGGCACCCAGGCCGCGCGCGAGGCCGGGAACATGGTCGACCTCGACTCGAACCCGACGAAGCTGATCGAGATCGTCGAGGTCGGCAAGCAGCTGCTGATCACCCGCGGGGCGCTGACGACGTTCTCGATCGCCAACGACATCGCCAAGTACTTCGCGATCCTGCCGGCGATCTTCGCGGCGGTCTGGGCGACGAGCGGATCGGCCGACGGGCCGCTCACCGACCTCAACGTGATGGACCTCGGCACCCCGGAATCGGCGATCATCTCGGCGATCGTGTTCAACGCGGTCGTGATCCCGCTGCTGGTCCCGATCGCGTTGCGCGGCGTCCAGTACCGGCCGGTCGGGGCCGACGCGCTGCTGCGTCGCAACATGCTGGTCTACGGGCTCGGCGGGATCATCGCCCCGTTCGTCGGGATCAAGCTGATCGACCTGCTGGTCCACAACCTGCTGGGGGCCTGATCCGATGATCGGTCGGCTCCCCACCCGCCCCGCGACCCGCGGGGCGCCGCCGGCGACGGAGGCCGCGCTCGGATGAGCGACCGCGGCCATCACACGGTGATGCTGGGCATGGCGCCGGGGGTCGGCAAGACCTACCGCGCGCTGCAGGACCTGCGCCGCGCCCGCGACGCCGGCCGCGACGCGATCGTGGCGGTGCTGGAGACCCACGGCCGGGCGGAGACCGCCGCCCAGGCCGAGGGTCTCGAGCTGCTTCCGCGGCGGGCCGTCGAGCAGCGTGGGATCACCCAGCAGGAGCTGGACCTGCCGGGGCTGCTGGCGCGGGCGGCGCGCTCCAGCGCGGCCGGGAGCGGCCCGCTGCTGGCGATGATCGACGAGCTGGCCCACACCAACCCGCCCGGCCTCGAGCACGAGAAGCGCTGGCAGGACGTCGAGGACGCGCTCGCCGCCGGGATCGACGTGATCTCGACGGTCAACGTCCAGCACCTGGAGTCGCTGAACGACCAGGTCGCCGAGCTGACCGGGGTCCGGGTGCGCGAGACCGTGCCCGACCAGGTGCTGGTCGACGCCGACGACGTGGTGGTCGTCGACCTGCCGCCGGAGGCGCTGCTGCAGCGGCTGCGGGACGGCCAGATCTACCCGCCCGAGCGGATCTCCGCGGCGCTCAACAACTTCTTCCGGATCGAGCAGCTGAAGGCGCTGCGCGAGACCGCGCTGCTGCAGGCCGCCGAGGAGGTCGGCGCCCGCCGGACCGGTGCCAGCGCCCGCTCGGGCGGCCGGCTGCACACGGGGGAGCTGCCGCGGGTCGCCTCGCCGGTCGGGCCGCCGGCGGCCCGCCTCGACGACCGCGGCGAGCGCGACCGGCGGGTGGCCGACGACGTGCCGGACGTCGTCAAGGAGCGGATCCTGGTGCTGGTCTCGACCGGCCCGTCGGGGCAGCGCGTGCTGCGCCGGGCGTGGCGCTCGGCGCGCCGCCTGCGGGCCGGGATCGACCTGCTGCACGTGCGTCGCCCGGGCCGCCGGCCGACGGTGGTCGAGGCAGAGCGGCTGGACGGGATCCGCCGGCTGGCGGCCTCGCTCGGGGCCGAGCTGCTGGTCGAGGAGGACGACGAGGTCGCCGCCGCCGCCGAGCGCGTGGCCCGGGAGCGGGGCACGACCTACGTCTTCGTCGGCGCCCCCGACCGGGCGCGCGGCCTGGCGCGGCTGCGCGAGCCGCTGGTCGAGCAGCTGCTGCACCGGCTGCCGGGCGTCGACGTCCGGATCGTGAGCGAACGAGGGGATCGGAAGGAGCGATGACCATGAGCGGATCGATCGCGCTGGCGCAGGCGCTGGCGGCGCTGCCGCTGGGCGACGTCGTCCTCGGCGCGGTGGCGGCGATGGTGGGCCTGCTGGCCGGCGTCGCGCTGGCGCTGACGATCAAGGGCCGTCGCCGGCGCCACGCGCCGACCGGACGGGTGCTGCTGGCGCTCGCCGGCCCCGAGATGTCGTGCGCGGCGGTCGACGCCGCCGCCCGGATCGGGCGCGCGGACGACGCGGTCGTCGTGCCGGCGGTGCTCGTCGCCACCCCGTACCACCTGCCGCTGGACCGGCCGCTGCCCGAGGCGGCGTCGGAGGCGATCGACGTCCTCGACGCGGTCGAGCAGCGGCTGCATCGCGCCGGCGTCCAGGTCGACGGGCGGATGGTCCAGGGGCGCACGCGCCGCCACGCGCTGCGGCGGCTGGTCGCCGAGGAGCGCTTCGACCGGCTGGTCGTCCCCGCCGCCGGGGCCGGGCAGGAGGGAGCCGGCTTCAGCGCCGAGGACGTCGCCTGGCTGCTGGCGAACGTGTCCGGCGAGGTGCTGGTCCTGCGGCCGGGGCGCTCGCTGGCGCCGCCGGCGATCGAGCAGCGCTCGTCGCGGTTCCACGGTTCCGGGCGGCGGACGCGCAGGGCGCAGCTGCGGCACCCCTGAAGCGCCGCGCCGAAGGCGCTCCGCGACCGGTGGTAGCTTTCGCCGCCATGGGATACGGGGGGAGTCGTTGTCTCACGGTGGCATCGCGGGTCGCGGGGCGGGTCGCCGCCGTGCTGCTCGCCGCCGCCGTGCTGCCGGCCGCCGCGGCGGCCGCGACGCCGGCACTCACCGCGACGACGGCCGCGCCGCGCGCGTCGGCCGCCGTCCCGCGGCTGCCGCTGCGCCCGGCCGACTATCCCGGCGTCGTCGTCCAGCACGACGTCAAGATCGTCGCCTCCGACGGCACCGCCCTGATGGCCGACGTCTTCCGGCCCGCCGACGCGTCGGGCAGGCCCGTCGACAAGCGGCTGCCGGTGGTGGTCACCGGTACCCCCTACAACAAGAACGTGATCTCGGCCGGCGCCGGCGACATCGCGACGCTGGCGGGTGCGTCCCCGATCATCGTCCGCCGGGGATACGTCCAGGTCGTCTTCGACGTCCGCGGGACCGGCAGCTCGCGGGGGACCTGGCGCTCGTTCGACCCCCGCGAGCAGCAGGACACGCTGGAGGTCCTCGCCTGGGCGCGCAAGCAGCCGTGGTCGAACGGCGACCTGGCGATGACCGGCGCCTCGTACATGGGCATCAACCAGCTGCTGGCCGCGTCGCGGCGGCCGCCGGGCCTGAAGGCGATCTTTCCGATCATCCCCGGCGGCGATCTGTACCGCGACGTCGTCTGGCACGGGGGCTCGCTGGACCTCGGCTTCATCCCGCTCTGGCTCGGCCTGACCACGGCGCTCGGCGTGGTGCCGCCGGCCGACGCGGTCGGCGATCCGGTCAAGGCGCTCGGCTGGCTGACCGACCGCCTGCTGACCACGGCGTCGTTCCCGCTGGAGGCGATCCTCAACGGCCCGACCGGCGGGCCGCTGGCCGACGACGGCGACTTCTACCGGGTCCGCTCGCCGCTCTCGGTCGTCGACAAGATCGACGTGCCGACGTTCATCACCGGCGGCTGGTGGGATCTGTTCCAGCGCGGCGAGCAGCTGCTCTACCAGCGGCTGAAGCTCGAGCCGGGCCGCAAGCAGCTGCTGATGGGCCCGTGGTACCACGTCACTGCCGGTCAGGGCCTGGGCGCCCGGCCCGGCATGCCGCAGCCGCTGACCGAGCTGGCGGTGCTCTGGTTCGACCGCTGGATGCGCGGCGCCGACAACGGCATCGACCGCAGCTACGGGCCGGTGACCGTCAACCAGCTCGGGCCCGACAGCTGGCGCCGCGAGGGCGCCTGGCCGCCCGCCGGGACCCGCTACCGGCGGCTGTACCTGAACGCCCAGCCGTCGGGGCTCGGCGGCCAGGACGCCAGCCTCGCCTGGAGCCGGCCGACGGCGGCCGGCCAGCGGACGGTCTCGCCGAACCTGCTCGGCAGCCTCTGCTCGCGCAGCACGGTCCAGTGGACGGCGGGCCTGCTGGCCGGCGCGCTCGACGGCTGCGCGCAGAGCAACGCCAGCGCCGAGGTCGGCGCCGCGACCTTCACCACCGCGCCGCGGACGACCCCGCTGCGGATCGCCGGGCCGATCGCCCTGCGGCTGCGCGGCGCCTCCTCGCGCGGCGACGGGTTCTGGCACGCCCAGCTGACCGAGGTCGCTCCGGACGGCACGACGAGGGCGCTGACGTCCGGCTTCCTCGGGATGACCCAGCGGGCGCTCGACGAGCGGCGCAGCGAACGGGCCGCGGACGGCGACCTGAAGCTGCCGTTCCACCCGTTCACCAAGGAGGCGCGGCTGCCGGTGACGCCGGGCCAGCCGGTCGACATGGACGTCGAGATCTTCGGGACCGACGCGGTGATCCGGCCCGGCTACCGGCTGCGGCTGGCGCTCAGCTCGAGCGACCTGCCGCACGCGCTGCCGACGGTCCCCGACCTCGTCGGCCAGGTGCTCGCGGTCCAGACGGTCGACGTCCAGCCGGGCGCCCCGAGCTTCCTGTCGCTGCCGGTGGTCGGTCCGGCGCCGGCGGCCGCGTCGCCGAGCCCGCCGCCGGTCCGCTGCGCCAGCAAGCGGCGCTTCCGGATCCGGATCCGTCCGGCCGGCCAGCGGGTCCGGTCGGTGCGGGTGCGGGTGGGCGGACGGCGCGTGGCGGCCCGCCGGCCGGCGCGGCGCGGCGGTCGCTGGACGGCGACCGTCGACCTGCGGCGGTTCGGCAAGCGCACGGTGACCGTCACGACCGTGGCGACGCTGGCCGCGCGCGATCGCCGCGGCCGCCACCGGACGGTCCGCGACGTGCGCCGCTACCGCACCTGCGGCCGCTGAGGGCGCCGGTCGCACCGCTCGTCCGCGCGGGGCGGATCGCCGTCGCGGGCTGACGTCGATCCACCACGCGAGCGGTCGTCGGCCGGCCGGGTAGGCTGCGACGCCGATGCCCCTGGAAGTCCGTGGCCCGACGCTGACCCTGCGCTACCCGACGGAGGACGACGCCGACGCCCTGCTGGGGCTGGCGTCGGACCCCGAGGTCACGCGCTGGTTCTCGTGGGGGCCCTACACCGACGTCGCCCAGCCGCGGCGGTTCATCGCCGGGCTGGCCGAGGAGCGACGGCGCGGGATCAAGCTCGACCTGCTGGCCATCCACCACGAGCACGGGCCGGCGGGAATCACCGGGCTCTACGAGTTCCACGTCCGCGACCGCCGCTGCGTCTGCGGGACCTGGTTCGGCAAGCGGTTCTGGGGCACGGGCGCCAACCGCGAGTCCAAGGCGCTGCTCCAGCACCTGGCCTTCGAGACGCTCGGGATGCACCGCTTCGGCAGCTACTCGAACCCCGCCAACGAGCGCTCGACCCGGGCGCTGCAGGGCGTCGGCCTGGAGCTGGAGGGCGTGCTGCGCGGCTACCACCGCCACGGCGACGACTTCCTCGACGTCAACGTCTTCGGGCTCCTGCGCGAGGCGTGGGAGCGCTCGCCGCTGCGGGCCGAGTACGAGGGCCGGATCACGGTCGTCGGCGAGCCGCCGATGGCCTTCCGGGCCGACGGCTGAGGGCGGGCGCCGGTCAGAGCCGGAGGCCGCCCGAGGCCTCGATCCGCTGACCGGTGATCCAGCCGCCGGAGGCGGTGACGAGGCCGGTGATCGCGGCACCGACGTCCTCCGCGGTGGCCAGCCGGCCGAGCGCGGTCTGGGCGATCAGCGCCTGCTGCATCTGGGGGTCGTCGCGCACGGCGCCGTCGCTGAAGTCGGTCGGCACCGCGCCCGGCGCGAGCACGTTGGCGGTGATCCCGCGTGAGCCCAGCTCGAGCGCCTGGTAGCGGGTGAGGACCTCGACCGCCCCCTTCGCCGCCGCGTAGGCCGCCGACCCCGGGAACGACAGGCGGGTCAGGCCGCTGGAGACGTTCACGATCCGGGCGCCGTCGCGCAGCAGCGGCAGCAGCGCCTGGGTCAGGAAGAACGGCCCGCGGAGGTGGACGGCGACGATCGCGTCGAACTGCTCCGGGGTGGTGCTGGCGAACGGCTCGTGGAGGGCGGTGCCGGCGTTGTTGACGAGGACGTCGAGGCCGCCGTCCGGGAGCGCGGCGCGCAGCCGGTCGGCGAACGCGGCGAAGCCGTCCACGTCGGTGGTGTCCAGGGGCAGCGCGACGGCGGCGCGGCCGAGCGCGCGCGCCTGCGCGACGACGTCCGCCGCGGCCGCGCGGTCGCGGCGGTAGGTGATGACGGGATCGACGTCGGCGGCGGCCAGGGCCAGGGCGGTCGCGCGGCCGAGGCCGCGCCCGCCGCCGGTGATCAGGGCGGTGGTGGTGGACATGCCTCCACGGTCCCGCGGCGGCGGCCGGGGCGGAAGGGACCCGTCGATCCAGGGATCGGCGGTCCCTGGATCCGCGCGCCGCGCGGGCCGATACTGCGGCCATGGACCGATTCGATCGCGCGCAGCTGGCGGACTTCCTGCGTCGTCGCCGGGCGGCGCTGCAGCCGGAGGACGTCGGCCGGCCGCGCGGGCGCCGTCGCCGGACCGGCGGCCTGCGGCGCGAGGAGGTCGCCGAGCTGGCCAGCATGTCGACGGACTACTACGCCCGGCTCGAGCAGCGGCGGGGTCCGCAGCCGTCGCCCTCGATGCTCGGCGCGATCGCCCGCGGGCTGCGGCTGACCGTCGACGAGCGCGACCACCTCTTCCGCCTGGCCGGCCACGTGCCCCCGCGCAGCGACGTTCGCAGCGACCACGTCAATCCCGGGCTGCGCCGCGTGCTGGACCGCCTCGACACGCCGGCGATGGTGTTGAACGACCTGGCCGAGGCGCTCGCCCAGAACCCGCTCGCCGTCGCGCTGCTCGGCGACGAGACGCGCTTCGCCGACGACCCCCTGCGCCGCTCGCGCTTCTACCGCTGGTTCACCGACCCGGCCGAGCAGGCGCTGCACGCGCCGGAGGAGCACGAGCGGCTCTCGCGCTCGTACGCGGCGTCGCTGCGACTGGCGATCGGCCGCCACCCCGGCGACCCGCGCGGCCGCGCGCTCGTCGACGGGCTGCTGGCCGATTCCCCGGCGTTCGCCGAGCTGTGGGCCGAGCACGACGTCTCCTGGCGGCGCGGCACCGAGCCCAAGACCCTGCTGCATCCCCAGGTCGGCCGGCTCGAGCTCGAGTGCCAGGTCCTCGTCGACGAGCGCGACGCCCAGATGCTGCTCGTCTACACGGCCACCCCGGGCACGCCGTCGGCCGAGCGGCTGCGGTTGCTCGGCGTCGTCGGCGGCCAGTTCGGGACGCTGCCGGTGGAGCAGTCGGCGTAGCGGCGGTCCTGCGCCGGCCGGCGTCCGTGCGGGGCGATCCTGCATCATGGTCGGGTTGCGCCGTCGCCCGCACGCCCTCTCCCTCCGCAGCGCCGTCGCGTCCTCCGACGTGGCCGGTCCGCCGCTGCCCGCGGCCGCCGCGCGGCCCGTCGGGGCGTCGGCGCCGAAGGTCGCGGCCAGCGCCGAGCCGGCGGTCCTGATCGACGGCCTCGTCAAGCGCTACGGGGAGCGGACCGCGGTCGACGGCGTGCAGCTGCGGGTCGAGCGGGCGCGGGTGCTGGCGCTGCTGGGCCCCAACGGCGCCGGCAAGACGACCACGATCGAGACCTGCGTCGGCTTCCGGCGCCCCGACGCCGGCCGGGTCCGCGTCCTCGGGCTCGACCCGATCGCCGACAGCGAGGCGCTGCGCCCGCGGATCGGCGTGATGCTGCAGAGCGGCGGCGTCTACCAGGCGGCTCGCTGCGGCGAGATGCTGCGGCTGGTGGCCGCCTACGCCGCCGACCCGCTCGACCCCGAGCAGCTGCTGGACCGGCTGGGGCTGCGCGAGGTCGTCCGGACCCCGTACCGGCGGCTCTCCGGCGGCCAGCAGCAGCGGCTGTCGCTGGCGATGGCGATCGTCGGGCGGCCGGAGCTGGTGTTCCTGGACGAGCCGACCGCCGGCCTCGACCCGCAGGCCCGCCACGAGACCTGGCGGATCGTCGAGTCGCTGCGGGCCGACGGCGTCACCGTCGTGCTGACGACCCACTACATGGACGAGGCCGAGCGGCTGGCCGACGACATCGTGATCGTCGACCACGGCAAGGTGATCGCCACCGGCACCCCGGCCGAGCTGATCCGCGGCGGCGCCGACCGCGAGATCCGCTTCCGTGCCGCGCCCGGCCTGCCGCTGGCGACGCTCGAGCCGCGGCTGCCGGCCGACTGCGTCGTCGCAGAACCGGCCGCGGGGACCTACGTCGTCGCCGGCCCGGTCGACCCGCAGCTGGTCGCGACGGTCACCGCCTGGTGCGCCGAGCGCGGGGTGCTGGTCGAGGGCCTGCAGGTCAAGCAGCGCACGCTCGAGGACGTCTTCCTGGAGCTGACCGGACGGGAGCTGCGCGCGTGAGCACGGCCGCCCCGCCGGTGGTCACCGGCCAGTTCACGCCCAACCCGGGACGCGCGCCGCTGCTGCGGATGCTGCTGGCGCAGACGCGGATGGAGCTGACCCTGATCGTCCGCAACGGCGAGCAGGTGCTGCTGAACCTGATCGTCCCGCTCGGGCTGCTGATCGTCTGCACCAAGATCCCGTTCATCGAGGTCGGCGGCGAGCGGGCCGACTTCTTCGTCCCCGGGGTGCTGGCGCTGGCGGTGATGTCGGCCGCCTTCACCGGCCAGGCGATCGCGACCGGCTTCGACCGCCAGTACGGGGTCCTCAAGCGGCTCGGCGCGACCGCGCTGCCACGCACGGTCCTGCTCGGCGCCAAGACCGCGGCGGTGCTCGTGGTCGAGCTGCTGCAGATCGCGCTGCTCTGCGGGGCCGGGATCGCGCTCGGCTGGCACCCGCACGGCGACCCGTTCTCGGTCGCGGTGCTGATCGCGGTCGGGACCGCGGCCTTCTGCGGGATGGCGTTCCTGATGGCCGGCCTGCTGCGGGCGATGACGACCCTGGCGCTGGCCAACATCCTCTGGTTCCTGCTGCTGATCTTCGGCGGGATCGCGTTCCCGCTCAGCGATCTCGGCGGGGCCGCCGACGTCTTCGAGCTGCTGCCCTCGGGCGCGCTCTCCAACGGCCTGCGGATGGTGCTGGAGACCGGCGAGGTCGCGCCGGTCCACGACGTCCTGATCCTCGGCGGCTGGGCCGTCGTCACCCTCGTCGCCGCGGCGGCGACCTTCCGCTGGGAGTAGCGGACCGCCCGGCGAATCGCCGTCTCGTGCCGCGTCCCGGCCCGAGAACGCGATGCTCCGCGGCATGCACGTCGAGTCGCCTGCTCGGCGCCACGGGCCCGACGAGATGGAGATCGACCGGGTCGGGCGAGGCCCGCGACCGGCGGGAACTTCACCGGACGGTCGCATCCGGCGCGATCCGACGGCTACGCTGGGACCGTGGCCAAGGCCAAGCCGATCCCCGGGCTCCGCGCGGACGTGCCGTACGGCCTCGCGGCGGCCGCGACGGTCCGCGTCCGCAGCAGCGAGCTGTTCGACCACGCCGAGGGCGTCCTCGACACCGAGGAGATCGAGCGCGTCCACGCGATGCGGGTCGCCAGCCGCCGCCTGCGGGCCGTGCTGGAGATCTACGCGCCCTGCTTCCCGCCGGCGGAGTTCCGCTCCGCGCTGCGCGACGTCAAGCGGATCGCCGACGCGCTCGGCGCCCGCCGCGACCCGGACGTCCAGCTCGAGGGACTGGAGCGGTTCGCCGCCGCGCTGCCGGAGGCCGACCACGCCGGCCTGGAGGCGTTCATCGCCGGCGTCCGCGACGAGCAGGCGGCCGGCAACGAGGTGCTCGCGGCGGGACTGCAGGCGCTGGCCGGCAGCGGCCTGCAGGAGCGGCTGGAGGCGCTGGCCGCCGCCGCCGAGGCCCGGGTCCCCGCGTCGGACGGGGACGACCCGGACGACGAGGACGAGCAGCCCGAGGGCGAGGACGCCGTGACCGAGGGCGTCGCCGCGGCCGCGCCGCCGGCGCTCGACGGGTCCGCCGTGACCGAGGTCCCGGGAGCCCACGTCAACGGCGCCTCGGCGCGCGAGGCCGCCTCGCCGTCCGTGCCGACCGCCGAGGAGGGCAGCCCGTGAAGGCCCGCCGCGTCAAGGGGATCGACGTCGCCGGCCCGCTGGCCGACAACGTCGAGCGGATCGTCCGGCTGCGGCTCGACGAGCTGCACGGCTTCATCCCGGCGGCGCTCGACGCCGACGAGGTCGAGGCGCTGCACGACATGCGGATCGCCGCCAAGCGGCTGCGCTACGTGCTCGAGGTGACCGCCGAGGAGTGCTTCGGCCCGTACGCCATGACGGCCGCCCGGCGGGCGAAGGACCTCCAGGACCTGATCGGCGAGATCCACGACTGCGACGTCGCGCTGCCGCGGGTCGTGCGGGCTGCCCGCGAGCGGCGCGAGGCCGACGTGGCCGCGCTGCTGGAGCGCGCGGGGGAGGACGCGGCCGACCTCGACCCGCGGCTGGCCGCCGAGCTGCCGCACGCCGCCGAGCACCGCGGCCTGATCTCGCTGCAGACGTACCTG
Organism: Patulibacter medicamentivorans; assembly: GCF_000240225.1. GTDB lineage: Bacteria > Actinomycetota > Thermoleophilia > Solirubrobacterales > Solirubrobacteraceae > Patulibacter > Patulibacter medicamentivorans. The sequence continues at coordinate 17,839 of NZ_AGUD01000247.1, forward strand.
GAGGCCCGTCGCCAGCTGCTCTACGCCCGCTTCCTCGACCTCTGGACCGAGCTCCAGCGCGAGGGCTTCCGGGCGCGGCTGGAGTTCGCGATCGCCGAGCGGCCGCCGGCGATCACGCCGCTTTCACCGGATGGCAACGTCGCCGTCACACCCTGACCGTACGCTCGGTGACCTCGATGCACGACGATCCGTCCCCCGCCTCCGCCACCACCGTCCCCGGACCGGTGGAGGATCCGGCCGCCGCGACCGCCAACGGCAGCGCCCGCCCGGCGCCGCCGGCCGCCGCCGACGACGACCTGCCGGATCCGGCCGATCCGCAGTTCTTCGTCAACCGCGAGCTGTCGTGGATCGACTTCGACGAGCGGGTCCTGGAGCTGGCTCGCGATCCCCGCCAGCGGCTCCTGGAGCGGGCCAAGTTCGCCGCGATCTTCGCGTCGAACCTCGACGAGTTCTTCATGATCCGGGTCGCCGGGCTGCACGCGAAGGTCTGGGCCGAGAACCGCCGTCGCGGGCCGGACGGTCGCACCGCCGACCAGGTCCTCGACGAGCTGCGGGCGAAGGTCGACCCGCTGGTCCGCCAGCACGCGCGGCTGGTGATCGACGAGCTGCTGCCGCAGCTGACGGAGACGGGCATCCGCCTGGTCCGCCACGACCAGCTCGACGACGCCCAGAAGGCGACCGTCGCCGATCGCTTCCAGAACCGGATCTACCCGGTGCTGACGCCGCTGGCCGTTGGGCTCGGCCGTCCGTTCCCCTACATCTCGAACCTCTCGCTGAACCTCGGCGTGCTGGTTCGCGATCCCGACACCGGCCAGACGGTCTTCGCCCGCGTCAAGCTGCCGACCGAGGTCCTCGACCGGCTGGAGCGGGTCGACGGCGCCGGCAGCGGCGAGGAGCAGGTGTTCGTGCCGCTGGAGGAGGTCGTCGAGGCCCATCTCGACCGGCTCTTCCCCGGGATGGAGATCCTCGACCGCGGCATGTTCCGCGTCACCCGCGACGCCGACTTCGAGATCTCCGACGAGGCCGACGACGTCAAGCGCGCGCTCGAGGCCGAGCTGCGCAACCGCCGCTTCGGCGAGATCGTCCGGGTCGAGATCGACGCCGACGTGACCGAGGCCCTGCGGACCGAGATCGTCGAGCAGCTCGGCGTCGAGGAGCGGATGGTCTACGACGTCGACGGGCTGCTTGACCTGACCGCGCTCTGGCAGCTGGTCAAGGCCCCCGGCCACAACGACCTGCTCGACCCGCCCTGGCGGCCGGTGACCCCGCCGCGGCTGCGCGAGGGCGACGACGAGCAGGCCGACGTGTTCGCGGCGATGCGCCGCGGCGACGTCCTGGTCCACCACCCGTACGACAGCTTCGAGACCTCGGTCGAGCGGTTCGTCGAGCAGGCCTCGGCCGACCGCGACGTGCTGGCGATCAAGATGACCGTCTACCGCACGAGCGCGGACAGCACGCTGCTGCCGGCGCTGGTGCGGGCGTCGGAGCGCGGCAAGCAGACGGTCGCGCTGGTCGAGCTGAAGGCCCGCTTCGACGAGCAGGCCAACATCCGCTGGGCTCAGGTCCTGGAGGACACCGGCGTCCACGTCGTCTACGGCCATCCCGCGCTGAAGACGCACGCCAAGTGCATCCTCGTGGTCCGCCGCGAGGGCGACCGGGTCCGCCACTACGTCCACGTCGGGACCGGCAACTACAACGCCAAGACCGCGCGGCTCTACACCGACTTCGGGCTCTTCACCTGCGACCCGGAGATCGGCGCCGACGTCGCCGACATGTTCAACCAGCTGACCGGCTTCGCCAAGCCGGGCCGCTTCCGCAAGTCGCTGGTCGCTCCCAACGGCCTGCGCGACGGGCTGCTGGCCGAGCTCGAGCGGACGGTCCAGGCGCACCGCGAGGGCAAGCCCGCGCGCGTCGTCCTGAAGATGAACTCGATCGTCGATCGCCAGTCGATCCAGGCGCTCTACCGGGCGTCCCAGGCCGGTGTCCCGATCGACATCAACGTTCGCGGCATCTGCTGCCTGCGGGTCGGCATCCCCGGCCTGTCGGAGACGATCCGGGTCCGCTCGGTGCTCGGGCGGTTCCTCGAGCACTCGCGGATCTACGCCTTCGAGCGCGGTGACGAGACGACGGTCCTGATGGGTTCCGCCGACATCATGGAGCGCAACCTCGACAACCGGGTCGAGCTGGTGGTCCCGGTCGACGAGCCGCTCGCCAAGGAGCAGCTGCTCGACGCGCTGGAGCGCAGCCTGGCCGATGAGGACGGCTCCTGGCTGCTGCAGCCCGACGGCTCGTGGGAGCGCGTCGACGCCGCCGACCCGGAGCATCCGAACGGCCTCCAGCGGGGGCTGATGGAGCTGCACGCCCGGCGCGCTCGCGAGGCCGATCTCGAGGAGTGACTGCGGCCGTTCTGAGGGCGGCCGAACGTACGATGTCGATCTTCTGGCGATCGAACGTCCGCTGAGAGATCAGACACATCGTCAGAGGACGGTAGTGTGCAGCTGTGCACGATCTCCCGCCGCCCTCGACTCAGGGCGGAAACGATTCCGCCTCGACCATCTCGATCGAACCCCGGCAGTCCGTCGGCGAGCGCCTGACGCGCGGGCGGGTGGTGACCGCCGCGGTCACGATCGCGCGCCGCGACGGACTCGACGCGCTCTCGATGCGGCGCCTGGCCGCCGAGCTCGGCGTCTCGACCATGGCCGCCTACCGGCACGTGCCGGGCAAGGACAGCCTGGTCGACGACGTCGTCGACGCCGTGATCGCGACGATCCCGCTCGACGGCTACGTCGGCACCTGGAGCGAGCGGCTCGAGGAGCTGACGATCACCAGCTACCGGACGCTCGACGAGTTCCCCGGCCTGCCGGAGCGGATCCACGGTCGCGCGCTCGGTCGTCCGGGCATCATCCGCTGGCTCGAGGCGTTCAACACGCCGCTGGTCGAGGCCGGGGTCCCGGTCGAGGCCCGCAGCGGGGGCACGACCTCGCTCGTCTGGCTGCTCCGCGGCGCCTCGCGGCTGACCTCCGAGTGGGGCGACATGGTCGGCGCGCTCGAGGAGATCGCCGGTCGCGACGACGAGGACGGCGACGACACGCCGATCATGCGCCAGGGCCGCGAGCTGCTGGGCGACCAGCAGGTCGAGGATCTCCTGCGCAGCGGCGTGCGCCTGATCCTGACCGGGCTCCGCCAGGCCGCCGACGAGGCCGCCGCCGGCTGACCCACGCCGCAGGGGGGATGGACGACCGATCCCGCCTGCGGATCGGTCGCCCACCGGCCCGTCGTCGGGAGCGCGTGTCCTACCAGTGCATGCCGCGCGTGAGCGCGGCGAGCACGCGCATCTCGACGCCCGCCCGCTCGTCCGGGTTCTCCTGGCCGCGCGCGGCGGCCGAGTCGGGGAAGACCCGGTAGCCGGTGTTGAGGATCTGGTCGCTGATCTTCGGCGCCAGCGCGTAGAGCACCTCGCCGGCGGTCCCGAGCAGCGTGTCGATGTGCTTCGGGTGCTGGATGATCGCCTTCGCGACCAGGTCCGCGGCCTCGACCGGCGTGATCGTCGGCATCTTGTCGTAGATCTTCGTCGGCGCGATCATCGGCGTCCGCACCAGCGGCATGTGGATCGTCGTGAAGGTGACCTTCGCGCCGACCAGCTCCGACGCGACGACCCGCGTCCAGGCGTCGAGCGCGGCCTTCGAGGCGACGTAGGCGCTGAACCGCGGCGGCCACGTCTGGGCGCCGATCGAGCTGATGTTCACGACGTGGCCGCCGCCGTGCTCGACCATGTGCGGCAGCACGCCCATCACCAGCCGGATCGCGCCGAAGTAGTTCAGCTGCATCGTCCGCTCGAAGTCGTGGAAGCGGTTGAGGCTGAGCTTCAGCGAGCGGCGGATCGAGCGGCCGGCGTTGTTGACCACGACGTCGACCCGGTGCTCGCGGGTGACGGTCCGCGCCAGCTCGTCGATCGCCTCGAGGTCGTTGAGGTCGCAGGGGTAGACGTAGGCGGTGCCGCCCTGCTGCTCGATCAGGCGCTGGAGCGCCTCGAGCTTCGAGCGGGTGCGCGCGACCAGCAGCGGCGTCCCGCCCGACAGCGCGACCTTCAGCGCCGTCGCCTCGCCGATCCCCGACGACGCGCCGGTGATCAGGACGGTGCGACCGTGGACCGCCGCCCGCAGCGCCGTGTCGTCGTGCAGGTCGGGATCGAGGTTGCGCTCCCAGAAGTCCCAGAGGGTCGCCGCGTAGTCGCGCAGGCGCGGGACCGTGATCCCGCTGCCGGCCAGTGCCTGCTCGGCGCGGCGGGCGTCGAAGACCGACGCGAACGACATGTGCGGCAGGACCTCGTCGGGGATCCCGGTGGGGGCGAGCAGCGCCCGGCGGACCGGCGCCAGCGTCGGGCTGTTGACCACCCGCGACAGCAGCCCCTTGTGGAGGTCCAGCGCGGGGATGCCGGGCGGGCGCAGCGACAGCCGCGGGGCGCGGGCCGCCCGGGCGAAGATGTTGATCGAGTCGATCAGCGGCTGCGGCCGCGGGTTGCAGAGGTGGAAGGCCTGCTGGTCGAGGTCCGGCTCGTGGGCGATGTGGTCCATCGCCTTGACGACGTAGTCGACCGGGACCATGTTGGTGGCGCCGAGGTCGGGCGCGGCCAGCGGGATCACCCCCGGCAGCTTGCGCATCCGCTTGAGCAGGCCGAAGACGTAGTACGGACCGTCGATCTTGTCCATCTCGCCGGTCTCGGAGTGGCCGACGACGATCGCCGGCCGGTAGACGCGCCAGGGGACCAGCGACTCGCCGCGGGCGATCCGCTCGGACTCGAACTTGGTCCGGTGGTAGGCCGAGGGCAGCGGCTGGCCCTCGTCGAACATGTCCTCGCGGAAGACGCCGTGGAAGTCGCCGGCGGCCGCGACCGACGAGACGTGGTGCAGGCAGCCGACCTCGAGCACGTTGGCCAGCTCGACGGCGTGCCGCGTGCCCTCGACGTTGAGCGTCTCGTTGCGCTCCTCGTCGGCGGTCATGTCGTAGATCGCCGCGAGGTGGAAAAGGTGGTCGATCTGGCCCCGGTGGGCCTCGATCCACTCGTGGTCGACGCCCATCGCCGGCGACTCGAGGTCGCCGACGACCAGCTTGACGCGATCGGCCGCGTCCTCCGGCCAGCCGGCGATCAGGCGGTCGAGCTTGGGACGCGAGCCGTCGCGCACGACGACGTGGATGTCGCCCTCGCGGTTCTCCAGGAGGGTCGCGACCAGGTGTCGTCCGATGAAGCCGGTCGCCCCGGTGACCAGGTAGGCCATGTCTCTGTGCTCCTCGTGCTCTGCGCCGTCGCCCCGAGCCGTGCACCGGGGACCCGGGTCGAGGGTATCCCAGTGACGCGGTGTCCGGAACCGCTCGGCGCCGACGTGACGCAGGCGTCACGGACGCCGTCGGCCGGCTGTCGCAGCCGGGCGATGTGGCGCTCTCCGAGAGTCCCCGGTCGGTGGTCCCCCAACGCCGACCAGCCGGCCGATGGCGATCGTCCGCTCCCCGCAACCACCGCCGCTCGCGCTCCTCCTGCCCGCCTCGGGCAGCCGCTCACGGGCGACCGAGGCCGGGCGATGAGCGGCTCGCTGGAACCGGGATCGCGGATCGGCGGCTACCGGATCGACGGCGTCGCCGGTCGCGGCGGCGGTGGACGTCAGGCGGTCGTTCGCGGACCGGCGAGGGCGTCCCCCCACCGTCGGGCGCCGTCCGATCGCCTCCTGATGGAGCCGCTGGTCGCGAGATGGCGAAGCGACGGCTCAGCGACGCACGATCGTCGTCTCACCCGGAGCCGCGGCCGAGAAGACGATTCGCCGGCCCAGATGACCGCGCCTGCCGCGGGTGGATGCCTGGCGTTCGTGGGCCGAGGAGGCCGTCGCCAGGAAGCGAGAGCCGTGCGCCGGCACCGCCGAGCGCACACGGTGGCGAGATCGGAAGCGTCCGCGGACGCCAGGCGCCGCCCGCCGCCGCGGCTACCAGCCGAGGCGCTCGTCGCGCGTGGCCGTGCGGGCCTTGGCGGCGGCGAGCTTGGCGTACTTGCGCTTGTCGAGACGGCCCTGGAGGAGCGTCATGACGAGCGCGAAGGCGGGGATCCCGACGATCACGGCGAAGCCGAAGAGCGTGACCTGGAGGTCGTTGTTCTCGCCGATCGTGCCTTGACCGCTGTCGATCTTGGCGAAGGCGGTGCCGGTGGTGACCGAGAGGGTCGCGACCGTGGTCGCGAGCAGCAGCATCAGGCGGCGCAGGCGCATAGGCGGCAATCGTATAGAACCCAGCGGCGATGACCGGTCTCGAGCGCACCCGCAACGCCGATGGGGTGGAGGTCGTGCGGCTGAACCGCCCCGACAGCCGCAACGCGATGGACACCGCGACGCTCGACGAGCTGCTGGCCACGCTGGCCGAGCTGGCCGCCGACGCCGATCTGCGGGTGGTCGTCTTCTCGACGACGTCGACCCGTGCGCTGTGCGCCGGCGCGGACGTCGCCGAGCAGCTGGACCGCGACGGCGGGATCGCCCGGATGGAGCGCTTCGCCCGCATGTACCAGGCGGTCGTCGACCTGCCGGTGCCGACGATCGCCGTCTGCGTCGGCAACGTCGTCGGCGCCGGGGCGGAGCTGGCCGCCGCCTGCGACCTGCGGGTCGCCGGCGACAACCTGAAGCTCGCGTGGGCGGGCGCGAAGCTGGGCGTCCCCGTCGGTCCCGCGCGGCTGGTGCCGCTGGTCGGGCTGGCCCGGGCGAAGGAGCTGATCTACAGCGGTCGGGTCGTCGGCGCCGAGGAGGCCGCGCGGATCGGGCTCGCCGAGCGGGTCGCGCCGGAGGCCGAGGCCGAGGCGGCGGCGCTCGAGCTGGCGGCGACGCTGGCGGCACGACCGGCCGAGGGCCTGCGGCGGCTGAAGCGGATGTTCCGCGACGGCGAGGACCTGGCCGGCCGGACCGCGCGCGAGAACGTGACGCTGCTGGACTGGCAGCGCTACGGGCAGGGGCTGCCGCAGGGCGGCGCGCCGACGCGGGACTAGTCGGTCCTGGTCCGGTCGACGAGGCGGGGCCGGTGAGCGAGGTGCGGGCCGGTGAGCGAGGTGGCGTCAGTTCGCCCCGGGCCGCGCGAGGTGGCGTCAGTTCGTGCCGCATGCCGCGGTGAGATGACGCCACCGCCCCGGGTCTGCGCGAAGTTGACGCCACCTTCTCGCGACGAGCGGGGTGCCGCGCGCGTCAGGGCCGGATCGCCTGGGTGGTGCGGCCGACCGCGACGAAGCCGAGCCGGCGGTACCAGGCGGCCGGCCGGTCGCCGGGGTCGGCGAGGAGTGCGATCCGGGCGACGTCGCGCTCGACGGCGAGGGTGGCGGCCGCCACCAGCAGCGCGGTCCCGATCCCGCGGCCGCGATGGCCGGCCGCGGTCAGGAGGTCGTCGATCTCGAGGTGGAGGCTCGCCAGGTGGACGACGGCGGCGCCGACCGGCGCTCCGACGGCGTCGCGTGCCAGCAGGTGACGGGTGCTGGGGCCGGGGGCGAGCGCCCATTGCTGGGCGACCTGGCGCTGCTCGTCCGCGTCGCCGTCGCCGTCGACGGTGGCCCGCACCGGGATCGCCGCTTCCGGCGGCTCGCACGCGACCTGGACGGAACCGTCGCCCGTGCCCGTGCCCGTGCCCGTGCCCGTGCCCGTGCCCGGCACCGCGGCGCGCGCCCGCTCCAGCAGCTCGGCCGGGTCGACGGCCAGCACCTCGAGGGTCAACGGCACCAGTCCGTGGGCGGCCAGCGCCGGCCGCAGCCGGGCGGCGTCGGTCAGCGACCGCAGGTCGACCGCGCGGTGGGCCAGGCCGGCTGCGCGGTGAGCCGCCTCGATCCCCTCCACCACGGCTGCGGGTTCCAGGTCGCCGGCCCGGGGCACGACCTGCGCGCGGTTGAGGGCCCAGACCCGAGGCGCGGCCGGGGTGGTGAGCATCCAGCCCCAGGCCGTCCGCTCGGCGTGGGCCGCGCGCTTGCGGACGGCGCCGGCGGCGTGGCCGACGACCAGCTGGCACCACCACTCGTCGCTGCGTGATCCCGACGGCCGCATCGGCGGCACGTTAATCGGGGGCTCGAGCACCCGCCGCGACGTTGCGGACCGTGGGCGACCGGAACGTCACGGCGGGCGCGACCACCCAACGCGACGACCTCCGACAGGCCAGCGGCTAACGTCGTCCCATGGACATCGCCATCGCCGGCGCCCACGGCCAGATCGCTCGCCGCCTGACACGGCTGCTCGTCGCTCGCGGCGACAGCGTCCGCGGCCTGATCCGCAACCCCGACCACGCCGCCGACATCCGCGCCGACGGCGGCGACCCGGTCCTCTGCGACCTCGAGTCGGCGGCGGCCCACGAGGTCGGGCTGGCGATCGAGGGCGCGGACAGCGTCGTCTTCGCCGCCGGCGCCGGGCCCGGCAGCGGTGCCGACCGCAAGGGCACGATGGATCGCGACGGCGCGATCCTGCTGCTCGAGGCGGCTCGGACCGCCAAGGTCCCGGGCTACGTGATCGTCAGCTCGCTCGGCGCCGACGACCCGCCGCAGGACGACGACGTCTTCAGCGTCTACCTGCGGGCCAAGGCCGCCGCCGACCGCGCGGTGATCGACAGCGACCGGCAGTGGACGGTCCTCCGTCCCGGGGTCCTGACCGACGACCCGGGCACCGGCCGGGTCCGGATCGCCCGCCGCGTCCCGCGCGGACCCGTCACCCGCGACGACGTCGCCGCCGTGCTGGCGGCGATCCTCCACGACCACCGGACCGGCGGCCGGATCCTGTCGCTCGTCGGCGGCGAGGATCCGGTCGACGCCGCGCTCGAGGCGGCGTTGACCGCCGACCCGCGGGACGGGTAGGCCGAATCGGGACGTCGGGCGTTCCAATCTGGCGGATGACGCGCCGCCCCGACGGCTCGGGACATCAAACGTCTCAACCTGGCGGACGGCGCGGCACCTCGACGAACCGGGGCGTCAGGCGCCCCAACCTGCCAGCCGCCATCGCGCCCCGATGAAACCGGGACGCGCGCCCTCAGGCCGCGCTCTGCCGGCGCCGCCGCTCCTGGGTCAGCAGCCAGGCGGCCACGACGCCGCCGATCGCGCCGAACAGGTGGGCCTGCCACGAGACGCCGGGACGCGGGATCAGGCTGAAGAGGAACGACCCGCCCCAGACCACCGCGACGATCACGCCGACGGCGATCTCCAGCAGCCGGCGGCTGAAGATGCCGCGCGCCAGCAGGTAGGTCGCGTAGCCGAGGACGATCCCGCTGGCCCCGACCGTGACCGAGTTCGACGGTGCGGTCAGCCAGGTCCCGATCCCGGCGACCAGGCCGACGATCGCGGTCACCAGCAGCACCCGCAGCGCGCCGCTGAACGCGATCACCGCGCCCAGCACGAGGAACGGGATCGTGTTGCCGATCAGGTGGCCGAAGCTGCCGTGCAGGAACGGGCTGAAGAGGATCCCGTCGAGCCCGTCGAAGGAGCGCGGGCGGATCCCGTGGCCGTCCAGCCGGTGGTCGTCGATCGTGTCGATGATCTCGACGACCCACATCAGGGCCGCCATCGCGCCGACGACGAAGAGTCCGGTCGTGCGCTCGTCGCGGGCCGTGCTTCCGCCCGCGTCCGGCCGTCCCGTCAGGTCGCTGGTGCTCATCCTGCAACGATCCCGCATCGAGCGGCGCGCCGCCAACTGCCGGGCGACATCGGCCTCGATCCTCCGCCGATCTCCGGTGGATCCGGGCTCAACGACCGACGGTGGTCGCCACGATCTCCGCCATCACCTCGCGCATGTCGCGGTTGGTGTCGTAGATCAGGACCTGGCGATCGGCCCCGGTGCCCTTCTCGATGATGTCGGCGATGCCGTTGAACGCGTCCTCCGAGCCCAGCTCCTGGGCGTGCTCCCGCAGCCGCTCCAGCAGCCGCCGGGCGAGCGTCCGCGTGCTGACGCGATCCGCCGACGGCAGGTCGACCAGCTCGCCCTCGAGCCCGTGGATCGCCGCCAGGTACTTGTTCTCGTCGAGGACCTGCCAGGGGTAGTCGCCGAGCACGGTGCCCTGCTCGTGGTGGGCGGCCAGCTCGTGGACCATCGCCTGGATCAGCGCCGCCAGCGCCAGCGTGTGGTCGACGCGGGTCTGGCCGTCGCAGACGCGGATCTCGACGGTGCCGAACTTCGGCTGCGGCCGGACGTCGTGCCAGACGTAGGTCGGGTCGCTCATCACGCCCGAGCGCATCATGAACTCGACGTCCTGCTCGTAGCGGGCCCAGCTGCCGTAGGCGGTCGGCACGCCGATCCGGGGGAAGGCGCGGAAGATCGGGGTCCGGGTCGACGCCAGCCCGGTCCGGTCGCCGCGCCAGAACGGCGAGTTGGCGCTCAGCGCCAGCAGGATCGGCAGGTGCACCCGCATCCCGTCGGCGATGTGGATCGCCTGGTCCGGGTCGTCGATCCCGACGTGGACGTGGAGCCCGAACAGCAGCTCCTGACGGGCGACGAAGCGCAGCTCGCGGACGAGGTCGCGGTAGCGGTCGCGGGCGGCGATCCGCTGGTCCTCCCAGAGCGCGAACGGGTGCGTGCCCGCCGACCCGATCGTCAGGCCCTTCTCGGCCGCCCTCGCCGCGACGTGCGCCCGCAGCGCCCGCAGCTGCTCGCTCGCCTCGGCGGTGTTGCGGGTCGGCTCGGTGGCGATCTCCAGCACCGACTCCATCAGCTCGGGCTTGACCTCGCCGACGGGCGCGTCGCCGAGCAGCGACTCGACGGCGTTGACGAGCGAGAAGTCGTCCGGGTCGACGATCATCAGCTCCTCCTCGATGCCGATCGAGAAGGGCGTGCGCCCCGGGGCCGCGCGGAAGGCGTGCTCCATGCGGCCGAAGGCTAGACGGCGCGGTGGCGGCTACGGGCAGGTTCGGTTCGCGGCGCCGGCGCGACGCTCCGTCGCCCGCGTCGGACTCCGGCCGACGCGGGCGACGTCAGCGGCGGTACTCGGGGTTCTCCCAGTCGAATCGCTCGCCGGCGTCCCAGGCGCTGCGCTGGTTGCCGTGGGCCGGGATCCCGCCCGCGTCCTTCAGCAGCCGGGCCAGGTGCAGCAGGTTCCAGGTCATGAACGTGGTGTTGCGGTTGGTGAAGTCGTTCTCGGGGCCGCCGGAGCCCGGGTCGAGGTAGCTGGGACCGGGGCCGGCGGGGCCGATCCAGCCGGCGTCGGCCTGCGGCGGGATCGTGAAGCCGACGTGCTGCAGCGAGTACAGGACGTTCTGGGCGCAGTGCTTGATCCCGTCCTCGTTGCCGGTGATCAGGCAGCCGCCGACCTTGCCGTAGGTGGCGTACTGGCCGGCGTCGTTGAGCAGGTGCGAGCAGGAGTAGAGCCGCTCGATCGCCCGCTTCATCACCGAGCTGTTGTCGCCGAGCCAGATCGGGCCGGCGAGCACCAGGATGTCGGCGGCCTCGACCTGGGCGTAGATCTCGGGCCACTCGTCGGTCGCCCAGCCGTGCTCGGTCATGTCGGGCCAGACGCCGGTGGCGACGTCGCGGTCGATCAGCCGCACGACCTCGGTGGCGACGCCGTGGGCGTCCATCACGTGGCGGCTGGCGTCGATCAGGCCCTGGGTGTGGGACGGCTCCGGCGAGCGCTTGAGCGTGCAGTTGAGGAACAGCGCGCGCAGGTCGGACAGCTCGGGGACGGCGGTCATGGAGCGACCGTAGCCGCGCGCGGAGCCCGCGTTGGTGAACGGCTGCGAAACGGCGACGTGCCGGGCGGCCCGCGGGCGCCCGGCACGATGTGGCCGCCCGGCCCGACTCAGGCCGTCAGCGCGCGGTGCGACGCGCGCCGCTTCTTCTTCTTGGCCTTCTGGCCGACGCCGCGATCCCGCGGCCGATCGGCCGGGGCGAGGGGACACTCGCCACCGGCCGCGAAGATACCCCCGGCGCCGCGCCCGAACGTGCTCGATTTCGAGAACTGTTGCGGGCTCGCGGGCGCCCGTCCGGACCCGCCCGGGGCGCCGCCGCGCGGTGCGGCGGCGCGCCCGGTCAGTCCTTGAACGGGTCGATCGTGTCGGCGGGCGCCATCGCCACGCCGATCGGCGTCAGCCGGTGGAGCACCTCGATCGTGTCGGCGTGCGCGGCCAGCACCTGGTCCAGCCGCTTGTAGGCCGCCGGCGCCTCGTCGGCGGCCCCGCCGCGCAGCTCGATCCCGCCACCGGCCAGCTGGGCCTGGACCGCCGCGAAGTCGATCGCGCCGGTCTTGACGCGCCCGCGCCGCTTCACCATCCGGCCGTCGGGGTGGTCGACGCAGAGCGTGAAGCGGTCGTTCTGCGTCAGTCCCGCCCGCTCGCGCGCGTCGCGGAACTGGCCGATCGAGACCCAGAACGGGCAGTCCCGCTGCGAGCACTCCATCCGGTTCGCCATCCGCCCCGCCGCCTGCGTCCGCGACATCACGCGCCCGGCGCCGTGGACGGTCGAGGCCAGCAGGTCGTCGGTGGCGACGCCCTCGCGGCCGCGCAGGATCACCGACGGCTCGCCCATCGTCGCGCCGACGAAGCCCTCCTGGCCCGGGAACGCCGGGGTGCAGCCCTTGCGGACGACCCAGGCGTCGACGCCGTGGTGGCGCTCGCGCCACGCGTAGTTGTGGTGGTTGTGGACCTCGTGGGTGGCCCGAGCGCCGAGGATCTCCAGGACCTTGTCGACGACGACGTCGCGGCCGGCGTAGGCATAGGCGCCCGCCAGCTCCATCGCCGAGACGTACGCCTGCCCGATCTCGGAGTCGACGGCGAACAGCGTCGGCGGCGCGTCCATCTCGCCGTCCGGCGAGCGATCGGTGAAGGCGCCGCCGGCGGCCATCGACAGGAACCCGGACGCGGTCTTGTGGCCGAACCCGCGCGAGCCGAAGTGGACCCCGACCCAGGCGAACCCGTCGTCGCCCGCGAACAGGTCGACGTAGTGGTTGCCGGCGCCGACGGTGCCGAGCTGGTTGCGCGCGGACTGGACCATCGACCGCTGCGGCCGGAAGTCGGCCTGCGCGATCGCGTCGAGGACCGGGTGGTCGACCGGCTCGTCGTTCTTGCGGCCGACGCCGAACGAGATCCGCTCGAAGACCTCGTCCATGATCTTCGGCAGCAGCGGCAGCAGGTCGTCGGTCCGCACGTCGGTCCGGACGGCCTTGTTGCCGCAGCCGATGTCGTAGCCGACGCCCGTGACCGGGGGATAGGAGGCGCTAGCCGACGTGAGGGGCGGAGCCCCTCGGGTCGGGGTAGGCGAGCGCGCCGCCGATCGGCTGCGAGTAGCCGACGTGGCCGTCGGCGCACAGCACCCCGGCGATCGCGTCGCCGGCCTGCGCGCACCGCTCGAGCTGGCGCACGGCCCGCTCGTCGACGTCGCCGCGGACGGTGATCGGGATCTGGGTCATGGGACGAGCATGCCGGCTCGGCGATCGGCGGCGGGCCGGCCGCGAAGGCCGTCGGTCGGGTTCGATCCCCGCGACCGGGAGGGTGGCGACGATCGTCTGCGAGGTCGAGTGGACCCCCGGACATGACCGACCCCAACGATCACGATCGTTTCGTCCTGCGGCAGAAGCTCAAGCTGGTCATCAACCAGTACGCGTTCTCCGCGTCGCCGGGCGAGGGGGACGACGGCGAGCCGTTCTGCTTCGTCGAGCAGAAGCGGTTCAAGTTCAAGGAGGACATCCGCTTCTTCGAGGACGAGGGGAAGTCCCGCGAGCTGCTGCGGATCCTCGCCCGTCAGCGGTTCGATCCCACGGCGCGCTACGACGTCACCGCCGGCGGGGTGAAGGTCGGGGAGATCCAGAAGGTCTTCGGCAAGTCGCTGCTGCGCTCGACGTTCACGCTGTTCGGTCCCGACGGCGCCGAGGTCGCGACGGTCCGCGAGCGCAGCCTGCCGGTCGCGCTGTTCCGGCGGCTCGTCGGGTTCGTGCCGTACCTCGGCAACTTCGCCGACTGGCTCCCGATCCCCTACGACTTCGAGTTCCTGCGCGGCGAGGAGCGGATCGGCATCAACCGTCGCCGCCGGTGGAAGTGGGTCGACGTCTACGACATCGACCTCAGCGGCGACCCGCAGCGCACGCTCGATCGCCGTCTCGTGCTGGCGATCGCCGTCGGGTCGGACGCGCTCATGGCCCGCTGAGGAGGAGGCGGTCCGGTCCACGGCCAGCGGGCGGTTGCCGTATGACGGCCTGCATAGTAGGTTCGCGACTATGCCGGTCGTCATACGGCGGCCGGATCACGACCGAGGAGCACCGCGATGCCGATCATGGACCTGACCTACCCGCAGGGCGCGCTCGACGCCGACGCGCGCGGCGCGCTGACCGAGCAGCTGACGACGATCCTGCTGCGCGCCGAGCGGGCGCCGGACACCGAGTTCTTCCGCAACGTCACCTGGCTCTACGTCCACGAGCTGCCGGCGGAGCACGTCGTCGCCGCCGGGCGGCCGGTGCCGGCGCCGACGTTCCGGCTGCTGGTGACCACGCCGGAGGGCGCGCTCTCCGATCGCCGGCGCCGGGAGCTGGTCGCCGAGGCCACGACCGCGATCCGCGAGGCGGCGGGGATCCCCGAGGCCGAGGCGCTGCGGGTCTGGGTCCTCTGCCGCGAGATCGACGAGGGCAGCTGGGGCGCGGGTGGCCAGGTGATCTCGTTCCAGGCCCTGCGCGAGGCCGCCGCGGCCGAGCGCGAGCAGGCGGCGCCGACCGCCGCCTGACCGCGGTCGCCGACCGGCGCGGGTCGGCTGCGACGCTCCGGTCGCCGGCCGACCGGAACGTCGCACCAGGCCCGCGCCGCGGCTGACGGGCAGGACCCAGGAGGATTCGAACCCTTCCGGGTCCTTGCCCGAACTCGGGTTGCGAGCGGCCGTCGAGATGGCTAGGTTGATCGAACCATGTTCTCGACCTGGCTCAGCCCCGTGCGCGCCTCCCACGCCTTCGCCGGCGTCGGGCAGCCGCTGCATGCGCGGCCGCGGGACATGAAGGCTCGTGCGAACGAGCGCCGGTTCACGATCACGCGTACCGGCAGCTAGCGGGAGGTCATCCATATGGCTCCCGCGACGTTCGCGGGAGCCTCGGCTCGAGCAGGTCTGCAGCGTGCGGACCGGCGACGGGCAGCATGGACCCGCGACTCAATCATCAACGCGATCCAGGAATGGGTCGCCACATACGACGAGCCGCCCCGGGCGGCCGACTGGAACCCGTCCTCCGCGAAGTGGTCCGGCCAGACGTGGCGCGTCGAGCGCTACCGCGACGGCCGTGCCGACGGCTCGGCGTGGCCGTCGCTGAACGCCGCGAAGCGGCCGTTCGGCGGCTCGCTCGCCGAGGCGATCCGGGCGGCGGGCTTCGAGCCGGCCAAGCCGGGACCGCGGCGCCGGAGCGACGTCGAGCCCGCGCAGGCCGACCGGCTGCAGATGCCGCCGGAGGTCCGCGTGCTGCTCGACGCCGCGCTGGCCGAGGCCCGTGACGCCGAGCGTCGGGCGGGCGCTCTCGACGAGCGGCTGACGCGTGCGCAGGAGCGCGCGCGGACGCTGGCCGACGAGCGCGACGCCGCCCGCCGCAAGGCGACGGCACGGGCCACCCGTGAGCGGATCGCCGACGACGGCGCCGTCCTGCGGGCCGAGCGCGCCGTCCTGCGGGCGGAGCGGTTGGCCGAGGGCGCGCGGTCCGACGCGATCGAGGCGCGCACGGCGGCCAAGCGGCTGG
>NZ_AGUD01000246.1 GCF_000240225.1 Patulibacter medicamentivorans
CCGCGGCGGCGGCCAGCGCCGCCCCGCCGACCAGCAGCGCGACCGCCCCGCCGGTCTGGGCGAACCAGCCGAGCCCGGCCCCGGAGCTGGCGTCGGCGTAGTCCGGCCCGGCTCCGATCGTCTCGTCCAGCCGCGGCGCGTCGCGGACGATCGCCAGCACGACCACGACCACGCCGAGCCCGGCGATCGCGACCGCCGGCCGCGCGTCGCCGCGCATCGCCGTCCCCGCCAGCGCGAGCGCGACCAGCGCGACCAGCGGCAGCAGCGGCCCGCTGCGCTCCCAGCCGACGACCGACGTGTCGAAGCCGCGCGGGGTGCCCGCCGGAACCCGGTACTCGATCACCGGCAGGACCGTCGCCGCGAGCAATCCGAGGACCCCGATCGCGACCAGTCCGGCGCCCGTCCACCAGAGTCGCGAACGGCCAGTGGCCACGGGCGATCCGGGGCGGTCGGAGCCGCGCCGGATCGCATTCGATCCTCTGCTATAGTCCTCCGCCGCTGCCCGTCCGGTGCTGCCGCTCACGCGCGCCTCCCGGCGGGAAGCTCTTCGCGCTCTGTCGCGCCTCCGGCGTGGACGTGCGCGGGACCTCGGTCCCGTCGTGCTGTCCGCAACCGGAGGGTCCGCTCCTTGCCTCCCCAAGTCGTCTGCGTATCTCGGAAGATCTTCATGTCTCGCAAGTACTCCCTCGAGAAGACCCGGAACATCGGGATCATGGCGCACGTGGACGCCGGCAAGACGACCACGACCGAGCGCATCCTCTTCTACACCGGTCGCACCTACAAGATCGGTGAGGTCCACGACGGCGCCGCCACGATGGACTGGATGGAGCAGGAGCAGGAGCGTGGCATCACGATCACCTCCGCCGCCACCACCGCCGAGTGGGACAAGCACCGGATCAACATCATCGACACGCCGGGCCACGTCGACTTCACCGTCGAGGTCCAGCGGTCGCTGCGCGTGCTCGACGGCTCGGTCGCCGTCTTCGACTCGGTCGCCGGCGTCGAGCCGCAGTCCGAGACGGTCTGGCGCCAGGCCAACGACTACGGCGTGCCGCGCATCGCCTACGTCAACAAGATGGACCGCACCGGCGCCGACTACGAGATGTCGGTCCGCACGATGATCGACCGGCTCGGCGCCAACGCCGTGCCGATCCAGCTGCCGATCGGGTCCGAGGCCGACTTCGCCGGGATCATCGACCTAGTCGAGATGAAGGCCGAGATCTACAAGGACGACATCGGCAAGGAGATCGACGTCGTCGAGATCCCCGCCGAGTACGCCGACGCCGCGGCCGCCGCGCGCGAGAAGCTCGTCGACGCGGTCGCCGACCACGACGAGGAGCTCATGGAGCTCGTCCTCGAGGACAAGGAGATCCCGGTCGACCGGCTCAAGAGCGCGATCCGCGCCGCCACGCTCGACCTCTCGATCAACCCGGTCCTCTGCGGCTCGTCGTTCAAGAACAAGGGCGTGCAGCCGCTGCTCGACGCGGTCGTCGCCTACCTGCCGTCGCCGCTCGACGTGCCGCCGATCAAGGGCATCGTCACCGCCAAGGACGGCGAGACCCACGAGGAGGAGCGTCCCTCGGACGACTCCGCCCCGTTCGCCGCGCTGGCGTTCAAGATCGCGACCGACCCGTTCGTCGGCAAGCTGACCTTCTTCCGCGTCTACTCGGGCCAGCTCGAGGCCGGCTCGAAGGTGCTCAACACGAACACCGGCAAGACCGACCGCATCGGCCGCATCCTGATGATGCACGCCAACGACCGCGAGGACGTCGAGCGCGTCTACTCCGGCGACATCGCCGCGGCCGTGGGCATTAAGCAGGTGTACACGGGCGACACGATCTGCGATCCGAACCACGCGATCGTGCTCGAGGCGATGGACTTCCCGGAGCCGGTCATCAAGGTGGCCGTCGAGCCGAAGACCAAGGCCGACCAGGAGAAGATGGGCGTCGCCCTCCAGCGCCTGGCCGAGGAGGACCCGACCTTCCAGGTCGAGACCAACGAGGAGACCGGCCAGACCGAGATCTCCGGTATGGGCGAGCTGCACCTCGAGATCCTCGTCGACCGCATGCGGCGCGAGTTCAACGTCGAGGCCAACGTCGGCACGCCGCAGGTCTCGTACCGCGAGACGATCAAGTCCAAGGTCGAGAAGGTCGAGGGCAAGTTCGTCCGCCAGACCGGCGGCTCGGGCCAGTTCGGCGTCGTCTACATCGACATGGAGCCGGCACCGGGCGAGGGCTTCGTCTTCGAGAACAAGATCAAGGGCGGCTCGATCCCGGTCGACTACCACAACGCCGTCGAGAAGGGCCTGGCCGAGGGCATGGACACCGGCCCCAAGGCCGGCTACCCGATGGTCGACGTCAAGGTCACCGTCGTCGACGGCAAGTACCACGAGGTCGACTCCTCGGAGGTCGCCTTCAAGATCGCCGCCAACATGGCGTTCAACGAGGCTGCCCGGCGTGCCAAGCCGATCCTGCTGGAGCCGATCTTCAAGGTCGAGGTCGTCACGCCCGAGGAGTTCATGGGCGACGTGATCGGCGATCTCAACCGCCGTCGCGGACGGATCGAGGGCATGGAGGCCCGCGGCAACGCGCAGGTCGTCAACGCCTACTGCCCGCTCAGCGAGATGTTCGGCTACTCGACCGATCTTCGCTCGGCGACCCAGGGTCGCGCGACGTACACGATGCAGTTCGAGCGCTACGACGAGGTCCCCTCGCACGTGGCCGAGGAGATCGTGGCGACCCGCACCGGCGCGAAGGCCTAGCCGGAACGCACGCAACCACCGGACTGGGCTACCTTTCGCAGGTTCGCCCATTTCCGGAGCTGAACACCCCAGCACCGACCTTTCACACGCAGAAGAGACTCAGGAGCGAGCAGTGGCCAAGGAGAAGTTCGAGCGCGGCAAGCCCCACGTCAACGTGGGCACCATCGGTCATATCGACCATGGCAAGACGACGCTGACGGCGGCGATCACGACCGTGCTGGCGAAGGCCGGCGGCGGCGAGGCTCGTTCGTTCGCGGAGATCGACAACGCGCCCGAGGAGAAGGAGCGCGGCATCACGATCTCGACCTCGCACGTCGAGTACGAGACCGCGAACCGTCACTACGCGCACGTCGACTGCCCCGGGCACGCCGACTACGTCAAGAACATGATCACCGGTGCCGCCCAGATGGACGGCGCGATCCTGGTCGTGTCCGCCGCCGACGGCCCGATGCCCCAGACCCGCGAGCACATCCTGCTGGCCAAGCAGGTTGGCGTGCCGTACATCGTGGTCTTCCTGAACAAGGCGGACATGGTCGACGACGAGGAGCTCCTCGAGCTCGTCGAGGTCGAGGTCCGCGACCTGCTCAACGAGTACGACTTCCCGGGCGACGACGTCCCGTTCGTCGTCGGCTCGGCGCTGAAGGCGCTCGAGGGCGATGCTGAGTACGAGCAGAAGATCCTCGATCTCGCCGAGCAGCTCGACACCTACATCCCGGACCCGGTCCGCGCGCTGGACAAGCCGTTCCTGATGCCGGTCGAGGACGTCTTCTCGATCACCGGCCGCGGCACCGTCGCGACCGGCCGCATCGAGCAGGGCGTCATCAACGTCGGCGACGAGGTCGAGATCGTCGGCATCAAGGACCCGGCGAAGACGGTCGTCACCGGCGTCGAGATGTTCCGCAAGCTGCTCGACCGCGGTGAGGCCGGCGACAACATCGGCGCCCTCCTCCGCGGCACGAAGCGCGAGGAGATCGAGCGCGGTCAGGTCCTGTGCAAGCCGGGCTCGATCACGCCGCACACGAAGTTCAAGGCCGAGGTCTACGTCCTCAAGAAGGAGGAGGGTGGCCGTCACACGCCGTTCTTCTCCGGGTACCGCCCGCAGTTCTACTTCCGCACCACGGACGTGACCGGCGTGGCGAACCTGCCCGAGGGCACGGAGATGGTCATGCCGGGCGACAACGTCCAGATGGAGATCGAGCTGATCCAGCCGATCGCCATGGACCAGGGCCTGCGCTTCGCCATCCGCGAGGGCGGCCGCACGGTCGGTTCCGGCGTCGTCTCGGAGATCGTCCAGTAGCAGCACCCCGTCGGACAGCGCCCGCCCGCCCCGCCCTTCGCCGCTCGAACCGAGCGCTGCGGGGCGGGCGGTAGCGCCCCGCCACGGCCCCCGGAGCCCGCGATCGTCGCGGCGCCGCCGGGGGTCGCTCGCTGGACCGGCAGCGGCGCGCCTCACGCGCCGACCGGCAAGCGGGAGGGATGAACTCCCGCAGCACCCCAGCACAGAGCTTCTTCCAGACAGCAGACGGAACGGTAAGTAGAGAGCCCCCGATGGCCGCAGCCACACAAAACAAGATCCGCATCCGGCTCAAGGCCTACGACACGTCGGCCATCGAGTCGGCGGCGAAGGAGATCGTCGAGACGGCGCAGCGCACTGGCGCGACCGTCTCCGGTCCCGTGCCTCTGCCGACGGAGAAGAACGTCTACTGCGTGATCCGGTCCCCGTTCAAGGACAAGGACTCCCGCGAGCACTTCGAGATCCGCACGCACAAGCGGCTCATCGACATCCACCAGCCGACGCCCAAGACGGTCGACTCGCTCCAGCGGCTCGATCACCTCCCCGCGGGCGTCGACATCGAGATCCGTCTGGCGGGCTGAGCCATGGCCGCGATTCTCGCCAAGAAGCTCGGCATGACGCAGCTGTTCCTCGAGGACGGCCGGGTCGAGCGCGTGACCGTCCTGGAGGCCGGGCCCTGCCCCGTCACGGGCAAGCGGACCGCCGATCGCGACGGCTACGACGCCGTGCAGCTCGCCTTCGGCGCGACCAAGGAGAAGCACGTCTCCAAGCCCGAGCTCGGGCACCTGAAGAAGGCCGGCGTCGGTCCCCACCGCCACCTGGTGGAGTTCCGCGACGTCGACCTCGACGTCGAGGTCGGCCAGACCGTGACGGTCGACGCCTTCGAGGCCGGCCAGAAGGTCCGCGTCGCCGCGACCTCCAAGGGCAAGGGCTTCCAGGGCACCGTCAAGCGCCACGGGTTCGCCCGCGGCCCGGTGACCCACGGCTCGCACAACACCCGCGCCCCGGGCTCGATCGGCGCCGCCGCCTACCCGGCGCGCGTCTTCAAGGGCATCCGTGGCCCCGGCCGCATGGGTGGCGGCCGCGTGACGCAGCCCGGCCTCGAGGTCGTGCGCGTCGATGCCGACGACAACCTGCTGATCGTGCGCGGCTCGGTTCCGGGCCCGCGCAACGGCCTCGTGGAGGTGCGTACCGATGCCTGAGGCACCGATCCTCGGCGGCGGGACCGTCCAGCTCGATGACGCCGTCTTCGGCGTCGAGTTCAACGGCCCGCTCGTTCACCAGAACGTCCGCCACGAGCTGAACGCTCGCCGGCAGGGCACCGCGAAGACGAAGACCCGCGGCCAGGTCTCCGGCGGCGGCAGCAAGCCGTGGCGCCAGAAGGGCACCGGCCGTGCCCGCGCCGGCTCGAGCCGCTCGCCGATCTGGACCGGCGGTGGCACGATCTTCGGCCCGTCGCCGCGCCACTACACCTTCAAGATCAACCGCAAGGAGAAGCGGGCCGCCCTCCGCAGCGCGCTCTCCCTGCACGGTCTCCGCGGCTCGGTCGCGGCCTTCGACATCGGCACCTTCGCCGAGCCGTCGACCAAGGCCGCCGGCTCGCTGCTGAAGGGCTGGGACGGCAAGGGCTCGATCCTCGTCGTCCTCGCCGAGTCCGAGGCGAAGGTCGCCCTCTCGTTCCGCAACCTGACCAAGGTGTCGGTGCTCCCGGCCGAGGCCGTCGGCGTCGCCGACGTGGTCGGCGCCGGGCGCCTGCTGCTCTCGCAGGTCGCGATCGACGAGCTCACCAACCGCGCCGCCGGCAAGGCCGCCGTGGCCGAGGAGGTCTCCTGATCATGGATGCGACCCAGGTCATCATCCGCCCGGTCGTCAGCGAGAAGAGCTACGTCCTCGCGACGGTCGGCAAGTACACGTTCCGGGTTCACCCCGACGCGCACAAGACGCAGATCCGCCAGGCGATCGAGTCGCTGTTCGATGTTCACGTCGTCGACGTGAAGACGGCCAGCGTCAAGAGCAAGCCGAAGCGGCGCGGCACGACCAGCGGGCGCACGCGCTCCTGGAAGAAGGCCATCGTGCAGGTGCGCGAGGGCGAGGAGATCCCGATCTTCCAGTCGCTGCAGGGCATCGAGGAGTAGTCATGGGTATCCGCAAGCCGAAGCCCACCACTCCCGCCCAGCGGTTCGCGACCTACGCGGACTTCGCCGAGATCACGAAGACCGAGCCGGAGCGCTCGCTCGTCGAGGGTCTGACGAAGTCCGGTGGCCGCAACAACAACGGGCGCAAGACCGCGCGTCACCGTGGCGGCGGCGCCAAGCGCCTCTACCGTCGGATCGACTTCAAGCGCGACAAGGACGGGGTGCCCGCGAAGGTCGCCTCGATCGAGTACGACCCGAACCGGACCGCGTACATCGCGCTGCTGCACTACGCCGACGGCGAGAAGCGCTACATCCTGGCGCCGCGCAACCTGGAGGTCGGCACGACCGTCCAGAGCGGGCCCGATGCCGACATCAAGGTCGGCAACGCGCTCGAGCTGAAGGACATCCCGGCCGGCACCGTCGTGCACAACGTCGAGCTGCAGCCCGGCAAGGGCGGCCAGCTCGGTCGCTCCGCCGGCTCGGTCATCCAGCTGATGGCCAAGGACCAGGGGATGGCGACGCTGCGCCTGCCGTCCGGCGAGATGCGCCTCGTTCGCGAGGGCTGCCGTGCCACCATCGGCAGCGTCGGCAACGCCGACCACCAGAACGTGAAGATCGGCAACGCCGGCCGCAAGCGTCACATGGGCATCCGCCCGCAGACGCGCGGCACGGCGATGAACCCGGTCGACCACCCGCACGGCGGCGGCGAGGGTTCCACCACGCCCGGCCGTCACCCGGTCACCCCGTGGGGCGTTCCCACGCTGGGCTACCGCACCCGTAAGAAGAACAAGCCGTCCGACCGCTACATCGTGCGTGGTCGCCGTCGCGGCAAGGGCAAGAGGAAGTAGCCCCGATGAGCCGTTCGAGCAAGAAGGGGCCGTGGGTCGAGGAGCGTCTGATGACGCGCATCGAGTCCATGAACTCCGCCAACGAGAAGAAGCTGATCAAGACCTGGTCGCGGGCTTCGACGATCTTCCCGGAGATGGTCGGGCACACGATCGCCGTCCACGACGGGCGCAAGCACGTGCCCGTCTTCGTGTCGGAGTCGATGGTCGGTCACAAGCTGGGCGAGTTCGCGCCCACCCGGACCTACCGCGGTCACGGCGACACCGCCAAGAGGCGCTGATCCATGGCTGACGAGACCCCCAAGAACGAGACCAGCGACGCGCCGCAGCCCGAGGTGACGCCCGAGACCCCCGAGGTCGTCGAGGAGTCGCCGAAGGCCGACGAGGCTGCCACGACCGCCGAGGCTTCGGCGTCGGAGGAGGCTGCGGACGTCCAGGCCGACGACGAGGTCGTCGCCGACGAGGTCGAGGACGAGGCTCCGGCCGCCGACGAGGCGCCCGTGGCCGAGCATGACCACGACCACGACCACGATCACGACCACAGCCATGCCGCGCCGGTGCAGCAGGTCCGTGGCGGCGCCCGGGCCGATGCCCGCCGCGCTCGCCGGGCCCAGCCGGTCGGCGAGGCGCCGGTCGTCCGCGCGGTCGCCAAGTACGTGCGCACGACGCCGCGCAAGGCGCGCCTGATCGCGGACCTGATCCGCGACAAGGACGTCGAGCAGGCCCGCGCGATCCTGGCGCACAGCACGCGCTCGGCGGCGCAGGACTGGAGCAAGGTGCTCGAGTCCGCGGTCGCCAACGCCGAGAACAACCACGAGCTGATCGGCGACGAGCTGCGCATCAAGGCCGTGGTCGCCGACGACGGTCCGACGCTCAAGCGCTTCCAGCCGCGGGCCCAGGGCCGCGCGTACCGGATCAACAAGCGCACCAGTCACCTGACCATCCAGCTCACGCCGAAGGACGAGGTCTGACATGGGACAGAAGGTCCATCCCGAGTCGATGCGCGTGGGCTACATCCACGACTGGAAGAGCCACTGGTTCAGCGCGCAGAACACCGCCGACTTCCTGGATGAGGATCGTCAGATCCGCACCCACATCCAGACGAAGCTCGCCCACGCCGGTCTCTCGGACATCACGATCCGGAAGAACAAGAACGAGGTCGAGGTGTCCATCCGGACGGCTCGCCCCGGCGTGGTGATCGGCAAGTCGGGCGTCGAGGTCGACGCTCTGCGCAAGGATCTGCACCGCATCACCAAGAAGCAGGTCAAGGTCAACATCCTCGAGGTTCGCCGTCCGGAGCTGGACGCGAAGCTCGTGGCCCAGTCCGTGGCCGAGCAGCTGCAGAACCGCGTGGCCTTCCGCCGCGCGATGAAGCGCGCCCTCACGAGCGCCATGCGCTCGGGCGCCAAGGGCTGCAAGATCCAGGTCGGCGGCCGCCTCGGCGGCGCCGAGATGTCGCGCACCGAGTCCTACCAGGACGGGCGCGTCCCGCTGCACACGATGCGCGCGGACATCGACTACGGCTTCTACGAGGCCAAGACGACGTTCGGTCGGATCGGCGTCAAGGTCTGGGTCAACAAGGGCGAGATCATGCCGGAGGGCTACGGCGGATCGGACCTGACCGACGTCGACGGTCCGAGCACGCAGGATCGCGACCGTCGTCGTGGTCGTCGTGACGACCGTGGCGGTGGCGGCGATCGCGGCGGCTTCCGCGGCGGCGACCGTGGTGGTCGTGGCGGCGGCGGTGGCGGTCGGGGCCCCGGCGGTCCCGGTGGCGCCGGCGGTGGTCGCGGACGCGGACCTCAGGGAGGTCGCTGATGCTGGCCCCGAAGCGCGTCAAGCACCGCAAGGTGCATCGCGGTCGCAAGCGCGGTCTCTCGCGCGGGCAGAACCGGGTGCAGTTCGGCGAGTACGGGATCAAGACCCTCGAGGCCGGTTGGATCACCAACCGCCAGATCGAGGCTGCCCGTATCGCCATGACCCGCAAGATCAAGCGTGGCGGCAAGGTCTGGATCAACGTCTTCCCGGACAAGTCCGTGACCAAGAAGCCGGCCGAGACCCGCATGGGCTCCGGCAAGGGCTCGCCCGAGGGCTGGGTCGCCGTCGTCAAGCCCGGACGCGTGATGTTCGAGCTGGCCGGCGTCCCCGAGCCCCTGGCCCGCGAGGCGATCCGCCTCGCCGGCCACAAGCTGCCCGTGAAGACCAAGTTCGTCACCGCGGAGGACGAGTGATGCGTCCCCAGGAGTTGCGCGACCTCGACGACAAGAAGATCGCCGAGCAGATCGCCACCGCACGCAAGGAGATCTTCGGTCTGCGCTTCCAGCAGGCGACCGGAGAGCTCGAGAACACTTCCACGCTGCGCACCGCGCGCCGCGACCTCGCCCGCGCGCTCACCATCGCGCGTCAGCGGGGCATCGATGTGGACGGGATCCGCTGATGGCTGACGAGAACACCGAGAACACCGAAGAGGCCGTCGACGTGACCGCCGACGAGACCACCGAGGCCGCCGCGGCGACCGAGGAGACGACCGAGGCCGCCGCCGTGGCGACCGAGGAGCAGCCGGAGGGTCCGCCCGCCGACCTGTCGCCGTCCCAGCGTCGCCAGTGGTACCGCCAGCGGCAGGGCGCCACCGCCAAGCCGCAGCGCACCCCCGAGGAGCGCGCCCGCGAGCGGGCCGAGACCCGCAAGGCGAAGGCCGCCGCGCGTCGTCGTCGCCGCCTCCAGGAGCGCGAGCGCAAGACCGAGAAGGGCGAGGGCACCCCGCCGGCCGAGCACGAGCCCGGCCGCGTCCAGATCCGTCAGGGCGTCGTCAGCTCCGCCAAGGGCGACAAGACGATCATCGTCCGGATCGACGCGCAGAAGCGGCACCCGAAGTACCACAAGATCGTGCGGTCCTCGTCGAAGCTGCAGGCGCACGACGAGCACAACGAGGCTGGCGAGGGCGACACCGTCCGCGTGCAGTCCTCGCGCCCGATGTCGAAGACCAAGCGCTGGCGCCTGGCCGAGATCGTGGAGCGTGCCAAGTGATCCAGAACGAGTCCCGCCTCAAGGTCGCCGACAACACCGGCGCCCGCGAGATCCTGACCATTCGCGTGCACGGCGGCTCCCGCCGTCGCTACGCGCGGGTCGGCGACACGATCACCGCGACCGTCAAGTCGGCGACGCCCAACGGCTCCGTCAAGAAGGGCGAGGTCGTCAAGGCCGTCGTGGTCCGGACCCGCAAGGAGTTCGGCCGCGACGACGGCACCTACATCGCGTTCGACGAGAACGCGGCCGTCATCATCGACGCCAACAACAACCCGCGCGGCACCCGCATCTTCGGGCCGGTCGCTCGCGAGCTGCGCGAGCGGTCGTTCATGAAGATCGTGTCGCTCGCCCCGGAGGTGCTCTAGCATGGGGCTTCGTATCCGTCGCGACGACACCGTCGTCGTGATCAGCGGCAAGGACCGCGGCAAGTCCGGCTCCGTCCTGCAGGTCGACCCCGCCAACGAGCGCGTGGTCGTCGAGGGCGTGAACCTGGTCAAGCGCCACCAGCGGCCCAACCCCATGGCGTCCCCCGGCAGCCCGGCTGCCCAGGGCGGAGTGATCGCCAAGGAGGGCCCGATTCACGTTTCCAACGTCATGCTCGTAGATCCCAAGACCAACAAGCCCACCCGCGTGGGCGTGACCCGTGGCGAGGACGGACGCGCGACGCGCGTCGCCCGCCGTTCGGGTCAGCCGATCGACTGAGGTAGTTGCGATGAGTGCGACCACGACCGCGCGACTGAAGACGCGCTACCTCGAAGAGATCCGCCCCCAGCTGTTCGAGCAGGGCGGGTACAGCTCCGTGATGCAGGTCCCGCGCCTGGAGAAGATCACCCTCAACATGGGTCTGGGCGAGGCGAAGCAGGACAACAAGACGTTCGCTGCCGCGACCGAGCAGCTGGCCGCGATCGCCGGTCAGCAGCCGAGCGTGCGCCGCGCCCGCAAGTCGATCGCCGGCTTCAAGCTGCGCGAGGGCATGCCGGTCGGCGCCGCCGTCACGCTGCGCGGTGAGCGGATGTACGAGTTCCTCGATCGCCTGCTCTCGATCGCGCTTCCGCGCGTCCGGGACTTCCGCGGCCTCAAGACGACGAGCTTCGACGGCCGCGGCAACTACTCGATCGGCGTCCGCGAGCAGATCATCTTCGCGGAGATCGACTACGACGCCATCGACCAGATCCGCGGTCTCGACATCAACATCACGACCACGGCGAAGACCGACGGCGAGGCGTTCGCGCTGCTCCAGGCGTTCGGCTTCCCGTTCTCGCGCGAGGGCAAGCGTCCCGAGGGCGCTCCGCCGCCGCTCGACCCGTCCACGACCACCCAGGGGAGCTGACCCATGGCGAAGACCTCTCAGCGCGTCCGCCAGGCGCGCCCCTCGAAGTACCAGACCCGCGAGTACACGCGCTGCCGCAGCTGCGGCCGCTCGCGCTCGGTCTACCGCAAGTTCGGCGTGTGCCGCATCTGCCTGCGCGAGCTGGCGCATCGCGGCTACATCCCCGGCATGACGAAGAGCAGCTGGTAGCCAGATGTCGACGACTGACCCGATCGCGGACCTCCTGACCCGGATCCGCAACGCGATCACCGCCGCCCACCGCACGGTGGACGTGCCGGCATCGAACTCGAAGCGCGAGATCGCCCGCATCCTCAAGGAGCAGGGCTACATCGCCGACGTCACCACGGAGCCGTCCAAGGACACTCCCGGCGACGTCCTGCACATCACGCTGAAGTACACCAAGGACCGGAGCTCGGCCATCACCGGCCTGCGCCGCGTCTCCCGGCCCGGGCAGCGCTACTACGTCGGCGCGGGCCAGGTCCCGAAGTCGCTCGGCGGCCTGGGCACCATGATCGTTTCCACGTCGAGCGGCATCATGACCGGTCACGACGCTCGCGCTGCGGGCGTCGGTGGCGAGGTCTGGGCCGAGGTGTGGTGAGGCACGCATGAGCCGCATCGGACGCAAGCCGATCCCCGTCCCGAGCGGGGTCGACATCACCATCGAGCCCGGCACCGTCTCGGTGAAGGGCCCCAAGGGCAGCCTCTCGGAGGCCATCCACCGCGACATCACCGTCACCCAGGAGGGTGCGGAGATCGTGGTGACCCGGCCGACCGACCGCGGGCCGCACCGCGCGCTGCACGGCCTCAGCCGCAGCCTGATCGCCAACATGGTCGAGGGCGTCACCGACGGCTTCACCAAGACGCTGGAGATCCAGGGCGTCGGCTACCGCGCCGCGCTCAAGGGCAAGGACCTCGAGCTGGCCCTCGGCTACTCGCACTCGGTGCCGATCGAGGCACCGGAGGGCATCGAGTTCGAGGTCCCGCAGCCCACGCGGATCATCGTCAAGGGCACCGACAAGCAGCTCGTCGGCGAGACCGCGGCCAAGATTCGCAAGAAGCGGCCGCCGGAGCCCTACAAGGGCAAGGGCATCCGCTACGAGGGTGAGTACGTCATCCGGAAGGTGGGCAAGCGCGCATGAGCGTCGTCACCAAGGAGGCACGTCGCCTCAAGCGCCGCCGCCGCGTGCGGGCGAAGGTCTCCGGCTCCGCCGAGCGGCCGCGCATCGCCGTGTTCCGCAGCAACCGCGGCATCTTCGCCCAGCTCATCGACGATGAGCAGGGCCGCACGATCACCTCGGTCCAGTGGACCGAGCCGGAGCTGCGCGATCTGTCGAAGAAGGACCAGGCCGCCAAGGCCGGCCAGCTGCTGGCCGAGCGCGCCAAGGCCGCCGGGATCGAGACCGCCGTGTTCGACCGCGGCGGCTACCAGTACCACGGACGCGTGCAGGCGTTCGCCGAAGCCGTCCGCGAGGGCGGGCTCACCGTCTAGGAGCCCTGAACCAATGGCTATCGATCGAACTGTCAGCCCCGTCGGATTCGACCTGCAGGAGCGGGTCGTCGAGATCAACCGCGTCGCGAAGGTCGTCAAGGGCGGCCGTCGCTTCTCGTTCACGGCCCTCGTGGTCGTCGGCGACGAGAACTCCGTGGTCGGCGTCGGCTACGGCAAGGCCAACGAGGTCCCGACGGCGATCCAGAAGGCCGTCGAGCGGGCGAAGAAGGACCTCTTCAAGGTCCCCAAGCACGGCTCGACGATCACCCACCCGGTGATCGGGCGCTTCGGCTCCGGCCAGGTGCTGCTGAAGCCGGCCTCGCCCGGTACCGGCGTCATCGCCGGCGGCGGCGTCCGCGCCGTGCTGGAGCTCGCCGGCCTGCACGACATCCTGAGCAAGAGCCTCGGCTCGCAGAACCCCATCAACCTGGTCAAGGCCACGGTCAACGGGCTGCAGACGCTGCGCACGCCGAAGGAGGTCGCGGACCTCCGCGGCATCAGCGTCGCCGACGTGCTCGGCCTGTCGCAGCGCGAGGCCGTGGCCGTCGCCGAGGAGGCCGTCGAGGAGACGCCCTCGGAGGAGGTGCCCGCATGAGCACGCTGAAGGCCACCCAGTTCAAGTCGTCGATCGGCAGCAACCAGGCGCAGCGCGACACCCTGCGCTCGCTCGGTCTGCGGCGGATCGGCCACACCGTCGAAGTCCAGGACACGCCCCAGCAGCGCGGCGCGCTGCATGCGGTGCGTCACCTGGTGCGCGTCGAGGAGGCGTGATGAGCACCGAGAACAACGAGCAGTCGCTCGCCGACACCGGGCTCCACTCGCTGAAGCCGGCTCCGGGCAGCCGCAAGCCGCGCAAGCGCGTCGGCCGCGGCCACGGCTCGGGCATGGGCAAGACGTCCGGTCGCGGTCACAAGGGCGCGGGCTCGCGCTCGGGTGCCAAGGATCGCGCCGGCTTCGAGGGCGGTCAGAACCCGATCCAGAGCCGGATGCGCAAGCTGCGCGGCCCGAACAAGAAGACGTCGATGCCGTTCGAGCGGTTCCGCACGGCCACCCAGCCGGTGAACCTCGACGACCTGGCCGACCGCTTCGAGTCGGGCGCCGACGTCACGCTCGAGGCGCTGCAGGCGAAGGGCCTGGCCACCCGCAAGGGCGTGCCGGTCAAGGTCCTCGGCCGCGGCGAGCTCCAGGGCCCGCTGACGGTCCACGCGCACCGCTTCAGCGGCTCCGCGCGCGAGGCGATCGAGGCCGCTGGCGGCACGGTCGTCCTGATCGAGGACTGACGCGTTTCACCCGGTTGCACCGGCGATGCTCCGTGCGCAAGCCGTCCGGAGCCGTCGGTGCGTACCATCCTGATCTCCGGCGCGGGCCCGCACGGCCCGCGTCGCCCGTTTCCGCCGCGGGGTACCGTTCCCGTCGCCACTCCGGCGACGGCAACGACCGCCCCGCCGCCTGACCGCCACCAGCCACTGCGAGCACGAGCACGATGATCCGCATCCTCACCGGCGCGTTCACCGTCCCGGAGATCCGCAAGAAGATCGGTTTCGCGCTGCTGCTGCTCGCGCTCTACCGCATCGGCGCGCAGATCCCGGTCCCCGGCGTCTCCTCGGAGGGCGTCAAGGCGCTCCAGGAGTCCGCCTCGTTCCAGGGCGGCGGCGCGCTGCAGCTGCTGAACGTCTTCTCCGGCGGCGCGCTCAGCCAGATCGCGATCTTCGCGCTGGGCATCATGCCCTACATCACCGCGTCGATCGTGCTGCAGCTGCTGCAGGTCGTCGTCCCCTCGCTCGAGAAGCTCAAGCAGGAGGGCGAGATCGGGCAGCAGCGGATCACGCAGTACACCCGCTACCTGACGGTCGCGCTGGCGGCCGGTCAGTCGATCGCCTACGTCTTCCTCTTCAAGTCGCTGTCGGGGCAGGCGGGCGAGCCGCTGATCACGAACTTCAACGCCGGCCACGTCTTCATGATCGCCGTCTCGCTGACCGCGGGCGCGATGATCGTGATGTGGATGGGCGAGCTGATCACCCAGCGGGGGATCGGCAACGGCATGTCGCTGATGATCTTCGCGTCGATCGTCTCGGGCCTGCCCTCGGGCGTCAGCAACTGGTGGCAGAGCGGCGACCAGGTCTTCAAGGTCCTGATGCCGTTCCTCGCGCTCGCGGTGATCGCGGCGGTCGTCTTCATCCAGGAGGGCCAGCGCCGGATCCCGATCCAGTACGCCAAGCGCGTGATCGGCCGGCGGATGAGCGGCGGCGGCCAGACCTACCTGCCGCTGAAGGTCAACATGGCCAACGTGATCCCGGTGATCTTCGCCGCGTCGATCATGTCGATCCCGCCGACCATCGCGCAGTTCGTCACCAAGGACCCGTCGAACAGCGTCCAGGAGCTGTTCCGGGCCGGTGGCTGGGCCTACATCGGCGGCGAGACGATCTTCATCATCCTGTTCACCTACTTCTACACCGCGGTCACGTTCAACCCGGTCGAGCAGGCGGACAACCTGAAGAAGTACGGCGGCTTCATCCCCGGCGTCAGACCCGGCCGGCCGACGGCCGAGTTCCTCGACCGCGTGCTGGCGCGCCTGACGTTCCCCGGAGCGCTCTACCTGGCCGCCGTCGCCGCGCTGCCGTCGATCCTGTTCAACCAGACGACGCAGGGCTTCGCGTTCGGCGGCACCTCGCTGCTGATCGTCGTCGGCGTCGCGCTGGACACGGTCAAGCAGATCGAGGCGCAGCTGATGATGCGCAACTACGAGGGCTTCCTGAAGTGAGTCCCCCCGACCCGCGGCGCGTGGGATCGGTGGGCGTTCAACGGCACAGAGGATTGACGGCATGACCGAGTTGAACCTGATCCTGTTGGGACCCCCCGGAGCCGGCAAGGGCACCCAGGGCGAGCGCCTGACCGCGAGCGAGCCACTCGAGTACATCGTCACCGGCGAGATCCTCCGGGCGGCCGTCCGCGAGGCCTCGGAGCTCGGCCTGCAGGCCAAGGGCTACATGGACGAGGGCCAGCTGGTCCCCGACGAGCTGGTGATCGGCCTGATCCTCGAGCGCGTTCGCGCCGAGCAGGCGACCGACGGCTTCCTGCTCGACGGCTTCCCCCGCAACATCGCCCAGGGCGAGGCGCTCGACGGCGCGCTGTCGCAGCTCGGCCGCGACCTCAACGGCGTGCTCCTGATCGAGGTCCCGGACGAGGAGATCGTCCGCCGGCTCTCCGGGCGCCGCGTCTCGTCGTCGGGACGGATCTACCACGTCGAGTTCGACCCGCCCAAGGTCGCCGGCAAGGACGACGTCGACGGCACGGACCTGATCCAGCGCGACGACGACAAGCCCGACACGATCCGCAAGCGGCTCGCGGTCTACCACGAGCAGACGGCGCCGCTGATCGGCTACTACGAGGAGCGGGGCCTGCTGCACCGCTTCGACGGCACCGCGCCGGCCGACGAGGTCGAGGCGCACGTCCGCAAGACGATCTCCACGCTGCGGCTCGAGGACGCGGTCTAGGAGCGCGGCGCGCCCCGCCGCTGGTCATCGTGGCCGTCCGCCTGAAGCGCCCCGACGAGGTCGAGGCGATCGCCGCCTCCGGGCAGGTGGTCGCCGACGTCCTCGACGCCCTCCAGGCGGCCGTCCGGCCCGGCGTCACGACCGGCGACCTCGACGCGCTGGCGCGGGAGCGGATCGCCGCCGCCGGCGGCACGCCGTCGTTCCTCGGCTACCGCGGCTTCACCGGGGCGATCTGCGCGTCGCCGAACGACCTGGTGGTCCACGGGATCCCCGGTCCGGTGCGCCTCGACGAGGGCGACATCGTCTCGCTCGACGTCGGGGTCACCCTCGACGGCTGGGTCGCCGACGCGGCCCGCACCGTCCCCGTCGGCGAGGCGGGGGCGGCCGACGGCCACCTGATCGAGACCGCGGAGGCCGCTCTGGCCGACGCAGTCGCCGTCTGCCGGCCTGGCGGGCACATCGGCGACATCGGGGCCGCGGTCGAGGCACGGGCCCGTACGGCGGGCCTGCAGGTCTTCCCGTCGCTGATCGGCCACGGCGTCGGTCGTGCGCTGCACGAGGAGCCGCAGGTGCCGAACGTCGGGCGGGCCGGCACGGGCCGTCCGCTCGAGGTCGGCCTGGTGATCGCCGTCGAGCCGATGCTGACCCTGGGACGGGCCGCGATCCGGATGGCGGACGACGGCTGGTCGGTCTTCACCGTCGACGGCGCGCGCGCCACGCACGCCGAGGTCACCGTCGCGATCACGGAGCAGGGACCGAGGGTCCTGACACCGTGGGGCGACCGCTGGTAGGCTGCTCCGTCCGCCGCGCCGGGAGCGCGCTGAGCACCGAGGCTCGCCGGTCGTCGACCGGCGCCTTCGGGGCACAACGCGTCCCTGGGAATCCGTCTGGTATCGTGCCGAGTCTGCGCGTGTCACGTCCTGCCCTGGACCGTGCGCGCCTCAGCGGCTGGTAGCGGTGGGCTGTTGCGCCGTCAGAGCCAGACCGCTGGTCATCGAGCCGAGAAGGGAACCATGAAGGTACGACCGTCGGTCAAGCCGATGTGCGAGAAGTGCAAGGTCATTCGCCGTAACGGCAATGTCCTCGTGATCTGCCAGAACCCGCGGCACAAGCAGCGGCAGGGCTGATCGATGGCACGTATCGCCGGCATCAACATCCCGCTCAACAAGCGGATCGAGATCGGTCTCACCTACATCTACGGGATTGGCCGCTCGGGCTCGAACGAGATCTTGGCCGCTACCGGGATCGACCGTGACACCAAGGTCCGCGATCTGACGGAGGAGCAGGTCTCCTCCCTCCGCGACCACATCGATCGCAACGTCGTGGTCGAGGGCGACCTCCGTCGCGAGCGCAACCAGAGCGTCAAGCGCCTGATGGAGATCGGCTGCTACCGCGGCCTGCGCCATCGCCGCAACCTTCCCGTTCGCGGGCAGAAGACCAAGACGAACGCTCGGACCCGCAAGGGCCCGAAGCGCATGCCGACCGCCGGCAAGAAGAAGCCCGGCAAGAAGTAGCACGGAGTCACGTAGAACCTCATGCCCGCTCCCAAGCGCCCCGCGCGCGGTCGCCGCAAGCCGAAGAAGAACATTCCGGTTGGCCAGGCCCACATCAAGACGAGCTTCAACAACACGATCGTCTCCCTGACCGACAAGGAGGGGAACGTGATCGCCTGGGAGTCCGCCGGCGGCGCCGGGTTCAAGGGCTCGCGCAAGTCGACGCCGTTCGCCGCCCAGGTCACGGCGGACTCGGCTGCTCGCAAGGGCATCGAGCAGGGTCTCGAGAAGGTCGAGGTCTTCGTGAAGGGCCCCGGCTCGGGCCGCGACACGGCGATCCGCTCGCTCCAGGCCGCCGGCCTGGAGATCACGACCGTCCGTGACGTGACCCCGCAAGCCCACAACGGCTGCCGTCCCAAGAAGCGCCGCCGGGTCTGAGGACCCCCCGCCGATCGCCGAGCGCGACTCGATGTGATCGGCCCGGTCGGGTGGAGGCGGACAGCCTCCGCCCCGCCGAACTCGCGGTCGCCCGCCACCACCGCGACCGCCCGTCTTCCGACGAAGAAGAAGCAAGGACCCTGATGCTCGACTACCAGACCCCTCGGATCACCAGCGAATCCGTTGAGGACAACCGCGGCACGTTCACGATCGAGCCCCTCGAGCGCGGCTTCGGCTACACGTTCGGCAACTCGCTCCGCCGCGTGCTGCTGAGCTTCCTCTCGGGTGCTGCGGTCACCAACGTTCGGATCGAGGGCGTTGCCCACGAGTTCACGACGCTGGACGGCGTCACCGAGGACGTCACCGACATCGTCCTCAACCTCAAGACGCTCGTCTGCCGGATGCACTCCGACGCGACCGAGGTCGAGGCCCCGCTGGTG
This sequence comes from Patulibacter medicamentivorans, assembly GCF_000240225.1. Classification (GTDB taxonomy): domain Bacteria; phylum Actinomycetota; class Thermoleophilia; order Solirubrobacterales; family Solirubrobacteraceae; genus Patulibacter; species Patulibacter medicamentivorans. The sequence goes on from NZ_AGUD01000246.1 coordinate 18,747, forward strand.
GCCGAGGGCCCCGGCGAGGTCACCGCCAAGGACATCGACCTGCCCGCGGGCGTCGAGATCCTCAACCCCGAGGCGCACATCGCGACCCTCGAGGCCGGCACCAAGCTCGAGGTCTACCTGACCATCGGCCAGGGGCGCGGCTACCGCTCCGCCGACGAGAACAAGACCCCGGACCAGCCGATCGGCGTCATCCCGATCGACTCGATCTTCTCGCCGATCCGGCGCGTCGCCTACCGCGTCGAGCCGGCCCGCGTCGGTCAGCGCACCGACTTCGACCAGCTCTCGCTGGACATCGAGACCGACGGCTCGATCGAGCCGGGCGAGGCGCTGCGCGAGGCCTCCGAGATCCTGATCCAGCAGCTGGCCGTCTTCACCGACCCGGACCGGGTCGAGGAGCTGCGCGCCTCCGTCGGCGGCGAGCTCGAGGACGGCCTCGTCGGCGACGGCGCCTTCGGCGACCCGACCGACGAGATGATGATCGAGGAGCTGGAGCTCGGCGTCCGCTCCTACAACTGCCTGAAGCGTGCGGGCATCCAGACCGTTGGCGACCTGACCTCGAAGACCGAGGCCGAGCTCGCCGCCATCCCGAACTTCGGCAAGAAGTCGATCGACGAGGTCGTCGAGACGCTCGCCGCGCGGGGCTACGGCCTCCGCGACGAGTAGCGGTTCACCGCTCGCCGCCTAGAAGGACCTTCCATGCGCCATCAGAAGACCCGCCACAAGCTCAGCCGCTCCAGCGCCCATCGCAAGGCGCTGCTCCGCAACCTCTGCAAGGAGGTCATCGAGCACGAGCGCATCACCACGACCCAGGCCAAGGCCAAGGCGCTGAAGCCGGAGATCGAGCAGCTGATCACGCTGGCCAAGCGCGGCGACCAGCACGCCCGCCGCCAGGCGCTGTCCGCCCTCGGGCAGGACAAGTTCTCGACCTACAAGCTGTTCGAGGACATCGCCCCGCGCTACGCCGAGCGCCCGGGTGGCTACACCCGGATCCTGAAGCTCGGGCCGCGCAAGAGCGACGCCACCGAGATGGTGCTGATCGAGCTCGTCTGAGGGCATCGACCCTCGCTGGTCTTTTGGAACGGCCGCCCATCGGGCGGCCGTTCTGCGTTCCGGGGCGGACGGGTACCCTCGAACGGTGAGCACCTGGCGTGCGATCTCCTCGAACGCGATGCGGATCGGCGACGGCGAGCGCGAGCTGGCCGAGCGCGAGCTGCGCGCGCAGTTCACGGCCGGGCGGCTCGACCCGGAGGAGCTGGAGGAGCGGCTCGGCGTCGTCGCGTCCGCCCGGACCCGCGCCGACCTGGCCCAGGCGCTGTCGGACCTGCCGGGCGCGCTGCGGCGGGTCGCGACCGCGCCCGCCCGGGCGCGCGGGGCCGAGGTCGCGCGGCGCGTCGACCGGGCGGCGATGCGGACCCACACGGTGGTCTTCACCGGGGTCAACGGCGGTGCGATCACCGTCTGGGCGGTCGCGGGCGCGGGCGTCTTCTGGCCCGCGGCGGTGCTGGTGCCGACCGCGCTGCTGCTCGGCGGGCACGTGCGCGTGCGGCGCGCCGTCCGGCGCCGGCTGCGGTGATGCGGTCAGCGGCGTCATCTTCACGCGGCGCCGGGAGCTGGCGTCATCCCGCGGCGGATAGCGCGCGATCGTGACGCCAGCTCGCGGGCGGCGGGGCGAGCTGACGCCACCCGGGCCGCGACGCGCGACCCGGCCACGTGCGCGAGGATGGCCGGCGGCGTGAGCACGACGCGGCTGGAGATCGAGTACGACGGGACCGAGTTGGCCGGCTGGGCGGCGCAGCCGGGGCTGCGCACGGTCCAGGGCGAGCTGGAGCGGGCGCTGACGACCATCCGCCGCAGCGAGACGCGGCTGGTGGTCGCCGGCCGCACCGATCGCGGCGTCCACGCCGTCGCCCAGGTCGCCTCCTACGACGGGGCGCCGGCGAACGTCCGCAGCGTCAACGCGATCCTGCCCCACGACGTCGGGGTGCGGTCGGCGGTCGCGATCGACGGGAGCTTCGACGCGCGCCGCGCCGCCACCAGCCGCACCTACTGCTTCCGGCTGCACACCCGCCCGACCCCGTCGCCGTTCGGTCGCCGCTGGGCGCTCTGGTGGCCCCACGCGATCGACGACGACGCGCTGCGCGCCTGCGCGGGGCTGCTGACCGGCGAGCCGGACTTCACCGCCTTCACGCCCAGCCGGACCGATCACGTCCGCTTCCGCCGGCGGGTGATCCAGGCCGCCTGGCGCCGCGACGGCGAGACGCTCGAGTTCTGGATCGAGGCCGACGCGTTCATGCGCCACATGAACCGGATCCTGGTCGGGACGATGCTCGAGGTCGCGGCGGGGCGCCGCTCGCTCGAGGGCTTCGCGGCGCTGCTGGAGGGCGCGCCGCGCTCGGCGGCCGGCGTCACGCTGCCACCGCAGGGCCTGCACCTGGCGGGCATCGGCTACCCGGAGCTGGTCGGCGGGCCGGCGCTGCCTCCGCCCGGCTGGGGCCGTCCGCCCTGGGGCTAGCCCGTCGCCCGGCCCGGCCCGGCCCGACTACCCTGGATCGGGCATGACGACGCGCGTCCTCCTGACCAACGACGACGGCATCCACGCCGAGGGCCTGCAGGCGCTGCGCCGCGCCCTGGTGCGGCTGCCCGGCATCGACCTGCGCGTCGTCGCGCCCGACGGCAACCGCTCGGCGACCGCGCGCGCGATCACGGTCCGGCGGCCGCTCGTGGTCCAGGACGTGCCCTTCGACGACGGCACGGTCGGCATCGCGACCGACGGGATGCCGACCGACTGCGTGCGGCTCGCCGCCCACGGGGTGATCGACGGCTGGCACCCCGACCTGGTCGTCAGCGGCATCAACCACGGCGCCAACCTGGGCGAGGACGTGACCTACTCCGGGACCGTCGCCGCCGCGCTCGAGGCCGTGATCCACGACCTCCCCGGCGTGGCGCTGTCGATGGCCTCGCCGCACGGCGAGTGGTCGCTGCGGCGCGAGCACACGTGGGACTTCTCGGCGGCGGCCGAGGTCGGCGCGCGGATCGTCGCCGAGCTGGACCGCGGCCTGCTGCCGGGCACCGCGGCCGAGGCGGCGGCCGGCGTCCCGCTTCCCGAGCGCACGATCCTCAACGTCAACGTCCCGCTCGGGGCGCTCCACGCGGTCGAGGTCACCCGCCTGGGCCGGCGCCGCTACAGCGACGAGCTGAAGCCGGTCGAGACGCTGCCCGACGGGCGCCGCAGCTACTGGCTCTACGGGATGGAGCACGGCTTCGAGCCGCTGCCCGGGACCGACCTCGCGGCCGTCGCCGCCGGCCGCGTGTCGATCACCCCGCTGCACCTCGACCTGACCCACGAGACCGCGATCGCGCCGCTCGAGGGCCACGGCTTCGAGGGGCTGCTGGACCGGCTCGGCGAGCTGGTCGAGGACTGATCGGCGAAGCCGGGCTGATCCGCACGCCGTCGTCCGCCGCTCGTATCCTCGACCGGTGATGGCCGACCGATCCGCCGAGACCGCGCTCCCCGCACCCCCGAAGGGCGACGATCCAGCGCAGCGCGCCGCGTGGCTGCGGATCGTCGTCGAGCATCACCGGCGCCGCTACTACGAGCAGGACGACCCCGAGATCGGGGACGAGCAGTACGACGCGCTCTTCCAGGAGCTGGAGCGGCTGGAGGCCGAGCACCCGGAGCTGGACCTGCCCGACTCGCCGACGAAGCGGGTCGGCGGGGCGACGCTCGACAAGCTGGTCAAGGTCCGGCACGAGCAGCCGATGCTGTCGCTGGCCAACGCCCACCAGCCGGACGAGATGCAGGCGTGGGTCGACCGGATGCGCAGCCACCTGGCGCGCGAGGGGATCGAGGACCCGGCCTTCCGCTTCGTGACCGAGCCCAAGGTCGACGGGCTGGCGATGAGCCTGCGCTACGAGGACGGCTTGCTGGTCCGCGCCGCCACCCGCGGCGACGGCGAGGTCGGCGAGGACGTGACCCACAACGTCCGCACGATCCCGAGCGTCCCGCTGGCGGTCGACGGCGCGCCGGCGGTGCTCGAGGTCCGGGGCGAGATCTACATGGCGCTGCACGACTTCGAGCGGCTCAACGAGCGGCGCGCGCAGGCCGGCCTGTCGACGTTCATGAACCCCCGCAACTCGGCGGCCGGCACGATCCGCCAGCTCGATCCGAAGCTGGCCAAGACCCGGCCGCTGTCGTTCTGGGCCTACGGCGTCGGGGTCGTCGCCGACGCCCCGGCGGAGGAGGCTGCCGCGGCGGGGGCGGGGGCGGACGCATCCCGCGGGACCTCGATCGGCGTCGCCCACGCCCTCGGCGTCGACGGGCACCACGCGACGCTCGGATGGCTGCGGGAGCGCGGCTTCCCGGTCAACGAGGACGTGCGGGTGCTCGACGACATCGAGGCGGTCGTCGCCCGCTGCGGCGAGTGGGAGCAGCGGCGCGACCGCCTGAGCTTCGAGATCGACGGCGTCGTGATCAAGGTCGACGACTACGAGCTGCAGCGGCGCCTGGGCAGCGTCGGCCGCGACCCGCGGTGGGCGATCGCCTGGAAGTTCCCGCCCAGGACCGCGGTCACCACGCTCAGGGACGTGGTCTGGAGCGTCGGCAAGTTCGGCGACCTCCACCCCTACGCGGTGCTCGAGCCGGTGATCGTCTCCGGCGTCACGGTCAGCCAGGCGACGCTCCACAACGAGGAGGACCTGGAGCGCAAGGACGTCCGTCCCGGCGACCGCGTGATCGTGCTGCGGGCCGGCGACGTGATCCCGCAGGTGATCTCCCCGGCCCCGCACGAGGCCGAGCGCGACGACCGCGCCGCGCCGCCGCGGCCGCCGGCCACCTGCCCCGCCTGCGGCACCCCGACCGAGAAGCCCGAGGACTCCGTCTTCACCCGCTGCCCCAACCGCGGCGGCTGCCCCGGCCAGCAGTACCAGCTGCTCAAGCACTACGTCAGCCGCGGCGCGATGGACATCGACGGCCTCGGCGAGAAGCAGGTCCACCAGCTGCTGGAGAAGGGCCTGGTCCGCAACGCCGCCGACCTCTACGACCTGGCCGTCGAGCAGCTGGTCGAGCTCGAGGGCTACGCCGAGATCTCCGCCAGCCGCGTCGTCGACGCGATCGCGGCGTCCAAGCAGCAGCCGTTCGGACGGGTCCTGTTCGCGATCGGGCTGGAGGAGGTCGGCCAGGTCACCGGCCGCAACCTCGCGGCCCGCTTCCGGACGATCGACGCGCTGCGGGCCGCCACCCCGGAGGAGCTGGCCGCGACCCCGGGCGTCGGCGAGAAGATGGCCGAGATCATCGCCGGGCGGCTGGCCGACCCGCCGGTCGTCGAGCTGGTCGACCGCCTGCGCGCGGCCGGCGTCCAGATGGAGCAGGAGGGCGCGCCGCCCGGCGAGGGCCTGCTCGACGGCCTGACGGTGGTCCTGACCGGGACCCTGCCGACCCTGACCCGCGAGCAGGCGACCGAGCGGCTGACCGCGGCCGGCGCCCGCGTGACCTCGTCGGTCTCGAAGAAGACCTCGGCGGTCGTCGCCGGCGAGTCCGCCGGCAGCAAGCTGGAGAAGGCCGAGCGCCTGGGCGTGCCGGTGCTCGACGAGCCGGGCCTGGAGCGGCTGCTCGCCGACGGGCCCGCGGTGCTGGTGCCGGACGAGCAGCCCCCGGAGGACGGCGACGAGGACGCCCCGGAAGAGGGGTGAGATCCGCCGGCCGGTCCGCGAACCGGCGGCGGCTGCTACGGTCGGTGGACCGGCACACCGCCCACTCGACTGGGGCGCTACGCGCGTCCACCCGGGTACCGCACCGCCTTCGGGCGGTGGACCGCCTCGGGGGTCGGGAGTGTCCGCCTGCCCAGGCTCGACACGAGGTCCTGGGACGTTAGTAATGAACGGTGGTGCTTGTCCGGCGTGAACGGGCGGGTCGCTCAGGCGACCCGCCCGTTGTGCTTCCCGGCGGCGACCTGCTTGGTCCACGTGCACCTCGCATCCACCCGCGGCGGTGATGTCTGCGGAATCAGTTGCCGGTCGCGCGACAGGTAGTTAGATTCCGTCGTCATGAGCGATCAGACGATGGATTCCGGTGTCGCGGCGGTCATCGACCGCGAGCGGCTGGCGACGCTGCTCGGGCGTGAGCTGGAGGACTTCCGGGCCCGCCACCCGCGGTCGCTCGAGGCCCACGAGCGGGCGCGGCGGTCGCTGGTCGGCGGGGTCCCGATGCCGTGGATGATGCGCTGGGCCGGCGGCTTCCCGGTCGTCGCCGAGCGCGCCAGCGGCAACCGGATCGTCGACGTCGACGGCCACGAGTACGTCGACCTCTGCCTGGGCGACACCGGGGCGATGCCCGGGCACGGTCCGGCGCCGCTGGTCGCCGCGGTCGTCGAGCAGCTGCAGCGCGGCATCACGACGATGCTGCCGACCGACGACGCGGCCTGGGCGGGGGAGGAGCTGGCGCGCCGCTTCCGCGTCCCGCGCTGGATGTTCACCCTCACCGCCACCGACGCCAACCGCGCGGCGCTGCGGATCGCCCGCCAGATCACCGGCCGTCGCAAGGTCCTCGTCTACAGCTACTGCTACCACGGCTCGGTCGACGAGGCGTTCGCCGTCGCCGGCCCCGACGGGACGACCGTCGCCCGCGAGGGCAACGTCGGCCCCGCCGTCGACGTCGCCGAGACCACGGTCGCGGTCGAGTTCAACGACCTGCCCGCGCTCGAGGCGGCGCTGGCCACCGGCGAGATCGCCTGCGTGATGGCCGAGCCGGCGATGACCAACATGGGGATCGTCCTGCCCGACGCGGGCTACCACGACGCGCTCCGGCGGCTGACCCGCGAGCACGGCACGCTGCTGCTGATCGACGAGACCCACACGTTCTCCGCCGGGCCCGGCGGCTGCACCGGGGCCTGGGACCTCGACCCGGACCTCGTCAGCATCGGCAAGGCGATCGGCGGCGGCATCCCCTCCGGCGCGCTCGGGCTGGCCGACCACGTGACCGCCGCGATGTTCGACCAGCAGGGCGCCGACTACGAGGACACCGGCGGGGTCGGCGGCACCCTGGCCGGCAACGCGCTCTCGCTGGCGGCGATCCGGGCCACGCTCGGCGAGGTCCTGACCGACGCCGCCTTCGCCCACACGATCCCGCTCGCCGAGCGGTTCGCCGACGGGCTCCGCGACCTGTTCGCCAAGTACGCGCTGCCGTGGAACGTGACCCAGCTGGGCGCCCGCGCCGAGTACCGGTTCGAGCCGCGCCCGGCCCGCAACGGCAGCGACGCGCACGGCGCCGCCGACCCCGAGCTGGAGCGCTACCTGCACCTCCACGCGCTCAACCGCGGGCTGCTGCTGACGCCGTTCCACAACATGGCGCTGATGTCGCCGAGCACCTCCGCCGCCGACGTCGACCGCCACAGCGAGCTGTTCGACGAGGCCGTCTCGGAGCTGCTGGCGTGAGCCGCCGCGCCGCCCTCGACGAGACCGACCGGGCGATCGTCCTGGCCCTTCAGCGCGACGGCCGGATGCCCTTCAGCCGGCTGGGGCCGGAGGTCGGGCTGTCGGAGGCCGCCGTTCGCCAGCGCGTGGCGCGGCTGCGCGAGAGCGGCGTGATGCAGGTCGTCGCCGTCACCGAGCCGCTCGAGCTGGGCGGGCGGATGATGGCGATGGTCGGCGTCCGCACGAGCGGCGATCCGCGCCTGGTCTCCGAGGCGCTCGCCGGCCTCGACGAGGCGATCTACGTGGTCGAGACGTCGGGATCCTTCGACCTGCTCGTGGAGCTGGTCTGCGAGGACCAGGCGCACCTGCTCGAGGTGCTCTCGGCCAAGGTCCGCACGATCGACGGGGTCGTCGGCACCGAGAGCTTCGTCTACCTGGGCGTGCGCAAGCACGCGTTCTCGTACGGGGTCGGGCGCCCGCGCGGCGGTTGACCCCGTGGTCGCTCAGCCGCGGGCGGCCAGCTGGGCGACGAAGCGGTCCTGGAACTGGTGGGCGCGGGGGATCGAGAGCCCGTTCTGGAGGATCGCGAACGCGACGTCGCGCTTGCGCCTGGTCGTGCAGTAGCCGGCCAGCGCCGAGACGCCGTTGAGCGTGCCGGTCTTCGCCTGGCAGCGACCGACGGCGGCCGTCCCGCGCATCCGCCGCTTCAGCGTCCCGGTCCGACCGGCCTGCGGCAACGCGGCCCGCAGCACCGGGGCGACGGCGGTGCGGCCGTTGAGCTTGACCAGCAGTCGCGCGACCTCGGCCGGGCTGACCCTGTTGCGACGCGTCAGGCCGGAGCCGTCGCGGAGCCGGGGGCTGTAGCCCAGCAGCGGTCGCAGCGTCTGCCGCTCGAGCGTGATCCCGGCGGCGGTGCTGGCCGGCGCGACGCCGGCGGCCTGCTGGGCGCACGGGGCGTCGGCGGGCCCCGGGGGGACGCTGGGCAGGGGCGCGAGCCCGGCCGCCAGCCGGCACGCGCCCTCGGCGCCGTCGCGGGCGGCGGCGGCCTTCAGCAGCATCTCGGCGTAGAAGTTGTCGGACGGCCCGAGGGTCGCCCCGGCCAGCTGCCCCAGCTCGGGACCGGTCACGACCGCGACCTGGCGGGCGCCCGCCGGAGCGGCCCCCTTGGCCAGCGCCGTCGTCACCCGCAGGCCGGCGGCACCGAGCGCCGACCGCAGGAGCGACGCGGCCCGCTGCGCGGGGTCGTCCTGACCGGAGCCGCGGTCGACCACCAGCGCCCCGAGTCGCCCGCCCATGTCGGGGTCGAAGCTGCGCCGCGTCCGGTCGCCGCCCTGCCAGTCGTCGAACGCGCCGGCGTCGGCGATCACCCGTCCGTCGAGCCTGGTCGCCCCGAGCGCCGCGACCGTCTGACGCGCCAGCGCGTCGAGCGCCGCGCGGCTGAGCGTCGGATCGCCACCGCCGACGAGGACGAGGTCGCCCTTCCAGGTGCCGGCGACGGCCGGGCCGCCGGTGGCCAGCACGCGGGTCCGCGGGGCCCATCCGGGTCCGAGCCGCTCGAGCGCCGCCCCGACCGTGAAGAGCTTCGTGACCGAGGCCGGGATCCGGCGCGTGCCGCCCGAGCGGCTCAGCAGCGTCCGGCCGCTGCGCAGGTCGACGACGACCACGCCGGCACGCGAACCGAGGCCGCTGGTCGAGGGCATCGCGGCGGCCGCGGGGGCGCTGGCGAGGAGGGGCAGGGCGAGGAGGGTCGTCGCGGCGGCGGCGAGCAGGGGACGGGACATCGCCAGCGCACGCTAGCGCGGAGCGCGCCGGACGCGATGCAGCAGGACCCGGCCGACGCCCTTCAGGTGCATCCGGCCGATCGTGCGCCACTCGAACGCCGCGTCGTCGATCCGCGAGCGGGTCGCGTCGTCGATCAGGAGGGTCGAGGGGCGGGCGGTCGAGCAGACCCGCGACGCGCGGTTGACCGCCGGCCCGAACCAGTCGCCGGCCCGCGGCACGCCGTCGCCGGTCGCGACGCCCGCGCGGATCCGGGGGAACGCGGGGTCGGCGTCGACGCGGTCGAGCAGGTCGAGCAGCACCTCGACGACCTCGGCCGGGCGGGCGCCGGCCAGCATCACCGCGTCGCCGATCGTCTTGACGACCCGCACGTCGGGGGTCGCCACCTCGGCCCCGAGCGCCGCCAGCCGGACCGCGACGTCCTGCAGCCGCTCGGCGCCCAGCTCCTCGCCCAGCCGGGTGAAGCCGACGACGTCCGCGAACCCGATCGAGATCTGCGTCGCGCCGGCCAGCCGTCCCTCGGCGATCTCGTCCCGCGACAGCTGGATCCGGCTCAGCTGGTCGAGCGCGTGCTCGCGGACGACGGTCGCCAGCGCGTCCGCGAGATGCTCGCGGGCGGGTTCGGTCGCGCGGGCGATCCGGCTCGCCAGCTGGTCCTCGCCGTCGCCCTCGCGGGTCAGGCTGGCGCCGAGCCCGACGATCGCGGCGGCGCCGATCCGGGCGCCGGACTCGCCGAGGGTGCGGCCCAGGTCGACGATCGCGTCCGGCGCCACCCCGGCGTCGACGAAGCGCGCGATCAGCTCCGGCAGCGCGGCGTCGCGCTCCTCCCAGGCCGGCTCGTCGTCGGCGGGGATCGCGATCGACGCCGCCTGCAGGACCCGCTCGAACAGCTCGGGATCGACGCCGCTGCGCCGGACCAGGTCGGCGGTCGTCAGGGTCGGCGTCCCGCGCAGGGTCCGCTCGACCGGCAGCAGCACCAGGTGGCCGCGTCCGTGCGCCTCGCGCAGCTCCTCGGCGGTGGCGCCGTCGGCGAGCAGCTCGCGCAGCAGCGCGGCGCGGGCCTCGCGGGCCGGGCCCTCGAGGTCGTCGAGCAGCTCGGCGGGGATCGGGTCGTCGTGGCTGTCGCTCATCGGCCGCTGCGGATGATGGCGGGCCGACAGGCGCGAGGCGCGACGGATCCGGCCTCAGCGGCCCGCGACGGCCTCGAACGCGCGCAGCAGGCGGGCGCTGGCCGCCTCGTCCTGGACGGTGATGCGGACGTGGCTGGCGTCGCCGACGGCGTCGCCGGACTGGACGATCACCCCGCCGCGCTCCAGCTGGGAGCGCAGGCCGCCGGCGTCGAGCCCGGGGGCGCGGACCCACAGCGTGCAGCTCTGCGACGGGCGGACGGTCGCGCCGAGCGCCCGCAGCTGGCCGCCCAGCACCGCCCGCTCGCGGACGATCCGCCGGGCTCGCGCGTCGATCGCCGGACCGGCGCTGCGGACCGCGGCCAGCGCTCCCGCCAGCGAGAGGTCGCCGATCCCCAGCCGCGGGGCGAGCATCGGCAGGACGCCGCCCGGCTGGGCGGCCGCCGGTCCGCCGATCGCGTAGCCGCAGCGCAGGCCGGCCAGGCCCCACGCCTTGCTGAACGAGCGGACGAGGACGAGCCGCGGGAAGCGGTCGGTCAGGCGGATGGTGGCGTCGACCGGCTCGGCGTCGACGAACTCGCGCAGCGCCTCGTCGACGATCACGACGACCCGCTCGGGCAGCCGCTCCAGCAGCTCGCCGAGCGCGCCGGCCGGCAGCAGGTCGCCGGTCGGGTCGTTCGGCCCGCCCAGCAGCAGCATCCGCGTGCGGGGCGTGACCGCCTCCAGCAGCTGCTCCGGGTCGAGCCCGGGGACGGGGACCGGGACCGCCTGGGCGTCGCGCGCCAGCAGCGGGTAGAGCGGGTACGACGGCCACGGCAGGACGACCTCGTCGCCGGCGTCGAGCAGCTCGTGGGTGGCGCGCTGCAGCAGCCCCGAGGCGCCCTCGCCGATCACGATCCGATCGGGCGCCAGCTGGTGGCGGGCGGCGAGCGCCTCGCGCAGGTCGCTGTCGCGGCCCTCGGCGTAGCGGTGCAGCCCGCGGCGGGCGGCGAACGTGATCGCGCTGACGATCTCCGGCGACGGCAGCTCCGGCCAGGTCGTGCGGCTGAGGTCGAGCGGCTCGATCCGGGCCAGCGCCTGCGAGCGGCGCTCGCGGGCGACCTCGCGCAGGCCGGCGTTGACCTCCTCCTCGCTGAGGGCCTCGAACTGCTTGTAGTGCCCGAAGAGGCCCACGCGCTCAGAGGCCGCCGACGGTCGGCAGCAGGCCGCCGAGGAACAGGAACCAGATCGAGAACCCGGGCACGACGACGAACGTCGTGGCCGCGAACACGCGGCTGAGGACCCCGTTGCGCTGGTCGTGGCCGCCCGCCCGCCGGACCAGGATCCACGCCTGGTCGACGCGCCGCAGCAGGATCAGCGCGCCGAACACGAAGGCGAGCACGAGCACGAACGCGATCAGGATCCAGAGCCCGACGTTCTCGGACGACAGCTGCGAGGCGATCCACATCGCCGCCATCGGCAGCGGCCCCCAGACCAGCGCGGTCAGCAGCACCATCGCCAGCAGCATCGCGGCGGCGATCAGGCGGTCGATCCGGCGGCGGGCGGTGGATCCCGGGTCGGGGAGGGCGGCGTAGCGCAGCGGCGCCGTACCCGGGCGGCGTCCGAGGAAGAGGCCGCCGTTTTCGGTCGGGTCGGTACGCACGCAACGATCGTACCGGTGGTCGGAACGAAGGTGACCGCCGTCACAGGCCAGTGGACCGACGTCCGATGCCCGGCGGCCCGGCGCGACCCACCGTTCGGCCAGTGGCGAACGGTGGGCCGGGGCGCTCGGCGCGGCTCAGTCGGCGGCGTAGAGGGCGTCGAAGTCGGCGGCGAAGTGGTCGTTGACCACGTTGCGCTTGACCTTCAGCGTCGGCGTCAGCTCGCCGGTCTCCTGCGAGAGGTCGCGATCGGGGATCACGAACTTCTTGACCTGCTCGACCCGCGCCAGCTTGGCGTTGGCGTGGTCGACCGCCTCCTGGATCAGCGCGTGGACCCGCGGGTGCTTCGCCAGCTCGGCGATCGTCGTCGGCAGCCCCTGCTGCTCGGCCCACGGCAGGATCGTCTCGGGGTCGAGCGTGATCAGCACGACCGGGTAGGGCCGGCGGTCGCCGTGCATCACCGCCTGGCTGATCCAGGGCGAGGTCTTGAGGTCGTTCTCGAGGTTCGCCGGCGTCAGGTTCTTGCCGCCGGCGGTGATGATGATGTCCTTCTTGCGGCCGACGATCGACACGTAGCCGTCCTCGTCGATCGCGCCGAGGTCGCCGGTGTGCAGCCAACCGTCGGTGATGGCCCCGAACGAGGCGTCCTCCATCTTGTAGTAGCCCTGGAAGATGTTGCCGCCCTTCAGCAGCAGCTCGCCGTCCTCGGCGATCCGCGCCTCGAGCCCCGGCAGCGGCCGGCCGACCGTGCCGAAGCGGTGGTGCTCGGGCGTGTTGATCGTCGCGCCGGTCGAGGTCTCGGTCATCCCGTAGCCCTCCATCACCGGAACGCCGCAGCCGTAGAAGAACTCGAGGATCTCCTTGGCGATCGGCGCGGCGCCGGTGATCGCCCGGCTGAGCTGGCCGCCGAAGAGGGCGCGGACGTTCTGGAACAGCGCGGCGTCGGCCTCGTCGAACTTCGCCTGCAGCTCGGCGGGCACCGGCTCGCCCCGCTGCTGGAGGTCGCGGACGCGGACGCCGAGCTGGGCCGCGGCGATGATCTGCGCCTGCTCCTCGGCCGGCTTCGAGCCGACGGCGAGGGTGTAGATCTTCTCGAAGATCCGCGGCACCGACGGCAGGTGCGTCGGCTTGACGGTCATCAGCTCGGGGACGATCTTGGTCGGGTCGCCGCCCCAGTAGGCGATCACGCCGCCGTGGTCGAAGCAGAGCAGCTGGAAGAGCAGCGCGAACGCGTGGGCGAGCGGCAGGAACAGGTAGAGGACGCCGTCGTCCTCCATCCCGGCCAGCTCGTCGCTGGCGCCCATGATCCAGCGGTAGTTGCCGTGCGACAGCACGCAGCCCTTCGGAGGACCGGTGGTGCCCGACGTGTACATGAACACGTAGGGGTCGTCGGCGGTCACCGCGGCGGCCCGCTCGCGCAGCTCCGACGGCTCGCGCTCGCTCCCGCGGCGACGGACCTCGGCCAGCGGGATCGCGCCGTCGGCCTCGCCGTCGAGGACCACGATCCACTCCAGCGCCGGCAGCTGGTCGCGGACCTGCTGGATCTTGGCGACCTGGGCCGCGTCCTCGCAGACGATCCCGCGCGACTCCGAGTTGCCGACGACCCAGGCGCACTCCTCGGGGGCGTTGGTCGGGTAGACCGAGACGTGGACCGCCCCGGTCGCGACGATCCCCAGGTGCGCCATCGACCACAGCGGGCGGGTGCTGCCGAGGACCGCGACGCGATCGCCGGGGTCGAGCCCGAGGTCGATCAGGCCAAGCCCGATCTCGGTCGCCGCATCGGCGAGGTCGGCGTAGGAGAGCTCGCTCCACTCGCCGGGTGCCGTCTGGTAGCGGGCGGCCGTGCGGTCGCCGTACGCCTCCGCCGCGCGGAAGGCGAGGTCGGCGATGGTCGTTCCCGCGATGGTCGTCGTCATCGAGACGGTGCTCCTCGTCGTGCTGGCGTGGCCGTCATCCCAGCGGCCACCGTGCAGGCGATCCTATGCCGAGGAACGCCCGCGCGGGGCGGATCGATCGCGAACCGCCGCGAGCGCCTACGCGCCAGGTGCCCGCGGCCGCCGCGTCAGACCGGGTTGGCGCTGTCGACGAACCGGTGGGCGACGCCGAAGCGCTCGGCCAGCCGGGCGCCGAGCGCCTGGACGCCGCGGGTCTCGGTCGCGTGGTGGCCGGCGCAGAACGCGTGCACGCCGAGCTCGGCGGCGAGCGCCCGGGTCGGCTCGCGCGGCTCGCCCGTCAGCAGCCCGTCGAGGCCGTCGGCCGCCACCCGCGGCAGCATCCCGGCCGCCGCGCCCGAGACGATCGCCAGCCGCGCGATCCGCTCCGGGCCGCCGGCGAAGCTCAGCGGGTCGCGGCCGGTCGCGACCCCGATCCGCGCGCGCAGCTCGTCGACCGGGAGCGGGTCCGCGAAGGTCGCGACGACCCCGATCGGCGGCCGCCCGGAGCCGGCCCAGGGCGCGCTGTCGGCGCCGAGCGCGTCGGCGAGCAGGGCGTTGTTGCCCAGCTGCGGGTGGCCGTCGAGCGGCAGGTGGTGGGCGGCGAGGGCGATCCCGTTCCCGAGCAGCGTCCGCAGGCGCCCCGCGAGCGCCGGGTCGAGCGCCCGCGGATCGCCGTCCCAGAAGAGGCCGTGGTGGACGAGCACCAGCCCGGCGCCCAGCTCGGCCGCGGTCGCGAGGGTCGCCGCGTCGGCGCTGACCGCGGTCACGACGGTCGCGATCTCGGCGTCGAGGCCGTCGGGGTGGGGGACCTGGAGGCCGTTGGGGCAGTGGTCGCGGTAGCGCTCGGGCTCGAGCAGCTCGTCGAGGTCGGCCAGCAGCTCGCGAAGTCGGGCCATCGGCCGATCCTCCCAGAGCGTCGCCGCGGCGGTCAGGAGGGGGCGGCGGCGGGCGGCGTCCGCTCCGTGACAGCGGGCCCTGCCCGGTCTATGATCGGCGTTCCTTCCGCCTCGCGGGACGGCCCAGTCCGGCCGCTCCGCCGTCGTTCCCCCACGATGCACGCCTCCGCCCCGCCCGGCTCGGCCGTCCCGGTCTCGCCGCCCGATCCCCGTCGCGTCCGGTCGACGGCCGCCGCGCGGCCCGATCACGGCGACGGCGCGCTCGTGGAGCTGGCCGGTCGCGGCGATCCGCGGGCGTTCGAGCTGCTCTTCCGGCGCCACCGCGACGGCATCCACGCCTACGCGCACCGGATGCTCACCGACCACGCCCGGGCGGAGGACGTCGTCCAGGAGGTCTTCTTCAACGCGATGCGCGCGCTGCAGGCCGGTCAGCGGCCGACGCACCTGCGGGCCTGGCTGCACGAGATCGCCCGCTGCGCCTGCATCGACCAGTGGCGGGGGACGACCCGCCGCGGCGAGGTCAGCCTCGACGAGCCAGACCGCCTGGCCCCGGCCGACGCCCGGCGGCTGGCGATCAGCGACGACACCGCGCTCCGCGGGGCCGGCGACCGCGAGTCGATCGGCTTCCTCCGGACCGCCTTCGGCGAGCTCTCGCCGCTGCAGCACGACGTCCTGGTCCAGCGCGAGCTGGAGGGCCGCTCGACGCTCGAGATCGCGGAGCGGCTGGGGATCAGCCGCAGCGTGGTCGAGGGCCAGCTGGCCCGCGGCCGGCGCTCGCTGGCCACCGCCTACCGCGAGCTGCAGAGCGGGGAGCGCTGCCGCGGCGCCCGCGCGCTCTGCGACGAGGCCGCCGAGCGCTCCGTCGGCGTTCGCGAGCGGCGGCGGCTGGCGCTGCACCTGCGGACCTGCGACCCGTGCCGCCGGCACGCCGCGGTCATCGGCGTCGACGTCGGGCTGCTCGACCAGGGCGTGCTGGCGAAGGTCGCCCTGCTGCTGCCGGTGCCGCTGCTGAAGCGGCTGCCGCTGGGCGAGCCGGCCGTGGCCGGCGAGGCGGCCGGCGGACTGCTCGGCGGCAAGGTGCTGGTCGGGGCGGCCCTGGTCGCCGCCAGCGGCACCGGGGCGATCGTCGTGACCGACGTCGCGCCGGTCCCGCGCCACACGACCGCCATCCAGGCGGCGGCCGCGCCGATCGGCGATCGCGCGGCGACGACCGACGGCGGCGCCCTCGCCGGCGGCGGCATCGTCCGCGAC
>NZ_AGUD01000245.1 GCF_000240225.1 Patulibacter medicamentivorans
GGTCGCCGCCGGGAAGCGAGAGCAGTGCGCCAGCACTGCCGAGCGAACACGGTGGCGAGATCCGAAGCGTCCACGGACGCCAGGCGCCGCCCGCCGGGCGTGGATGCGAGGTGCGCGTAGACCAAGCAGGTCGGTGCGCGGAAGCGAGAGCCGTGCGCCAGCACTGCCGAGCGAACAGCGTGCCGAGATGCGCCGGTATACGCGCGCCTCGCGCCGCGCCCCTAGCGGTGGCGGTAGACGATCCGCGCGCGGCTCAGGTCGTACGGCGAGACCTCGACGCGGACCCGGTCGCCCGGGAGGATGCGGATGCGGAAGCGGCGCATCTTGCCGGCCACGTGGCCGAGCACCTCATGGCCGTTGTCGAGCTGCACCTTGAACATGGCGTTGGGCAGGGCCTCGACGACCTCGCCCTCGAACTCGACTTTGTCCTCTTTGGCCATATGGACTGACGGTAGCACCGAACGGGGGTTCGATGCCCTGTTCCCAAGGTCAGCAGGACTCGGCGATCTCGGCGAGCGCGCGGATCACCAGGACCACCACCAACCCCAGTGGCAGCGCCAACTGGAGGGCATCAAAGCCCTCGTCCGACGACCGCCGGTACCAGGCGACAGCGCCGGCGACTCCGCACCCACCGATGACGATGACGCCGCCCCAGAGGGGACCACCGGCTCCGCTCCCGGCGCCGCACCCGACGGCTGCCCCAGGCGCCACCAAGGCGACGAATGCCTCGACGGCCAACCCGCCGTAGACGACGCCGACGAGTCCGGCGAAGAACAGCTTCACGCGCGATCGGACTCCACGCGACGCAACCGCAGCGTACCTCTGCGCTCGATGACTTCCAGGGTGACGAGGCCGCTCCGCTCGGGCACCGCCCAACTGAGCACCCGCACGCGGTTCCGCGGTTCCGCGACCTTCAGCGACACGTGAGCGCGGCGCAGACCGGCCCCACGTACCTCCACCCGATCGCCAACTCGCAGCGGCGCTCCGAGCGACTGCGCCACAGCCGCCGAAGCTGCGGAACGTTCCACGCTGCCGCGCAACGAGCGACCACCCACACGACGCGGAGACGCCGAGCGAAGCACCCGGATACGAGCACGCCGACTGGAGCCCAGTTCGCGGTTCGCGATGCTTCTTCCTAGCGCACCACGGTCACAGGCCATCGCGTTGACTCCCGGACCGAACCACGTGTCACAGTTGCGCACACGATTGCCTAGGTCCGCTCGACCGGGCTTGCCAGAAGGACGCGCCGCCGACCGAGGAAGGGCGCACCCGGGGTTGCGGTAGTCGCAAGTACCCCACGGTTGGTTGAACATCGACTGCACGCCGGGGCTGCGGGGACTTCCGTCGCCGAGCGGCGCACCCGAGGCACCCCAATGCCCGGCCCAGTCGGGCCAGCCGCCCGTCCCGAGCGCGGGCATCGGCAATACCGCCGCCGGCTCAGCGTTCCGTCCCCAGGCCACCGCGCCGTCGTATCCCCGCTCAGGGCGATCGTTCATGGACTGATGACACGTAGACGGGAACTCGGAGCAGCCAAAGCCGTAGTTGGCATGGGAGCCATTGGCCACGAACACCTTGATCCTGCGCCCAACCGGCGCCTGCTCCGACCCGCACGAGCCCTCCTGATCCTGGATGTCGACGCAGGTGAGCGCATCGCGCAGGTAGCTGTACCAGCGGCCGTGGCCAGAAAAGGATGCGAACTCGAAGCTGTCGCCGTTCGGCGCAATCGCCACCGCCTCCCAGTCGCCCTGATGGTTGCCGATGTCCGTCCCATCGGAGAACGAGTTGAACCGATAGAAGAACCAGTACTCAATGAACTGGTACGCCGACTGGGCAGGAGCGAGGGAGTAGTAGATCGCCGACCGATCGGTCAACCCCGCCTCGCCACCGTTGCAGTCGAGGCGGCTACCCTGACGGCAGCCCTGATACGGGCTTGCGTATTGCCCCTCGTCATCCGACAGCGTGCGGTTGATATGGAGGAACGTTCGGTCGCTACGCCACTTCAGCAGATCGACGGCGGATTGGATCGGCGCACAGGTCGCGGTGTCGTCGCCGGCACCGAGCGTGTAGCGGCCCGCGAGGCCCTCAGGCGGATCGTGCTCAAACTCCCCCGCCGTCCCGACATCGTGGTCGTCGATACAACGCGCGTGCGTGGGCTGCCCGTCTGCCCCTCGTTCAGTCAGGAAGGACGGAACGTTCAATGGA
The DNA here is from genome assembly GCF_000240225.1 of Patulibacter medicamentivorans. Classification (GTDB taxonomy): domain Bacteria; phylum Actinomycetota; class Thermoleophilia; order Solirubrobacterales; family Solirubrobacteraceae; genus Patulibacter; species Patulibacter medicamentivorans. The sequence goes on from NZ_AGUD01000245.1 coordinate 2,203, forward strand.
CGCCACTTCTCGCTGGTGTCGAAGAACAGCGCCGGCCGAAACGCCTTGGCGAGGTCGTCCTCCGGGCCCGTGGGCTGGCTCGCCACCCGCGTGAACGCGACCGAGTCGTAGGCCACCGTCGTGGTACCGGAGGCTGCGGCCGTGACGTTCGTCAACACTACCCGCGCGCCCGGTTGCAAGTCGTGCTCGCCCAAGGACATCCACCGGTTGGCGTGGAGGTGCTGGTTGAGCGATTTCGAGATGGTCGTCCCGTCACCCCGATCGATCGTGTAAGAAGCCGCCTCCGAGGACGCACCCGAACTTGGGATGTGGACCGACACCGCGTACCGCCCCGCGGTAAGACCCGCGGGCGTCCAGGTGCCAGTCACTCGATGGGTGAGATCTGTCGGTGGCCGATTGTGGGTGAAGAACGTGTGCCCACCGAAGCCGGCACCCAACTGATGCCAGTCGATCACCGCCACGCCTGATCCAAGCGTGACGTCGAAGCTCCCAGCGTTGGTCCAGTTTCCGCCGCCGCACCCCTCGACATTGAGATTCGTCGGCTGGTTGTCGACGACGATCGACCCGCTGGGCAGCGTCGAGCTACAGGCCGGGAGGTAGTTCGGATCGGTTGCGGGCTCGGGATCAGCGATCGCGTAGGTGAAGGCACTGGTGGTGCAGTTGGCGCTGCAATCGACATGCGTGACCGGCTGATTCCACCAGCACTTGCGATCGTCACGCATGCAGTAGCTCTTCGTCGGGTCAGCCGCGTTGACGTACGTCGGCGAGCACTCGTTGGCGCTCACCACGCAGAACGCGTCGTGCCCCGGAAGCGCGAGGAGCCCTCCCCGCGCAATGTTCGTCGGCTTGGCGTACGACGACCGGCCCTTGTAGTCCAGCAGCGGGGACTCCATGAAGCCAATCACTCGTTCCTGGTAAGGCCAGTCGGCCGGGTGAGCGGCGTCGGCATAGGTCACCCGGAGGAACGGAGTGCGCGCTGGGTCGTAGTCGGCGTTCTGCGGATTGTTCGTCCATCCGAGGCCCCACGGACTTCCCGTAACCTGAGCGTGGAATCCACTGTTGTAGGCCCAGATCGCGAAGTACCAGTTCTCCAGGTACGCGGGATTCCCGTTGTTCATCGTGATTCCCGCCGCCTTCAGCTGGTTCCACTTCTGCGCGAGGATCTGGAGGCCAGCGGCGATGTTCTCCGCGTAGTCGACGGCAACCTTGGCCTTGCCGTTGGCGCTGTAGGTCGGCGACGCCGCCGACATCGGATCGGTCACCTGCGACACGCCGTATCCACAATCGGCCTGGTCATAGTCGATCGAGTCGATGCCCCCGCCCGCGCCGTAGTAGTCGGACACGAGCGGGTTGCCCGAGAGCCCGGGAAGCGCGTGGAACGAGGCTTGCTTCCAGTTCGTCTCCTGCGCGTAGATCGCCTGTGCAACCGACGGCGGGATGGAGCCGCCGCCGGTGAGGGAGGTCGGGGAGAAGTCGTTGCTGGGCTGGTAGCTCGCCAAGCCCATGTTGAGGAAGTTGGCGGGCCTCGTGAGGGTTGCGCCCTTCAGGTTCCCCCGCACCGCTTGCTGGATGGCCCAGTCGACCTGCTTGGCGTTGGGCTGCGGGACCTGCCGCCGAAGGTCGTTGCGGGGCACAGCGCATTTCGGCGTCGTCGTGTTCGCAGTAGCCCCGCGTCCGCGAGCTCGGCGGGACACTGCCGGCAACCGCGTGACGACCGGGCGAGCGCCGCCCGGGAGCTTCGCAGTGACCCCCTGATCGGGACCGATGACGGTCAGCGGTACCGCCGGTAGGCTCGCAGCCCCGGCCTCATCGTGTCCGCCGATACGCGCCTTCTCCTCCTCGGCGACGCCCACGATCGCGTCGCCGTCTCTTGAGGTGGATTCGACGTCGGCGAGCGAAGCTGGCCATTTCCTCGTACGAATGCCGTTCGCCCGGCCCTGGAACCCCACCGCGACCGGGCCGGCCCCGCTCGACAACAGAGCTGTCCGCTGCAGCGGCCCACGAAGCAGCGTTCTGGCTCGCCCCCCAACGACCCGCTGCACCAGCGCTTCGTTGCCGCGCTTGGCGAGGAAGGTCGTCACGCCCCGCTTCACGCTGAGCCGGAACGCCACACCCGCCGCGCGGACGCGGTCCTCGACCCGCCCGCGACGAAGGGTGACGACGAGCGCCCCGTCCGCCGCCACCACCCGACCATGGGGGGTCGGAACGACCGACGTGACATGACCGCGGATCGAGGAATCCTCAAGCAGCTTCCCGGACGAGGCATCGACGATCCTGAGCCGCGTATCACGTCCGTCCTCCCCGAGATACGACGGAAGGGCGACACGATCTCCCTCACCGCAGCCCGGCGAGTGGTATTTCAGGGCGACGCCCGCGACGAGCGGTCGCACGCTCCCGCTGCGGGTGTCGATCGAGTAGGCCGTCGCACCGCCGTTCGCCAGACCCGGTCGGTTCGCTGCGTGCCGTGGAGCGATGACAGCGACGACATGACGGCCGTTGCCCGTGGTGCACTGATACCCGATCCACGAGTCATCCATCCGGCCACCTGGCCTGATTGCCGCGAGCTCCGCCCATCTCCAACCGGAACCGGCATTCGCTCGATAGACGCGATAGGCGGATGCGTCGCCGCGCCCGTAGTACGCCAGTTCGCCGGACTGATGCCCGCCAACCAGACGCGCGCTGGCGTTCCTCGCGCCCTGGTGTCCCTCGGCGATGGCCAACGGTCCGCCGAGAATCACGAAGAGCAGACCGAGCAACACCCCCACGCTCCGTGATCTCCCGAAGGCTCCGGATGGACCAGCGTGGTGGCAGGAGTTCCGCCACCCACCGTGCACCCCGTGCTGGTTCCAGCGCTGCGTCATCCGCCGATGATCGCGCTGGAGCCGCTCGCACATGGCGGCGAGTGTCAGGAGCCGAACATCTTGCCGGCCAGAGCCAAGCGTCCCGCAACTTCCGCCGAGGCGACCGGTTGATGCAAGGCGGACGCGGATCACCGGGTGACCTCGGCTGCGTGCCCAGGCACGGCCCCACCGCATAGCCAGCGCCCGCTGCGGGCGCAGGACCGCGCCCGTCACGGGCGATCAAACACAACGCAACAGACTTATGTACGGTACACGCCAGGTGCAGACCTCTGATGGCCAACCAGCAGCTCGGCATCGGCGCATGCACCTGCTCGACCTCGATCCAGAACTCGGGGCAGGCCTGCCGCCAGACGCGTTCGCCAAGGCTCGGGATGCGTGCACTGTGCCCGTTGCGCGGTTCGAGCCGAGCGCTTGGCGGGCGCCGTGGGGCCAGGACCGCTGGCGCAACTGCCTAGGCTTCCTGATGCTGTCCGGTGCGTCCCTTCGCCAGGCGACCATCGCCGGGAGGCGTCGCTCACTCGAGATGCTCGGGGCTGGTGACATCGCGCAGCCGTGGCTTCCGACCAGGACCGCCGACGTCGAGATCCTCGGACGGGTTCTCGAACCGACTTCCGTCGCCGTGCTCGATGGCCGCTACCAGCAGCTTGCCGCGCCCTGGCCCCAGCTAGGCGCCGCGATCGTCGGCCGCGCCCTGACCCGGACATCCTCGCTCGCGCTGCAACACGCCCTGTCCCAGGAGCCTCGCCTCACCACCCGCATCCACACGTTGCTGGCGCACTTCGCGCGGCGTTGGGGGACGGTGCATCCCGAGGGCATCACGATTCGTGCCCGCCTCTCGCATCAGCTGATCGCGGACCTGGTGAGCGCCCAGCGGCCGTCAGTCTCGGTCGCGATGCGGACCCTCGTCCAGACCGGGGTCCTGACGCGTGCCGGAGGCGGCCATTGGCGCCTGCTTGGAAGCGTGGAGGATCTCCTGGCCGATGAGCTGTTCCCTACCGGCTTGGCCAGTTGACGGCGTGCTGAGCGCCGCGCCAGGCTCGGCGACGAGAACCGGGAGTCTCCTGCGCTGCCGCCATCCCGTGCCTCATACAAACGCCAACTCCGTCGCTGGTCTCAGTCGGCTCCATCATCCAGCCGCGTAACTGCTGCGTGCATCGCACCCGGCGACGGGCCGGGCCGCAAGTCGAGACTCCACAGCCGCCCTCCGGCGGACTCGAGGTCGAGACTGCCCGGGCCGGACGAGACGCTGACCGATGTCATCCGGCGGCGGGTCACTCCCGTCCGATCCACTCGGGCGACGTAGACGCGCTGCTCGAACCCACCGCGTCGGGCGACGCTCTGCTGCCACATCGCCCAGAGTCGGCCCCCCGCCAAGGTGAGGATCCCCTGCGCGTCACCGACACCGCTGTTGAGCACGCCGCCGCGCAGAGGCTTCCAGCGGCCTCCGTCGGTGGACGCCACGATGCTCGTCCGCCAAGGGCGGCGCTCGGCGTCGTTGACCATCAGGAAGATCGTGCTGCCACGACGCACCGCTCCACTGAGCTGAGGTCCCATGCCGTGCCGCGTCGCCGGCGGTGCGATCTCTCGCCAACGACCGGCGCGAAGCCCCAGCACGCGCCTCCGTCCCGGTCGGCGCCCCACGGCCTCGAGCGTCAGCTCGAGGCCAGCTTCTCGCGTACTCGCGTGGCTCAACCTCGCGATCTGCGACGTGGAGGGGACCGGGTCGCCGACTCGCACCCAGCCAGTTCGGTCGCGGCGCAGCACCGCCATCGACTCCCCATCTCGAACTAGGAGATACAGCGCATTTCCCCGCGCCTCCAGTTGATTGAAGACCGCACCCGGTATCGCTACGCGCGGATCCGGCGCTGGGGACCATCCAGCCATGCCTCGACAGGTGACAACCGGACGTCCTCCCGTAGTGGCGTAGCCCACACACGGCTTGTGGCCGACGAGCGCCGCCTCGACATGCCCTGCTGTGTCCGGCGGCGCCGGGAGGCGCTCCGCGCGCCCCCACCCCCCGTTCACCGATCGACGCTGAACGAAGACCGCCAGCCGAGATCCGGGCGACTGCGTCGCCTCGGTCGCGAGCCACAGACTCTCCGGGGTGACCGCGAGATCTGCGTTGAGGACCAGATGAAGCGACCGGGCCTGCGCTCCCGAGGGCATGCGCGAAGCGCCGGTCGCATCCTCGCCGCAGGCGGAGCAACTGGCGGCGACGATCAGTCCCGCCGCCAGCGAGATGAGGTGGCGCACGCGCCGCTACTAGTTGCGGTACCGCGAGGACGCCTTGTTGTTCCAGGTGGCGCCCTGATACGGGTACCGACTCATGTTGTCGTCGCATCCGCCGACACCCGTATCGCCCGGGTAGTTGTAGCCCAGGCCCTGCGCATAGCTGTCGGACGCGATGTGACCGCTGTGATCTCCCATCTCGTAGGAACTCACCTGATCGTTGTAGGCGCCCGTGAGGTCGTACCAGACGTGGCGCCCGGTGAGCCAGAGCGACCAACCGCCGTACGAGTAGTTCTCGTACACCACCATCGCGTTCGGGATGACGCAGAAGGCTGGCTCGGATCCCGACCCGAACCGCTGCGGGGCAGCCTCCGAGCCGGTCGCTCGCGCCGCTTCCGCGGACGAACGGAAGCACGTCCCGACATCATCGGGCGCCCCTTGGACGCACGCCAGTCCCGCCTTCGCCGCCTCTTCGGTCGAGATCGGCTTCCCGTCCAGCTGGAAGGTCTGTGACGAGACCGAGGCTTGCGTGGCTGCCGCGCTCGCGACACCACCGGCACCAACCAGCACAAGCATGCCAAGCGCCACGGCCATCGTCAGCGACGTGGACCTGCTGCCCCTCTTGAAAACCGTCATAGTGTGCTTCGCGATCTCTTTGTCTTGTCTATAGCGGCAGGGTCGAGCGCCGCTGCCCCTGCGTGGGTCAGGTCCCGACTCACTGCAGGTCAGGAGAGAGCGGGATGTCAAGGCCGTGCCGCCCTCGATCGTCCACCCAGTTCAGCGTCCGGGGCAGTTCGCCGATCGACTTGCCAAAGCGAGCGCTATAGAAGTTGTCTCGAAGTCCGAGTACCCGAGTTCCCGCCCGGGTGGAAATCGAGACGTCCCGCGCATCGTCGGGAAGGAACCCACTTACGACCACTGCCGACGCGTCGCCGGGAACGGTCTCGTAGATGCGCAGGAGTTTCCCCTCCGCCAGCGCGCTCGCTGCCGTCCCTGTCACGTGATCATCGCCGACGAGCGCCACGGCGCCATTCTCAGCGGCGACGATCCACATCGGGCCGGCCCCGCTATCAACCCGTCGCGTGAGCCCACGCTTCAAGATCGGAAGGTCCGCGACCTCGGCGAATGCCTTCGGCAGGTCGTCGCCAGCCCGACGTGGCCGTCGGAACAAGGCAGATGCCAGGAGGGAACGACCTGCCGTCGCCTCCGCTGCGTTCGCACCCGCGGCTTCATTGGGCCGACCCGCGACACCGGATCGCGTGTCAGGCGGCACCGGCGTGGCGACAACGGTGGCAGCACCCCAGTCACTTGCACTTTCCGGGCCAAGGCCTCGCTCGTCGGAGGTCGCGGCGAACGCGATGCCGCCGCCAGCAGCGAGCATCGTCGTGATCGCGACGGTCGCCAGAAGTCGGCGTCTATTGCTGAGGTCCATGTGCTTGCTTCCCCTGAAGTCTTGGCTAGCCGTTGCCGGAGCAGAAGTCGGTCCATTGGGTCTTGGCGCACCCCAAGACGGTTTGATAGGAGCCGTTGTTGCCATTCGCTGACATGGGCAGCATGTGACTTGAAGGTGCCGAGGAGAGTTGCGTCCAGACCACGTATCCGAAGTCACAGATTCGTCCGTACTCGGTCCCCGTATCCTGGTTCCTGAGCTTCGAGCACCACCAACCTTCAGAGGTGTTCCCCGAGCCTTGGAAATTGTTGAACCAGTTGTCCTGCCCGGTCCCAACATGGCGATAGCTGTGGCGCTCGGTGAAGACACACCATGTGTTGGAGGGCAGGTTGTCGCATGCATAGGCCCGATACAGGGCCGCTGCGGTATCCACACGCGATACGAGCGACAGAGCGCACAGCGCTGACGCGACCAGCAAGATTGTCAAGGCGTATGCGCCTCCCCGCGAATGGCTATGTGCCGGCAGCGCTCCGCCAGACTGCGATCTATCGACAACCATGCCGCCACGATACGAATCGAACATCGCAGCGCGAGCGCACCGGTCAGGCTCCTTACACGGCTGAACTCGACGACGACTCACGGCGCTCCGCAGCGGTGGTCCCGATCCGGTCACAGTCGCAGAAGAACCCTGAGTATCGCGAGGCAGTCGGTCCTGTTCCAACCAACGTCCCGTCAGAATCACGCGGCAGCGCGACCGCGAACGGCTACGTCGTCTAGGCGTCGGCGCTCAGCGCGGCGGGTCCTGCGGCGGCGACTCGTAGAGGTTGCCCGGGTAGCGCCCCCGCTTGCCGCGCGGGGCGGCGCCGCCGGTGTCCGGCGTGGTCGAGCCGCCGCCGGCCGCGTCGGGCGTCGTGGTCGTCGTGCCGTCGGTGCTGCCGAGGTCGCCGGTGCCGTCGACCGGGTTGCCGTTCTCGTCGAGCGTCGCGCCGCCGCCGGAGACCGAGTGGTCGCCGGCGCTCTTGGTGCCGCTGAAGGGGACGAGGCCCTGGAAGTCGCCACAGAAGCTGCCGTGGGCGGAGGCCATGTAGTCGTGCCAGATCGGGCCCGGGACCGTCGCGCCCTGGATGTTGCCGCCGGCGGTCGTCGTCGACAGGATCGTGCGGCGGTCCTTGGGATAGCCGACCCAGACGGCCGTCGACATCCGCGGCGTATAGCCGACGAGCCAGACGTCGGAGGGGCCGTTCGTGGTGCCGGTCTTGGCACCCGCCGGGCATCCGAAGTTGGCCGTCGACGCGGTGCCGCCCTCGATGTCCTTCTTCAGGATCCGGGTGACCTCGCTGGCCACCGGCGCGCTGATCGTCCGCGGGCGCTTGACCGGTTGGGGATGATCGACCTTGCCGCTCGGCCGCACGACCTTGGTGATCGCCCGCGGGTTGACGCGCCTTCCGCCGTTGGCGAACGTCGCGTACACCCGGGCCATCTCGAGCGGGCTGACGCTGGCGGCGCCGAGTGCCTCTGAGGGCAAGCTCTGGAGCTTGGTGGTGATGCCAAGCTTGTAGGCCATCTTCGAGACGTTCTCCGGCCCGACGTCGAGGTCGAGCTGGAAGAAGACGGTGTTGACCGACTTCAAGGTCGCGGTTACGAGATCCATGCTGCCGCTGCCACCCTCGTGCGCGAAGTTGTGAATCTCACCTGACCCGTACTGCGGGGGGATCGGGAAGGTCGACGGCGCACTGTAGGTCGTGCTCGGGCTGAAGCCCTGGGCCAGCGCCTCGGCCAGCACGATCGGCTTGAAGGTCGACCCGGGCTGCCGCCGTCCCTGCAACGCCAGGTCGTACTGGTTCTGCCCGAAGACCGCCGACGACGCGGCGGCCTGGATGTCGCCGTTCCGGGGGTCGACGGTGACGACGGCCGACGAGGGGTCGCCCGCCGCGGGGTTGAGGTGCGCGGCGATCGCCTTGCGGGCCAGCGCCTGCTTCTTCAGGTCGATCGTCGTGTAGACCTTGAGCCCGCCCTGGGCGACCGTCTTCTCGCCGTAGAACTTGATCAGCTTGGCGCGGACGTAGTTGAGGAAGAACTGCTCGCGGCGCTTGGCGTAGTAGCCGCCCTTGGTGATGCCCAGCGGCTCGTCCTGGGCCGCGGTCGCGGCGGCGGCGGTGACGTACCCCTGGTCGGCCATCCGCTTGAGGACGTCGTTGCGGCGGGTCAGCGTCGCCGACGGGTTGCGGTACGGGTTGTACTGCGAGGGCGCCTGGGGCAGGCCGGCGATCATCGCCGCCTGGGCCAGCGTCAGCCGCTTCGCCGTCGTGTTGAAGTAGACGCGGGCCGCGGCCTGGACGCCGTTGATGTTCTGGCCGTTGGGCGCGTTGCCGTACGGGGCGGTGTTGAGGTAGGTCGTCAGCACCCAGTTCTTGCCCTCGCGGCCCGGATGGCGCTTCTCCAGCTGGTCGGCCAGCTTCGCCTCGCGGATCTTGCGCTTGTAGCTGTCGTCGCGGTCCCCGGTGTAGAGGTTGCGGATCAGCTGCATCTCGAGCGTCGACGCGCCCTCGACGTTGCCGCCGGAGGTCAGGTTGCGGGTCGCGGCCCGGAAGACGCCCTCGACGTCGACGCCGCCGTGCT
>NZ_AGUD01000244.1 GCF_000240225.1 Patulibacter medicamentivorans
CCGGCCGCCGGCGAGCTGCCGTGGGCGGCGCTGCTGGAGCGCGCGCTGCGCTGGGCCGCCAGGCCGCCGGTGGCCCCGATCCGGGGCGACCTGCTCGCCGATCGCCTGGGGCTGCGTCACGGGCCCGTGCTCGGGGCGCTGCTGCAGGAGCTGACGATCGCCGCCGACGCCGGCCGCGTCGCCTCGCAGGAGGACGCGGTCGCGCTGGCGGGGCGCCTGCTGGCGGCGGGCCCCGGCGCGGGCGACGGATAGTCTGCGGGCATGGCCGATCGGGATCCCGACTGCATCTTCTGCAAGATCGTCGCGGGCGAGCTGCCCTCGCTGGTGGTGGAGGAGGACGAGCGCACCGTCGCGTTCCTCGACGTCAACCCGGCGACGCCGGGCCACACCGTGGTCGTGCCGCGGGTCCACACCAGGGACCTGCTGACGATCGGCGCCGAGGACCTGGCCGCCTGCGCCGCGACGGCCCAGCGGGTCGCCGCGCGCGCCACCGAGCGGCTCGAGGCGAGCGGGATCAACCTGCTCAACAACCGCGGCTCGCACGCCTGGCAGACGGTCTTCCACTTCCACCTGCACGTGATCCCGCGCTTCGCCGACGACCCGCTGCGGCTGCCGTGGACGCCGACCCCGGGCGATCGCGACGAGATCGTCGCCAACCACGCGCGCCTGACCGCCTAGATCGCGGACGCGGTCGCCGCGCCCACGGCCGACCCGACCTCGCCCCGACCGCCGACCTCACGCTCGTGCCCGTCGCCCTCAGCTCCGGCCGCTGGATCCACTACCGCGACCTCGGCGCGGGCGCCCAGGATCCCGTCCCGGTGCTGCTGCTGATGGGCCTGGGGGGCTCCGGGCGGCTGTGGTGGCGGCTGGAGCCGCACCTGACGCCGTCGTGGCGGCTGCTGGTGCCCGACCAGCGGGGGACGGGCCTGTCGGACCGGCTGCTGCGCCCGCTGACGATGCGGACGCTGGTCGACGACGCGCTGGCGGTGCTCGACGACGCCGGGGCCGCGCGGGCCCACGTCGTCGGGATCTCGCTCGGCGGCATGGTGGCGCAGCGGCTGGCGCTGGACCACCGCGACCGGGTCCGGTCGCTGCTGCTGGCCGCGACGGCGTCGCAGGGCCGACGGCTGGCGCCGCGGCTGCCGTGGCGCGAGGCCGGGATCGCCGCCGCCCGGCCGCTGCTGGGGGCGACCGAGACCGTCCGCCGGATGGCGCCGGCGCTCTACGGCCCGCGGACGGTCGCCGAGCGTCCGGAGCGGATCGACGAGGACTTGCTGGAGCGCGGACGCGATCCGACCCCGACGGTCACCGCGGCGGCCCAGCTGGCCGTCGCCGTCGGTCACGACAGCCGCGCCCGGCTGGGCGAGCTGGGAGGGCTGACGGTGACGGTGGTGCACGGCGAGGCCGACCGGCTGATCGGCGTCGAGCACGGGCGCGCGCTTGCAGCGGCGATCCCGGGCTGCGAATCGGTCATGATCCCGAGTGCCGGGCACCTGCTCGTCACCGATGCCGAACAGGCCACCGCCCGCGCCGTCGCCGCGCACCTGCGCCGGGCCAACCGGGGACCCACGGTCCCGTCCGGAGCGGCGATCGCCGACTCGGACGCTGGTCCAGCTGGCCCGCCGTGACGCAACTTCGATCCCCCCGGAGGGTTACCGACCACTATGAGCAGTCGTCGTCTCATCGCATCCCTGGGCCTGGCGGCCACCGCATCCGTGCTGCTGCCGGCGATCGCCGCGGGAGCAACGATCAGCGAGGTGGGCGAGGTCAAGGACGGCAAGGCCCCACGCTGCCCCGAGGCCTGCTCCGTCGTGACCCGCACCACCGGCCTGCCGACCTCGATCGCGGGCGATCGCAACATCTTCAAGATCCCGAGCAACGGTCGGGTCGTGGCGTGGACGGTGACCCTCGGCGCCCCGGCGACGAAGGACCGCGCCGCGCTCCAGAAGCAGCTCGGCCGCGCCAAGGCCCAGCTGGTGATCCTGCGTCGCGGCAAGAGCGTCGCGGCGACCGTCGTCGGCGCCTCGTCGGCCAAGACGCTCGACCCGTACTTCGGCGGCTCGGTGACGTTCGCGCTGCCGAAGTCGCTCGCCGTCCGCAAGGGCGACGTGATCGGCCTCAGCGTCCCGTCGTGGGCGCCGGTCCTGGTCCAGGGCTACGACGCGAACACCTCGTGGCGCGCCAGCCGTCCCCGTGGCCGCTGCGGCGGCACGACCGACGAGCGCAAGCAGGACTACTACGTCGACACCACGCTCGCCGCCGGCAAGTCGGGCACGTTCAACTGCCTCTACAAGTCGGAGCGGATGGCCTACAGCGCCACCTTCATCCCGACGCCCGTGCCGAAGAAGACCACTACCCGCTAGCCGTCGGGACGTTGCGGTCGCCCAGCGACCGCGACGTCACAAGCCCCGGCCAGTACTGCCGAGCGAACACCGGCGCGAGATGCGAAGCGTCCACGGACGCCTCGCGCCGCGGCCTAGCGGCAGACGCCGGGATTCGTCTGGCAGAACTCGTTGAACTCGCCCGGGGCGGCGCCGCCGGAGGAGCCGCTGCCGGACGAGCCACTGCCCGAGGAACCGCTGCCCGACGAGCCGCTGCCCGACGAGCCGCTGCCCGACGAGCCGGTCCCGGTCCCGCTGCCGGTCGACGCGCCGCCGGAGGTGCCGCCGGAGGTCCCCGTGCCGGTGCCCGTGCCGCCGCTGGAGGTCCCGCCGGAGGTGCCGCCCGAGGAGCCGTCGCCCGACGACGTGTCGGAGCTGCCGCTCGAGTCGGTCGACGTGGCGGGGGTGGGGCCGGTGGTCGACTGGGGCAGGTCGCTCAGCGAGCTGACCTGGTCGCCGGCGCCGGGCGAGCTGTCGCCGCTCGGGGGCCGCAGGGCCGGTGCCGACTTGGGCTCGACGTCGGAGACGGCGTCGCCGCCGCAGGCGGCCAGGCCGGTGGTCGCGACCGCGAGGGCCACGAGGGTGAGCAGCTGGGGGAGGCGTCGAGCGAGCATCGATCGGGCCGGACCGCGTCGCGGCCGCGGCGTCAGGCGGTGGTGATCGGCCCCATGCGACGGCCGCAGGTCGGGCAGTCGTTGAGGTCGCGCTGGGCCATCTGGTCGCACCAGGGGCAGTGGCGCAGGTTCTCGATCGCCCACGGGAGGTTTGACGGGCTCGGCGCCAGCGGCGTGAGCTTGGCCACGACCTCGAGCGGCTCACCGCTGTCGCTGTCGCGGTAGGTGTGGCCGGGCTCGGCCTCGATGATCACCTCGCGGCCCGTGGAGGGCGCGCGGAAGCGGTAGCGCTGACGGACGGCCATGACTGAGAATCTACCTGCTCGTGCGGCCACTCGCGCAGCCGCCGCGTCGGTCGGTGGCGAGGCGCCAGCGCCCGGAGGGCCTTCGGGGCGCTCAGGCCGCCTGGGCCTGGCCGATCGCCTCGCGCAGGTCGCGCAGGCGGCCGATCTGACGGCCGACGCGGTACTGCGAGGGCGACATGCCGTGGTGGCGCCGGAACGCCTTGGCGAACTGCGCCGGCTGGCGGTAGCCGACCTGGCGCGCCGCGTCGCGGACCGAGACCGGGCCGCTGGCGAGGATGTCCGCCGCGCGGTCCATCCGGATGCCCGTGAGGGAGGTCCGGAAGCTGGTGTCGCCGACCTCGTGGAAGGCGCGCTGCAGCTGCCGGCAGGAGCACGCGACGCGTCCCGCCAAGTCGGCCACGGTGAGGTCGGAGGCGTACTCCTGTTCGAGGATCGACACCGCCTCCTCGTAGAGCGCGGTGCGGATGCAGATGGTGTCAGGACGCTGCATGTCGTCTGGGGTACGGGCGAGCGGCCGCTGGGGATCACCGCCCGGCGAATATTGGCGCGTTGCCACTCGTGCGTGCGCCGCGCCGCAGGCCGCCGGCGGTGGGCTCCCGGTCGCCGTCGCGGACGCTCGTGCGGGGCCGGTCAGTGCGCTACGATTGTCACGATCTATGAGCTTGTGCCGAACGGCACGAGCAGAATCCGACGCCCCACCGGGGCGGGAAAGGCGCCGAATCGATGCTGGTCCGCGATGCGATGAGCCCGAAGGTCGTCGAGGTGGGGCCGTCCCACACGCTCCGCCAGGCGGCCGAGCAGATGACGGCCGCCAAGGTCGGATCGGCGGTGGTCAGCGATCCCGACGGTGCCGGGCCCGGCATCGTCACCGAGCGCGACGTCCTGATCGCGGTCGCGCGCGGGCTCGACCTCGACCGGGTCGTGGTCGGCGACCACGTCGGCTCCTCGGTCGTCTACGCCGCGCCCGACTGGTCGCTGGACGACGCGGCCGACGCGATGGCCCGCGGGCGCTTCCGCCACCTGGTCGTCCTCGACGGCGCCTCGATCGTCGGCGTCGTCTCGGTCCGCGACATCATCCACGCCTGGGCCAACGAGCGGGCCGAGCGCGGCGCCGTCGAGCACCACGCCGCCGCGGGCGTGATCGGGACCGCCTAGGGCAGCCGCTCGCCTGGCTCCACCCGCGGGCGGAGCCAGGCGCGGGGCCTAGGCCCGGGCCGCGACCGTGCCGGCGTCGGTCGCCAGCGCGGGAACGTCGCGCAGGTAGCGCTCGGCGTCCAGCGCGGCCTTGCAGCCGGAGCCGGCGGCGGTGACCGCCTGGCGGTACGAGGAGTCGATCAGGTCGCCGGCGGCGAAGACGCCGGGGCGGTTGGTCCGGGTGGTGACCCCGTCGACCAGCACGTAGCCCTCGTCGTCGACGTCGATCTGGCCGCGGACCAGCTCGCTCTGCGGGTCGTGGCCGATCGCGATGAAGGCGCCGGCGATCTCGATCGTCTCCAGCTCGCCGGTCTCGACGTGCTTGAGGACCGCGGTCTGCAGCGGCTTGAGCCCCTCGCCCGGCTCGGCCGCGAAGTGGTCGATCACGTACGGGGTCTTGAAGCGGATGTTCTCGACGGCCTTGGCACGGTCGAGCATGATCGCCGACGCGCGGAACTCGTCGCGGCGGTTGACGATCGTCACCGAGCGGCCGAACTTGGCCAGGAAGATCGCCTCCTCCATGGCGCTGTCGCCGCCGCCGACGATCAGCGTGTCGCGGTCCTTGAAGAACGCCGCGTCGCAGGTCGCGCAGTAGGAGACGCCGCGGCCCGACAGCTCGTCCTCGCCGGGCACGCCGAGCTTGCGGTGCTCGGCGCCGGTGGCGACGATCACCGCGCGGGTGCGGTACTCGGTGTCGTCGACCCAGACGCTGTGCAGGCCGCCGGGCTCGCTGGCGAAGTCGACCTTCGTCACCTGCTCGGTCTTCAGTCGCGCGCCGAACCGCTCGGCCTGGTCGCGCAGGTCCTGCATCATGTCCGGCCCCATGATGCCCTTGGGGTAGCCGGGGAAGTTCTCGACGTCGGTCGTCTGCTGCAGCAGGCCGCCCCAGTTCCAGCCCTCGATCACGAGCGGCTCGAGCTCGGCGCGCGCGGTGTAGAGCGCCGCCGTGTAGCCCGCGGGGCCGCTGCCGATGACGATGACGTTCTCGGGGTCGGGCATGGCGTTCATCCTCGTGGATTCTGGCGGACGGTGGGGTCGCGGGCTGAAAGCGCAGCTGCGCTCCTTCACTTTACAAAATGAAGTAGCCGTCGTGCGTGACCGCGGCCACGTTGGCGCGGGCCTGCTCAGCCGCGCTGGGCGCGGGCCTCGAGGCGGCTCACCAGCCGCGCCAGCCGCCCCAGCGGCCGAGCCGCGCGCGGGGCCGACCGGCGGACGCCCTCGGCGAGCGCGCCGCCGGCGATCAGGTCGGTGACGTAGTGCTCGCCCAGGTAGACGAGGGCGAAGCCGAGGGTGCTGGCGTAGGTCCAGCCGATCACGCCCTGGACGGGGCCGATGTCGCGCAGGACCTGGGCCGCGGCGACCGAGGTGCCGAAGTGCAGCGACGGCATCGCCGCCAGCGGGTTGCCGCCGAGGGTGCCGTAGAGCTGGCCCCAGCGCGCGCCGAAGACGCGCTCGCCGTACTCGCGCATCAGCCGGCGCAGCGGCGGCCCGTCGCCGTGGTCGATCCGGCCGGTCTCCGCGGCGTACCACGGGGGCGCGGTCGGGACCGCCCAGTAGACGACGGCGCCGAGGTCGAAGGTCGCGTAGATCCGGGCCGCGGCCTGGGGGAACTGGTCGCGGTGGCGCAGCAGGACGTAGGCGGCGGTCGTGTGCGGAACCGCGAACCAGACCCAGTGGCTCCAGACGAGGACCTTCTCCCAGAGCCCGTAGCGGCCCTCGCGGTGCAGGGCCTGCTGCAGGCGGACGCTCGGGATCCGGCCGAGGCCGAGCACGGTGTCGCTGCGGACGGGGTAGTCGACGCGGACGCGGGCGCGCAGGCGCTCGGGGTCGTCGGCGGGCATCTCGTAGGCGGCGAAGTAGGCCCACATCTGCAGGCAGGCGACCGCCACGTCCCGCGCGCGGGAGCGGGGGACGGCGACGCAGAGGGCGGCCGGCGCGGTCGCGGCGGCGCCGATCACCGTCGAGGGCCGCAGGCGCAGGCGCCGGCGGACGACTGGTGCGGCCGCTCCGAGCGCCACCGCCGCCCATGCGGCCGTGCGGATGGCTTTCCCGGACGACACGACCGCGGGAGCCTATCGCTCACCGGCGAGCGCTACGGCGTGGCGCGACGGCGCTCCCGTCGGCCCGGGGGGAACGGGCTCGCGGAGGCGCCCCGGGAGCCGTCGCGGGGCTCGCGGCGCGCTCGGCTGGCTGTCCAGCCAGTCTCTGGCAGACTCCCGGCATGAGCGAGTTCGAGACGGTCCAGTCCTTCGAGACGGTGAACCTCCTGCGCGACGACGCCGCGGCGATCGTCGAGATGAACCGTCCCGAGGTGCTCAACGCCTGGAACGGCCAGGTCGGGGAGGACCTGGTCGCCGCCCTCCAGGCCTGCGCCGCCGACGACGTGCGCGCGGTGATGGTGACCGGCGCCGGTCGCGCGTTCTCCGCCGGCGCCGACCTGTCCTCGTTCGGCGAGGGCGGGATCCCGCTGCTGCCGAGCGGCCGCCCGAACCTCGAGCAGGTCCTCCAGAGCCGCTACCACCCGATCATCCGCCTGGTCCGCCGGCTCGAGAAGCCGGTGCTCGCCGCCGTCGACGGCGCGGCCGCGGGGATCGGGATGTCGTTCGCGCTCGCGTGCGACCTGGTCACGGTCAGCGAGCGCGCCAGCCTCAACCACGCCTTCACCAAGATCGGGCTCGGTCCCGACGGCGGCGCGTCGGTCTTCCTCGTCAACCGGGTCGGCTGGACCCGCGCGGCCGAGATCATGTTCGAGGGCCGCAAGGTCCCGGCGGCCGAGGCGCAGGCGATCGGGCTGGTCAACCGGGTGCTGCCGGTGGAGGGCTTCCGGGCCGCGGCCGAGGAGCAGCTGCGGGCGCTGGCGGGTGGGCCGACGGCGGCCTACACGGCGATCAAGCGGACGCTCAACGCGCAGGTCGTCCGCCACCTCGAGGAGCTCTTCGCGATCGAGGCCCGCGAGCAGAGCCGGATGGCGGAGACCGAGGACTTCGTGTCCGCCGCGATGGCCTTCATGAGCAAGCAGGAACCGGTCTACAGCGGCCGATGAATCGGCGACGCTCGCCGAAGTGGCGCGTCGGCGTCCTCCGTCGAGCGGCCCGGGAACGCGTTGGCAACGGGGGTTCGGCGGGACCGAGGGGGGCGTGGTTCCCTCCCGTCGAGCCCGTCACTAGAATCGCGGGCGCTTTGCGACGCTCGAACCGGATCCCTCACATCTCCCGGGCTGCTCTCGTGACTCTGGCGCTCGCCTTCGGGCTCGCCATGGCGTTCACGCTGGCCCTGGCCGGACCAGCCCACGCATCGTTCTGGGCGCCCCAGAACGGGGGGTCCCCCAATGCCGATCGCATCCACACGCTCTACGTGATCGTGTTCATCGTCGGCGCGATCATCTTCGTCTTCACGGAGGGCGCGCTGATCTACGCGCTGTGGAAGTTCCGGGCGAGCCGCGGCCACGAGGCCAAGCAGCTGCACGGCAACACGCGCGTCGAGATCGGCTGGACCGCCGGCGCCGCGATCGTCGTCCTGATCCTCGGGATCGTGACCTTCGCCTTCCTGCCGGGCATCCGCAACCCCGACGACTCCGACTCCGACGGCTGGCAGATCCCGGCGTCGTACACGACGGCGAAGGACAAGAAGCTGCTGCCGCCCAACGGCAAGGCGCTGAACATCGACGTCAACGGCCAGCAGTACGCCTGGCGCTTCGTCTACCCGGACGGCGACGCCGACCGGCAGAACAACATCTACACGTACGAGGAGCTCGTGGTCCCGGTCGGCACGACGGTAACCCTCGACGTCCGCTCGTCCGACGTCGGCCACGCCTGGTGGATTCCGCAGCTCGGCGGCAAGGTCGACGCGCTCCCGGGCTACACCAACCACACCTGGTTCAAGGTGCCGGCCAAGGCGCTGCGCAACGACCAGGAGCGGCGCGACGGCCGGGTCTTCACCGGACAGTGCGCCGAGCTCTGCGGTCGCAACCACGCCAACATGACCGCGCGGGTCCGCGCCGTCACCCCCGAGGCGTTCGACGCCTGGCTCAAGCGCCAGAAGGCGGACATCGACGCCGCCGGCCGCGGGGCCCAGCGCTACCGCGACCAGCAGGAGCAGTTCGACCGCCAGCAGGCAGCGACCGCCGCCGCCCAGGCGGCGCCGACCGCCACCACGCCCGTCCCCGCTTCGCAGCGCTAGTCCAGAGATTCCGAGGAAGCTCCGATGGCATCCGCAACCGTCACCCCGATCCCTCAGGTCGTCGCGCACCAGGTCGAGAAGCCGAAGCGCGGCTGGGTCGACTGGGTCACCACGACCGATCACAAGAAGATCGGGATCATGTACCTGGTCCTCACCTTCGCCTTCTTCGGCGTCGGTGGCATCGAGGCGCTCCTGATCCGGCTCCAGCTGGCCGTGCCGGACAACACGCTGCTCGAGTTCCAGACGTACAACGAGCTGATCACGATGCACGGCACCACGATGGTGTTCCTGTTCGTGGTCCCGGTGATGGCCGGCTTCGGCAACTACTTCGTGCCGCTGATGATCGGCGCCAAGGACATGGCGTTCCCGAAGCTGAACGCGCTGTCGTTCTGGATGCTGGCCGCCGGCGGCCTGGTCTTCTACGCCTCGGTCTTCTTCAACCCGCCCGAGTGCGGATGGACCTGCTACGTCCCGCTGGCGTCCAAGGACTACCTGCCCAACGGCGGCGTCGACGCCTGGATCTTCCTGGTCCACCTGACCGGCATCGGCTCGCTGGTCGGCTCGGTCAACTTCTACGTGACGATCGCGAACCTGCGGGCGCCGGGGATGACCTGGAGCCGCCTGCCGCTGTTCTGCTGGTCGATCCTGACCTACTCGGTGCTGCTGATCCTGGCCCTGCCGGCGATCGCCGCCGCGGTCACGATGCTGCTGACCGATCGCCACTTCGGCACCAACTTCTACGACCCGGGCGAGGGCGGATCCCCGCTCCTCTGGCAGCACCTGTTCTGGTTCTTCGGGCACCCCGAGGTCTACATCATGGTGCTGCCCGGGTTCGGGATCATCTCCGAGGTCCTACCGGTCTTCGCCCGCAAGCCGATCTTCGGCTACAAGGCGATCGCGGCCGCGACCCTGGTGATCGCGTTCCTCGGCCTGATGGTGTGGGCGCACCACATGTTCACCACGCCGAGCCCGAGCGTCGTGCTCGTGTTCTTCATGGTCAGCTCGATGCTGATCTCGATCCCGACCGGCATCAAGATCTTCAGCTGGATCGGGACGCTATGGCAGGGCACGATCCACTTCACGACCTCGCTGCTCTACGCGGTCGGCTTCCTCGGCACGTTCCTGATCGGCGGCATCACCGGCGTCTTCCTGGCGATCTACCCGGTCGACTGGCAGCTGCACGACACCTACTTCGTCGTCGCGCACTTCCACTACGTGCTGATGGGCGGCGCGGTCTTCGCGGTCTTCTCGGGCCTCTACTACTGGTTCCCGAAGATGACCGGCCGGATGATGGACGAGAAACTCGGCAAGATCAGCTTCTGGACGATGTTGATCGGCTTCCACACCACGTTCCTGGTCCAGCACTCGATCGGCCTCGACGGCATGCCGCGACGGATCCCCGAGTACGCCGACGTCGGCAACCTGGCGACCTTCAACCTGATCTCCACGATCGGCGCCTTCATCCTCGGCGTCGGCATCCTGGTGACGGCCGTCAACGCCCTCCGCAGCCTCAAGCACGGCGCGATCGCGGGTCCCGACCCGTGGAAGGCGAACACGCTCGAGTGGTTCACCCAGTCGCCGCCGCCGCAGAACAACTTCGACACGGTGCCACGCGTCCGCTCGGTCGAGCCGATGAAGGACATTCGCGCGGAGATCGAGCGGCGGCAGGGCGAGCGCGAGCGCGTTCCGGCCGGCGCCGCCGCGGCCGAGACGCACGCGTGATCGCCGGTGCCCCCGAGCCGAGGGTGAGGTGACCGCGATGCCGATCTCGGTCACCGCCCGCCCCACCGCGGCGCCGCTGGTCGCGTCGGGTGCTCGCCAGCGCGTCTCCGACCTCGTCGCCCTGACGAAGCCGAAGGTCCAGCTGCTGCTGCTGCTGACCACGGTCACGGCGATGTACGCCGCGGGCGACCCGTCGCCGCAGCTCGTCCTCGCGACGCTGCTCGGCGGGTCGCTGTCCGCGGGCGGCGCCAGCGCGATCAACCACTGGTTCGATCGCGACATCGACGCCGACATGCCGCGGACCCAGGACCGCCCGATCCCGTCGGGACGGATGGAGCCGCACGTGGCGCTGTGGGTCGGCCTGTGGCTGACGATCGCGTCGTTCTTCCTGCTGGCGCTCGCGGCCAACATGACGGCGGCGTTGCTGTCGCTGGCCGGGTTCGGCTGGTACGTCGGCGTCTACACGATGTGGCTCAAGCGCCGCACCACCCAGAACATCGTGATCGGCGGCGTCGCCGGCGCGTTCCCGCCGATGGTCGGCTGGGCCGCGGTCACCGGCGGCTTCGCGGTCGACTCGCTCTACCCGTTCGCGATCGTGTTCGCGTGGACGGCGCCGCACTTCTGGGCGCTGTCGCTGCTGATCAAGGACGACTACGCGGCGGCGGGCGTGCCGATGCTGCCGGTCGTCAAGGGCGACCAGGCGACCTACCGGGCGATCCTGGCCTGGTCCGCGATCACGGCGATCGTGTCGATCGTGCCGGTGATCGCGGGCGCCTTCGGGACGATCTACCTGGTCGTCGCCGTGCTGCTGGCCGTCGAGCTGCTGCGCCGCTCCTGGCTGCTGCTGCGCGACGGCACGCGGGCACGGGCCGTGTCCCTCCATCTGTACGCGCTGGCGTACCTCGCGGCGCTGTTCGCCGCGATGGTCGTCGACGCCAAGCTCTGAACCGAGAAGACGAACGAAGGACCCTCCATGGACCGCAACCTCGCCAAGCGCAACCTCCGCGACGCGCTGATCAGCGGCATCGTCATCCTGGTGATGTTCCTGCTGACGTTCGTCGCCGCCGTCATCTACGTCTCCTAGACCATGACCGAGCTCGACAAGCCCGTCCCGCCCGCCGGCGAGGACATCCACCTGCCCGGCAACAGCGCCCAGCCGCTGGTGCTGACCGTCGGCGTCACGATCCTCCTGATCGGCCTGACCACCACCTGGTGGCTGATCCTGGTCGGCGCCATCATCACCATCGGCACCCTGGTCGCCTGGATCCGCGACGCGATCCACGAGATCAACGAGTTCCCGCTCCACTCCGACCACTGAGACCCGGCGCGAGGCGTCCGTGGACGCTTCGCATCTCGGGCCGCACGACGCCCTCGTGCCGCCCGCAGGATCGGGGGCGCGGGCGGTGAAGAGGTGTGGCAGACCTCGAAGCACGCTCGCTGCGCCCGTTTCCGCGGGCGGGTGATCGATCGTCCGTTTGCGCGGCGGGCTGGATCGTTCGTCCGTTCCGCGGGTCGACCGGCGCATGACGTCCGGCTGGAGGTCGATCATCGAACCATCAACAGGAGTCGCGGAACCTCAGGCCGACTCCGGTGTTCCTCGAGATAGACCATGGATCAGCACACGTACAGCTTCCCCAAGGTGACGCCGGTCGACGCGCGCGAGCTGCGCGAGGACCTGCGAGCGGCCCGTCGCTCCTCGGCGGCCGGCGATCAGCGCCAGAGCGAGCGCGACGGCGAGCGCCGCGACACGCCCGTTCGCCGCGACGACTGAGCCGCGGCGGCCCCGCGCCGCTCAGCCCGACGATCGGCTGCGACGCCGGCGCGGGCCGGGACGGCCCTCCGACGCGCACTCCAGCAGTTCCCGCAGCGCCAGCTGGACGCCATCCGCCAGGACGTCGAGGTCGGGCAGCTTGTCGAGGTCGCCCAGCAGGCCGAACTCCGCGCGACCGCCGTACGACATCACGGCGATCGCCAGCGACCGGTCCCCGGAGAGGAACGGGACCGGGACCATCGTCTCCATCTGACGGCCCATCAGGTACATCGGCACCTGCGGCCCCGGGATGTTCGTGACCAGCAGGTTGAAGCGGCTGGGGGCGAAGCTCAGGCGCGATGCCTGGGCCAGCACCGACGGGGGCGAGAACGACTCCGACGAGGCGGTCATCGCCTGGGCGGTCACCGCCCGCTTGCCCGCGAGCGCCTCCGACGTCGCCCGGCGGATCCGTTCCAGCCGGGTCAGCGCGTCCGGCTCGCCGATCGGCAGTGGCGCGTAGGCGAGCGCGATCGGTCGCGGCTCGCCCGGGCCGGCCCCGCGTGAGCGCTCGCCCTCGACCGCCACCGGGACGGCGGCGCGCAGCTCCAGGTCGTCGGTCCGCAGGCCCCGCTCGTGCATCCAGTGACGGATCGCGCCCGCGACGGTGGCCAGCACCACGTCGTTGACCGAGCCGCCGAAGGTGTCCTTGACCCGCTTGAGGTCGCTGATCGCCACCGACGTCCACGAGAGCCGCCGGTGCGGGCCGATCGGGACGTTCAACGGGGACGATGGCGCCGGGGCTCGGACGCCGACCCGCTCGCCGACGGCCTCGGCGATCCCGCGCACCCGCCCGGCGGCGTCGGCAGGTCGAGCGAGCCCCTGCAGCACCCGCAGCGGGGCCGACACGAGCTGCCGCCCGGCGTCGCCGACCGTCGCCATCAGCAGCTGCGCCGAGCTCGGCAGCGGCGGCGCCAGCCAGCCGCCGTGCGCGGCGACCGGCGGCGGATCGGGCTCGGCGTCGAGCAGCGTCGTCATCAGGTCGACCGCGACCACGCCGTCGACCAGCGCGTGGTGGGACTTGGTGACGATCGCGAAGCGGTCGGCGTCGACCCCCTCGACGACCCACAGCTCCCACAGCGGCTTGGTCCGGTCCAGCCGCTGGGAGAAGAGCCGGGCGGCGGCCGTCCGCAGCTCGTCCTCGCCGCCGGGGCAGGGGAGGGCCGTGTGGCGGACGTGGTACTCGAGGTTGAAGCTCGGGTCGACCGCCCAGCGCGGGCGCCCGAGGCCCAGCGGCGGCGTCACCAGCTTCGTGCGATAGCGGGGGACCCGCTGCAGCCGGGCGCGGACGTGCTCGCGGACGGCCTCGATCGGCGGCAGCTCACCGCGGAAGACCGCGATCCCGCCGACGTGCATGTGGGCGCCGCCGTGCTCCTCGCGCAGGAGCGCGACGTCAGCGGCGGTCAGCTCCGCGAGGTGATCGTGGGCCATCGGTCTCGTCCTCCGGCCGCGACGATACCCGACCACCGCGCGGATCGAGCGTCGGTCGGGCGCCGATCCCCGCCGGTCCGCGGGGTCGGCCGACCCTGCCGGGCCGGAGCGTCCCGCGCCGCGTAGACTCGGCCCATGGCGGCCCCCTCGGGCGTCTCGTTCATCCTCGTGAGCACCCTGATCGTGTTCGCGGTGGTGGCCGCGCTGGTGCTGCTGGGCCTGTTCTGGCCCGGCAACGGCTCGGCCCAGCTGGACTGGCGCCCGAGCCGCTCCCCCGAACAGGCCGCGATGGACGAGATCGACGACGTGCAGCAGATGCTCCAAGCCACCAACGAGCGCCGGCGCCTGCGCGGCGCGCCCGAGCTGACCGAGGAGGACCTCGAGGCTCGCGTGCAGGAGGACCGCCAGGCGATGGCCGAGTGGATCGCCCGCCGCGACGCCCTCGAGCGCCCCGACGCCGGCGGCGAGCGCTGATGCGGCTGCTCCTGATCGGCGGCGGCGAGCGCGGCCTGCGCCTGACCCGGACCCTGACCGCCGACGGCCACGCCGTCCGCGTCGTGACTCGCGACCCGGCGCGCCACGCCGCGATCCGCGACGCCGGCGGCGAGCCGTGGGACGGCGACCCGGACCGGATCGGCACGCTGCGCTATGCGCTCGACAACGTCACCGTCCTGGTCTGGGCGCTCGGCACCGCCGACGGCGACGACGCCGACAAGGTCCGCGCGCTCCACGGCACCCGCCTGGAGATGCTGCTCGAGCGGACGATCGACACCACCGTGCGCGGCGTCCTCTACGAGTGCTCGGGGACGTTGCCGGTCGAGGTCCTGAGCCAGGGCGCCCGGATCGTCGAGCGGATGTGCCGCCACAACGAGATCCCCTGGGGCCTGCTCTACCACGAGCCCGAGGACGTCGACGGCTGGGCGGCGTCGACCGCGGACGCGATCGACCGCATCCTCGCCCGCGACCGCGGCTAGGGCGGCGTGAGCATCTCGGGCGGCATCCGCTCGAAGAGGTCGCCGAGCATCCGCGCCGTGGCGCCCCAGACCAGGTGCTCGTCGACGACGTAGGCGTCGGTCTGGAAGGGGATCCCGCGGCGGATCAGGCGCCGGCGCTCGTAGCCGGCCAGCAGCGCCCCGAGGTCCAGCTCGAGGACCGCGTCGACCTCGCGCGGAGACGGCACCCAGGCCGCGGGCCGCTCGATCCAGCCGACGATCGGATAGACGACGTAGCCGGTCACGATCGTGCCGGTCGGGGGGAGCGCGCCGAGGACCTCGACGCTGGCGGCCGGCAGGCCGACCTCCTCGTGGGCCTCGCGCAGCGCGGTCGCCGTCGGCGTCGGGTCCTCGGGGTCGCAGCGGCCGCCCGGGAACGAGATCTCCCCGGCGTGCCGGCGCATGTCGCTGCGACGACGGGTGAGGACGACGTGGACGCGCCCGCCGAGGTCGAGCAGCGGGACGAGGACCGCCGCCCGGGTGGTGCCGTGCGCGGACAGCGTCGCTGCGTGGGCCGGCTCGATCAGCGCCTCGCGGAGGCGCTGACGTGACTCACTTGACGTGGGAGATCCGCTCGACACGCTCGTCGAACATGACCTCGCCGTCGAGCACCCGGTGGACCGGGCACTTGGTGGCGATCACCCGCAGGCGCTCGAGCTGCTCGTCGTCCATCGCGTCGTCGACGTGCATCACCAGCTCGAAGCGGGTCGGACAGCCGCGCTCGGGCGCCGGCTTGTAGTTGCACTCGACCTCGAGGTCGCCGATCTCCCAGCCCTTGCGCTCGGCGTACATCTGGAGCGTGATCGCGGTGCACGCCGCGAGGCTCGCGGCGAGCAGCTCCTGCGGCGTCGGACCACCGTCCTCACCCCCCAGCTCGGTGGGCTCGTCGACGGTGATGCCGTGCTGGCGCATGTGGACGCCATGGCGGAAGTGTTCCTCGCGAACGGCGCGAGCGCTGACCTTCATCGTTCATCCCGGATCGGGGCCGAACGCCCAGTATGGCACTGCGCCGATCGCGGCAGGCGCCACCGGCCGGAACGGTCCGTAGCACGTCGTTTCGCGTCGGGCGGCGTCCACCGACCTATACTCCCGGCCGCCAGTCTCGGGGCGTAGCGCAGCCTGGTAGCGCACCGGCTTTGGGTGCCGGGGGTCGCCGGTTCGAATCCGGCCGCCCCGACTGACGAACGCCGTCCGACGACGAGCGGCCGGGCCCGGTGGAGACGCCGGATCCGGCCGCTCGCGGACCGGATCGGGAAGGGAACGCCTAATCTCCACCCGGTTTTGGCAGAATCAGCATCGGCTCGCGGGGACGTCGATCGCTCGATGCTCCGGCCGGCCGCTCCAGAGGCTCAGATCGGCCCACGCTTCGCACCGAAGGACAGGACACCTATGACGCTGCACCTCGGGGACACCGCTCCCGACTTCACCGCTGAGACCACGCAGGGCGAGGTCTCGTTCCACAGCTGGCTCGGCGACAGCTGGGGCGTGCTGTTCTCGCACCCCGCCGACTTCACGCCGGTCTGCACCACGGAGCTCGGCCGCGTCGCCCAGCTGGCCGACGAGTTCGAGAAGCGCAACACCAAGGTGATCGCGATCTCGGTCGACCCGATCGAGGATCACGAGAAGTGGGCCTCCGACATCGAGGAGACCCAGGGCGCGAAGCCGGAGTACCCGCTGATCGGCGATCCGGAGCGGAAGGTCGCGGACCTCTACGGGATGATCCCGCCGGCCGCGGAGAACACCCAGACCGTGCGCTCGGTGTTCGTGATCGGCCCGGACAAGAAGATCAAGCTGACGCTGACCTACCCGGCCAGCACCGGTCGCAACTTCGACGAGATCCTGCGCGTGATCGACTCGCTGCAGCTGACCGCGAAGCACCGCGTCGCCACGCCGGCCGACTGGAAGCACGGCGAGGACGTGATCATCACCCCCGCCGTCAGCGACGACGAGGCCAAGGACCTGTTCCCCGGCTACACGACGGTCAAGCCGTACCTGCGCACCACCAAGGCGCCGCAGGACTGATCTCGCGACGCCCGTGGGACCGAGGGGCGCGGCCGTCGGCCGCGCCCCTCGTGCTTTGCGGGCGGACGCTCCATCCCCGGCGACGGTCGTCGCGGGGCGCGGGAGCCAGCGCCCCGCCGGGTGCGATCGGGCCCGCGAGGTTCGGGATGCCGAAGCAGCGGGCCGACCTGCAAGGATTGGGGCGTGACGACGACCGAGGAACCACCGTCCCTCGTCGGCGACGGCACCCCGCCCGGCGGTGACGTCCGGCGCAGCGACGTGCTGCGTGCGTCGCCGCCGATGTTCCGGACGCCGCTGATCGACCGCTTCACCCGCGTCCATCCCGCGGTGCCGCTGGTCATCTTCATCCCGGCGATCGTGGTGCTGGCCGTCGTCGCGCACCGCCGCGGCGCCTCGACCGCCACCCTGGTCGGCCTGCTCGCGGCCGGATGGGTCCTCTGGGGCCTGGTCGAGTACTGGGTCCACCGGGTGCTGTTCCACTTCGAGCCCGAGCAGGGCCTCGGCGCGCGGCTGCACTGGATGGTCCACGGCGTCCACCACGACCACCCGAACGATCCCCTGCGGCTGGTGATGCCGCCCGCCGTCTCGGTGCCGGGCACGACGCTCTTCGTGCTGGCCTTCACCGGCGCGCTCGGGGTCACCAACGGGTTGGCGCTGGGAGCCGGGTTCATCCTCGGCTACCTCGTCTACGACACCACGCACCACCACCTGCACCACCACCGGCCGCGGACCGCCGCCGGTCGCTGGCTGCGCGAGCTGCACATGCGCCACCACTTCCAGGACGACACGCGCGGCTACGGCATCAGCGCTCCCTGGTGGGACGTCGTCTTCCAGACCTTCTCGCGTCGCCAGCGGCGCTCGTAGCGCGGCCGCTGCCGGGGGCCCGGCCCGCTACCGTGCCCACCACGCCCCCGTAGCTCAGCTGGATAGAGCAGCGGCCTTCTAATCCGCCGGTCGGTGGTTCGAATCCACCCGGGGGCATCCACCCGCGGACGTTTCGGCGAACGGCACCCGCCCGCCCCCGGCGGGTGGAGCCGCACTTGGAGGGCATCGGTGCGGGTCGGCCTGTACCCTCCACACGACGCGGCGGACGTAGCTCAGTTGGTAGAGCTCCTGGTTGTGATCCAGGCGGTCGCGGGTTCGAGTCCCGTCGTTCGCCCCTCGTCGCCGACGCCGCTGCCCCGCAGCGGCGTTCTGCGTTCAGGGACGCGGCGCGATCGTGAGGATTCCTTGCGCACCGCAACTCTTCCGGCGACGGCCGGTTTCGAGGGAGTGCAGGGTCGCGCTGGCCGCACGACGTCCGCGAGGACGAAGCGTGCCGATCGGCACCGGACGTGCGCCGGCCGCGCCCCGAGATCCCCCCGATCCAGGAGGAACACCCATGTCCCGTCTCCGGGCCATTCTTCGCGACACCCGTGGTCGCGTCCTGACCGTCCTCGCCGCCACGCTTGCGGCCGTCGCCGTCGCATCGCCGTTGGCGATCGGCGCCGGCGAGGGCTCGACCCTCAAGGGCGGCGAGCGCAACCCCTCGGGTGGGCGCGCGCTCAGCAGCGAGACCCAGGTGATCGCGTCCAACTCGAGCTTCGGCACCCGCCAGTCGAACAAGGGCAGCGGCGGCGGCGCGATCTACGGCTGCCGTGCGCCGCTCGGCAACGAGGGCTGCATCGAGGCCTCGAACCTGTCCAGCGGCAACGCGTTCAAGTTCCGCTTCCGCGGCGAGTCGGGCGGCTCGATCACGACCTCGGGCACCAACAAGGCCGAGGCCAAGCCGTTCACCACCAACGCCCTCGGCGTGGCCGACGGCCTCAACGCCGACAAGGTCGACGGCAAGGACGCCAACCAGATCGTCGAGGACACCCTCGCCCGGACCAAGATCGCGGTCGTCTCCGCCGACGGCAAGATCGCCAACCAGCGCGGCCTGACCGCCGCCGTCAAGGAGGACACCGGCAAGTACCTCGTGACCGCCGACGGCGACATCTCGAAGTGCGTGCCGAACGTCACCGCCTACGGCACCGCCCCGGGAGCCAACGCGGCCCTCGAGCCGGTCGGCACCACCCAGCTGCGGGTCTACACCCAGACCAGCGCCGGCACCGCGGCCGACCGCCAGTTCGCGATCACCGTCAACTGCTGATCCAGGGGACAGCGGCGGGCCGGCGCCCTGGGCGCCGGCCCGAGCTCCGCGGCACGGCGCCTGGGACGGGTGCCGCGCCGCACGCCTCGACGGCCCGGCGCTCGCGTCGGGCCGTCGTCGTTCCCGCCCGCGCCGCGGCCGGCGGCGGGCTCAGCGCCCGCCGAGCCGCCGCCCGACGGCCCGCGCGAGCCGTTGGCGGGCGCCGACGGCGGCGTACGCGGAGAGGTCCAGGAGGGTCCCCGCGAGCTGGCCGAGCGGCCCCGACGCGAACGCCAGCAGCGCGCGGTCCAATGGTGAGGGAGCCCGATCGCTCATCGCGAGCTATCGTTGCCGATCCTCATGTCCACCGTCACGACGACCGTCACCGAGCTTCCCGAGTCCCGCGTCAAGGTCGAGGCCGAGGTGACTCCCAAGGCGCTCGAGCAGGCTCTGCTCGAGACGGCCAAGGTCCTCTCCCGCGATCTCCGCGTTCCCGGCTTCCGCAAGGGCAAGGTCCCGCCGCCGGTCGTCCTGCGCCGCTACGGCCGCGAGGCCGTGCTCGACGAGGCGCTGCGCCGCTCGATGGGCGAGTGGCTGGCGGCGGCCGTCGAGGACGCCAAGCTCAGCACCGTCGGCGAGCCGAGCGTCAACATCGGCTCCGCGCCGAAGGCTGGCGAGGGCGTCAAGTTCGACTTCGAGATCGGCGTCCGCCCGGCCGCCAAGCTCGGCGACACGAAGAAGATCGAGGTCGGCCGCCGCGAGGCCGTCGCCTCCGACGAGCGCGTCGACGCCGACCTCGAGCAGCTGCGCGAGCGGCACGCCAAGCTCGAGCCGGTCGATCGCCCGGCGGCCGAGGGCGACACCGTCCTGGTCAGCTTCGTCGGCCGCATCGACGGCGAGGAGTTCGAGGGCGGCGCCGGCCGCGACCAGCTGATCGAGCTGGGCTCCGGCCGCCTGATCCCCGGCTTCGAGGACCAGCTCCAGGGCGCCGTCAAGGACGAGGAGCGCGACGTCCGCGTCAACTTCCCCGACGACTACGGCGCCGAGCACCTGCAGGGCGCCGAGGCCGTCTTCGCCGTCACGGTCCACGAGGTCCAGGAGCGCAAGCTCCCCGAGCTCGACGACAGCTTCGCCGAGGAGGCCGCCGGCGCCGACTCGCTCGCCGAGCTGCGCGACGAGATCGCCGAGCGGCTCAAGGAGCAGGACGAGGCCTCGATCGAGAGCCAGTTCCGCGAGGCGGTCATCGACACGCTGACCCTTGCCGCCGAGGTCGAGGTCCCGGACTCGCTGGCCGAGGCCCGCGCCGGCGAGCTGCTCGAGCGCACGCTGCACCAGCTCTCCCACCAGGGGATCTCGCGCGAGCTCTACTTCCAGATGGCCGGCAAGACCGAGGCCGAGCTGGTCGCCGAGGCGCGCCCGGAGGCCGCTCGCAGCCTTCGCCGCGAGGCCGCCGTCAACGCCTACGTCGAGGCCGAGGGCATCGACCCCGCCGAGGGCGACCTGCTCGACGCGATCACCGGCCCGGCCGCCCAGCAGGGCACCACGCCGGAGAAGCTGCTCAAGCGGCTCACCAACCAGGGCCACCTGGACGAGCTGAAGTCCGACGTCGCCGAGCAGCAGGCGATCGAGCGCCTCGTCGAGGGCGCGACCGCCGTCTCGGTCGAGGACGCCAAGGCCAAGGGCCTGCTCTGGACCCCGATCCCGGGGGACGAGGAGGACACCGGTGGCCGCCCGTGGGTCGCCGAGGAGCGCGCCGCCCGCGCCGCCGCCGAGGCATCCGAGGACGAGGGCTCGAAGGACTGACGCCGCCGCGACCGCCGCCACGGCGTCCGTGGCGGCGGGACCGCGAAGACCGGTTGGTAGGCTCCGACCGGGTCGATCCGAACCCCGGTAGCCGCTGCGTCCACCTGCCAGGCAGGCGGGGCGGGCGGGATCACCATTCAGCACAGCGAAGAGGGAATCTCCCGCATGAGTCCACTGGTCCCCATGGTCGTCGAGCAGACGTCGCGCGGTGAGCGCGCGTTCGACATCTACAGCCGCCTGCTCAACGAGCGGATCATCTTCCTGGGGACCCCGGTCGACGACCAGATCGCCAACCTGATCGTCGCCCAGCTGCTGCACCTGGCCTCGGACGACGAGGACAAGGACATCTCGCTCTACATCAACTCGCCGGGCGGGTCGGTCTACGCCGGGCTGGCGATCTACGACACGATGCAGTTCATCAAGCCGCAGGTGCGGACGATCTGCGTCGGGATCGCGATGTCGATGGGCGCCGTGATCCTCGCCGGCGGCGCGAAGGGCAAGCGGATGTCGCTGCCGAACTCGAAGATCCTGATCCACCAGGTCAGCTCCGGGTTCCAGGGCCAGGCGACCGATGTCGAGATCCACGCGAAGGAGATCATCGATCTCCGTGGAAAGCTCGACGAGATCATCGCCCACCACTCCGGCCAGCCGCTGGAGAAGGTCAAGGGCGACACCGAGCGCGACTACTTCATGGACCCGGAAGAGGCCGTGGCCTACGGGATCATCGACCGGGTGATCGACAAGGCCTGACGCCGGCGCTCGGCCGTCGTCGTCCCGACCACCAGCACCACGACCGGAGAAGGAGACTGAGATGGCACGAGCCACCGAGGGCGGCGAGCAGCTCCTCTGCTCCTTCTGCGGGAAGTCGCAGCGCCAGGTCAAGAAGCTGATCGCCGGGCCTGGCGTCTACATCTGCGACGAGTGCATCGAGCTCTGCAACGAGATCATCGACGAGGAGCTCTCGGCGCAGCCCGGCTTCGACGTCGAGCACCTGCCCAAGCCGCAGGAGATCTTCGGGGTCCTCGACGAGTACGTGGTCGGGCAGGACGCGGCCAAGCGGACGCTGGCGGTCGCGGTCTACAACCACTACAAGCGGGTCCGGCTGGCGCAGCGCGGCGACGCCGACGTCGAGCTGCAGAAGTCGAACATCCTGATGCTCGGGCCGACCGGCTGCGGCAAGACGCTGCTGGCCCAGACGCTGGCCCGGATCCTCAACGTCCCGTTCGCGATCGCCGACGCGACCGCGCTGACCGAGGCCGGCTACGTCGGCGAGGACGTCGAGAACATCCTCCTGAAGCTGATCCAGGCGGCCGACTACGACGTCAAGAAGGCCGAGACCGGGATCATCTACATCGACGAGGTCGACAAGATCGCCCGCAAGGCCGACAACCCGTCGATCACCCGCGACGTGTCGGGCGAGGGCGTCCAGCAGGCGCTGCTGAAGATCCTCGAGGGGACCCAGGCGTCGGTGCCGCCCCAGGGCGGGCGCAAGCACCCGCACCAGGAGTTCCTGACGATCGACACGACGAACATCCTGTTCATCTGCGGCGGGGCGTTCGCCGGGCTCGACGACGTGATCCAGCGGCGCAAGGGCCAGCGCGCGGTCGGCTTCGTCTCGCACGAGGACCAGATCGGCGAGGACGTCCCGTCCGACCGGTTGTTCGAGCACTGCCTGCCGGAGGACCTGGTCGAGTACGGCCTGATCCCCGAGTTCATCGGCCGCCTGCCGGTCGTGACCGCGGTCCGCCAGCTCTCGCGCGCCGACCTGATCCGGATCCTGACCGAGCCCCGCAACGCGCTCGTCAAGCAGTTCCAGACGAGCTTCGAGTTCGACGACATCGAGCTGGTCTTCGCCGACGAGTCGCTGCAGGCGGTCGCCGACAAGGCGGTCGAGCGCGACACCGGTGCCCGCGGCCTGCGCTCGATCCTCGAGGAGGCGCTGCTCGACGTCCAGTTCGAGCTGCCCTCGCGGCGCGACGTCCGCAAGTGCGTCGTGACCCGCGAGACGATCGCCGACGGCCGCCCGCCGACGCTGGTCACCGAGGCCGTCGCCGACGAGGGCGACGACCACGGCCTGACCGCCGAGTCGGCGTAGCGCGTCCGGCGACCTCGTACGCTTCGGGCATGTCCCTGATTCGTCGTGGCACCGGCCGGGTCGTCGGCCGCAAGGTGCTGCCCTGGCTGCTGTTGCTGGACCTCCTGCGCGAGACGCACGCCCACTGGCAGGACCAGCTGACGGACAAGGAGCGTCGGCGACTGACCGAGCTGCTGCGGACCAGCAAGGGCCGGCCGTCGAACCTCAGCGACCGCCAGCGGCGCGAGGTCCGCGAGCTGGCCGGCAAGCTGGACCTGCTGGCCCTCGGCAAGCGGGCGGCGCTGACGACCGCCGGCGCCAAGGTCGGCCGCAAGGGCCGGCGCTAGCCGCTTCGGCGTTCCGGTCGCTGGCGGTCCGCGACGCGGCAACCGCCTGATCCCCCTCCCGGCCCGCCCCTGGCCGGGGCTGGCTAGTCCCCGACGGCGGCCGTCAGCAGGCCATCCTCGGCCGCCCCGACGGCGGCGCGGATCCGGGCGACGACGGCCTCGGGCTCGTCGAACATCGGCAGGTGGCCGGCGTTGGGCAGGTGGTGCTGGTGGACGGTGTCGGGCAGCGGCGTCCGCGGCGGGGTGACGAGCCGGTCGCGGCCGCACCAGACCAGGTGGACGGGCAGGGACGCGGCCAGTTCGGCAAGGCGGGAGCGGTCGAAGACGTTGGCGCGCATCGCGGCGTCGACGCGGGCGAAGTCGGGAGCGCCGACGTAGCCGCGGATCAGCGCCAGGGCGTCGCGGTGCTCGATCCGGTCGAGCCCGCCGAGGATCCCTCCGAGCACCTGGACCCGCAGCGGCGGGACGCGCAGCAGCGGCGACAGCAGCGGTCCGAGCCTGCGGCCGACGCGGCGGGCGCTGCCGCTCGCCGGCGCCAGCGGCTTCGACCAGAAGCCGGCGGGCGCCAGCGCCACGACCGAACGCGCGCGGCCGAGCAGCGCCAGCTCGAGCGCCGTCCAGCCGCCGAGCGAGACGCCGACCACGTGGAGCCGCTCCAGGCCCTCGTGGTCGAGCATCGCGGCGACGGCCGCCGCCAGCGCCGGCGGGGTCGGGGCGACCGCTGCCGGCAGCGGGGGAGAGGCGCCGAACCCGGGCAGCTCGGCGACCAGGACGTCGCGGTTTCGGCGCAGCCCGTCGAGCACCGGCCGCCAGCTGTGGCGGTCGCCCCCGAGCCCGTGCAGCAGCAGGAGCGGCTCGCTCGCGCTGGTCGGGTCGCTCGCCCGATGGCGGTCCACGTGCAGGGCCATCGCCGGAATCTACGTCGTCGACCGGACCCGCGGGCGTGGCTGGACGGACGTGCCGACCGCCGGGGCGTCACCGCTGGCCGAACGGCCGGCCACCCGCCGCGACGGCGTGGGACGGCGCGGGCCGCCGTCTTCGTGGATCGCCGCCTAGACTGGATCGTTCATGTCCGAGACGCAGGATCCGACGCGCTACGAACCGGCCGAGGCCGAGCCGGCGGTGTTCGATCGCTGGGAGTCCGCGGGCATCTTCGCCGGCGACCCGGAGGGCGACCCCGCGAACAGCTTCTCGATCGCGATCCCGCCGCCGAACGTGACCGGCGCGCTGCACATGGGCCACGCGCTCAACGGCTCGATCCAGGACGTCCTGATCCGGCTCAACCGGATGCGGGGCAAGAACGTCCGCTGGACGATCGGGACCGACCACGCCGGGATCGCGACGCAGACCAAGGTCGAGCAGGCGCTGGTCGACGAGGGCACTAGCCGCGAGCAGATCGGCCGCGAGGCGTTCGTCGAGCGGACCCAGGCCTGGCGCCAGCAGTACGGCGGCACGATCATCAACCAGTTCCGCCGCCTGGGGGTCTCGGCCGACTACGCCCACGAGCGGTTCACGATGGACGAGGGCTACGTTCGCGCCGTCCAGCAGGTCTTCGTCGCGCTCTACGAGCAGGGCCTGATCTACCGCGGCACCTACCTGGTCAACTGGGATCCGGGCTCGCGCTCGGCGATCAGCGACCTCGAGGTCGAGGACCGCGAGGTCACCGACACGCTCTTCGAGATCGCCTACCCGCTCAGCGACGGATCCGGCGAGGTCGTCGTGGCGACCGTCCGCCCCGAGACGATGCTGGCCGACGTCGCCGTCGCGGTCAACCCGGCCGACGAGCGGTTCGCCGGCCTGATCGGCAAGAGCGTCGTGCTGCCGCTGGTCGGGCGCGAGCTGCCGATCATCGGCGACGACTACGTCAAGACCGACTTCGGCACCGGCTGCCTGAAGATCACGCCCGGGCACGACCCCAACGACTTCGAGATCGGCCACCGCCACGGGCTCGAGACGCTGACCTGCATCGGCGAGGACGGCCGCATCACCGGCGGCTACGCGCCGGCCTTCGAGGGCCTCTCGACCGCCGAGGCGCGGACCGCGATCGTCGAGGAGCTGCGCGCCGGGGGCAGCCTCCGCGCCGAGGAGGACTACACCCACACCGTCCCCTTCAGCCACCGCTCCGGCGAGCGGATCGAGCCGTTGCTGTCGCTGCAGTGGTTCATGAAGATGGAGGAGCTGGCGCAGCCGGCGATCGACGCGGTCCGCGACGGGCGGGTCCGGATCCACCCCGAGAGCCAGTCGCGCCGCTACCTGCAGTGGCTGGAGGAGATCCGCCCGTGGGTGCTCAGCCGCCAGCTCTGGTGGGGCCACCAGATCCCGGTCTGGTACCGCGGCGACGAGACCTACTGCGGGATCGAGCCGCCGCGGGGCGAGGGCTGGGAGCGCGACCCGGACGTCCTCGACACCTGGTTCAGCTCGGCGCTGTGGCCGTTCGCGACCCTCGGCTGGCCGGAGCAGACGCCCGAGCTGCGGACCTTCTACCCGACCTCGGTGCTCTCGACCGCCCGCGACATCCTCTTCCTGTGGGTGGCGCGGATGGTGATGATGGGCCTGCGGTTCCCGGGCGAGATCCCGTTCGGCGACGTCTACTGCCACTCGGTGATCCAGGCGCCCGACGGCCGCCGGATGAGCAAGTCGCTGGGCACCGGCATCGATCCGCTGGCCCTGATCGACGGCGGCCCGCGGCCCGCGGTGTTCGCCAAGAAGAAGGGCGCCGACGCCGGCGAGTTCCCGGCCTACGGCGCCGACGCGGTCCGCTTCGGCCTACTGGCGATGTCCTCGACCCAGGACGTCCGCTTCAGCGAGGAGAAGATCGCGCAGGGCCGGCAGCTGATCACCAAGCTCTCCAACGCGGTGCGGTTCGCCGCCGGCCGCCTGGAGGGGCTCGACGTCGAGCTGCCCGCCGACGGGAGCCCGCTGGCCCCCGGCGCGGCCAGCCGGCTCGAGGACCGCTGGATCGTCTCGCGGACCGAGCGGATCGCCCGCGAGACCGCTGCCCGGATCGACGAGTTCGACTTCGCCAAGGCCGCCCTCGGCCTCTACGACTTCGTCTACGGCGAGCTCTGCGACTGGTACCTGGAGCTGGTCAAGGCCCGCGAGGCGGCGACCGACCCGGACCTCGGCCGGGTGCTGGCCTGGGCGCTGCGGCGGACGCTCCAGATCGCCCACCCGGTGATCCCGTTCGTGACCGAGGACGCGTGGGGCAGGATCCCCGGCACGGACGGCCTGCTGGCCGGCTCGCGACTGCCGGCGCCCGACGACGCGCTGCTCGACGGCGACGCCGAGCACGACCTCGGCCGCGTGATCGAGCTGATCAGCGCCGTCCGCTCGTGGCGCAGCACCGCCAACGTGCCGCCCGGGCCGATCCTGCCGGCGCGGCTCGAGGCCGACGGCTACGACGACGAGGCGCGTGCCCACGCCGCCCGCCTGGCCCGCGTCGAGCTGGTCGACGGCGCCGGCGACGCGGTGCTGGTGGCGGTGCCCGGCGGGCAGGTCGCGATCCTCGCCGGCGAGCACGTCGATCCCGACGCGGAGCGGTCCCGGATCGCCAAGCGTCGGGCTGAGGTCGAGGCTGAGATCGAGCGCACCGCCGCGCGCCTGGGCAACGAGAAGTTCGCCTCCCGCGCCCCGGCCGAGGTCGTCGCCGCCGAGCAGGCCAAGCTCGACGGTCTGCGGGAAGAGCTGCGCACGCTGTGAGCGGCGCGGCCGGAGGCCCCGGCGAGCGATGGGACGCGGACGGCTGGCTGCTGGAGCGCGAGCTGTTCGGCATCCGGCCCGGCCTGGCGCGGATGCGGGCCCTGCTCGAGCTGCTGGGGCGACCGCAGGAGCGCTTCGCGGCGATCCACGTCGTCGGCAGCAACGGCAAGACCTCGACGGTGACGATGGCCGCCGCGCTGCTGCAGCGCCGCGGCGTGCGCTCCGGGGCCTACGCGTCGCCGCACCTCGTGCGGTTCGCCGAGCGGGTCCAGATCGCCGGCGCGCCGCTCGACGCGGGTCCGTTCGCCGCGGCGGTCGCCCGGGTCCGCGCCGCGGCCGAGGAACTGGAGGCCCAGCGGACGACCGCCAGCGACGGCCAGGACGTCGGCGACGGCGGGGCCGACGGCGGATGGGACGGCGGGGAGCGCGTCACCCAGTTCGAGGCGATCACCGCGACCGCCTACCTGGCCTTCGCCGAGGCCGGCGTCGAGTGCGCCGTGATCGAGGCCGGCCTTGGCGGGCGCTGGGACGCGACCAACGTCCTGCCGCGCGACCCGGCCGGGCCGGGGCGGCCGCCGGTCGCGGTGCTGACCAGCGTCTCACTCGAGCACACGCGCTGGCTGGGGACGACGAACGCCGCGATCGCGGCCGAGAAGGTCGAGGTCCTGCGGCCGGGCGGGACGCTGGTGCTGGGCCACGGGCTGCCGGCGGAGGCGGTCGCGGTCGCCGAGGCGTTGGCGGCCGAGCGCGGGGCGACGATCGTGCGGGCGCCGGCCGACCCCGGGAGCGACGTGCCGACGCCCGGGACCGGTCCCGACCGCGGCGGGGCGCTCTTCCAGCGCCGCAACCTGGCGACCGCGATGGCCGCCGTCGACGCGCAGCTCGGCGCGCCGGACCCGGCCGCCGCTCGTGCCCTGGCGGCCGGGATCGTCGTGCCCGGGCGCTTCCAGACGGTCGATCCGGGGGGCTCCGGCGGCCCGACGGTGATCCACGACGGCGCGCACAACGAGGCCGGCATGGTCGCCCTCGCCGACGCCCTCGACGCGGCGCCCCCTGCCCGGCCGCTGGTCGCGCTGATCGGCGTCCTCGACGACAAGGACCCGGCGGCGATGGTGCGGGCGCTGGACCGCTGGTGCGACCGGGTCGTGGCCGTCGCGCCGGGCAATCCGCGGGCGCTGCCGGCCGCGGATCTGGCGGCGATCGTCGCCCGGGCTCTGCCTGGCCGACCGGTCGACGTCGCCGCGGGCCCGCACGAGGGTCTGCGCATGGCCCGTACACTGGCCGGGGCGAGCGGTACCGTGCTCGCCACCGGATCGCTGCATCTGCTGGCCGACCTGCACCGCGGGCCGGCCGCCGGACCGGCCTCCGCGTTCTGATCAACCCACCGTCATGTCCCCGACCGACCCCCGTCACGACGAGTCCCTCCCGGTCCTGCGCCTCGTCCTCGGCGTGGCCGTGGTCGTGGCCCTGGTCATCCTCGTGTTCTTCGCCATCGGCTACGCGCTCGGCCGTGCCTTCCTCTGATCCCAGCGAGCGGCGGGGCATCCCGCCCGTCTCCGTCGCTGGATCACGGAGCACGCCCCGAACCGCCGTCGATGGGCGTCGTCCGTCACGCGGAGGAACCACCGGGTCGTCCGACGAACTACCGTTCCTGTGATCACCATGCCCGATCTCCTCGCCGTGTTCGGCATCAACAACGGCACGCTCGACACCGTCGTGAAGCTGTTGGTGCTCTTCGTCGTCCTGATCTGGCTCGCGCTCGTCTACTACACGTGGGCGGACGCGCGCCGGCGCATCAGCGACCCCGTCCTGATCGGCACCGCGACCGTCGCGGCGCTGGTCCTGCCGTTCGCCGGCACGATCATCTACATGGTCGTCCGGCCGCCGGAGTACCTCGACGACGTGCGCGAGCGCGAGCTGGAGATGCAGGCCGCCGAGGCGCGGCTGCTGCAGTCCGGCGTGCTGCTCTGCCCGCACTGCGAGTACCAGGTGCAGAAGGACTTCCTGCGCTGCCCGTCGTGCCTGCGCAAGCTGCGCGACCAGTGCACCGGCTGCGCCAAGCCGCTCGATCCGGAGTGGCGGATCTGCCCGTACTGCGAGACCGAGATCCCCGGCCGCACGCCGCGCCGCCGTCGTCGCCGGCGAGCGGACGAGGCCGAGCACGATCACGAGCGCCCCGCGGCCGACCTCTCCTAGCGCTCTCGTAGCGGCGGGACTGGGCGCGGGACTGCTTGAATCTCCGGGCCCGGCCGGCACGATCGGCCGCTGACCCCGCAAGGAGAGACTCCGAACCCATGTCCCGCACCCTGATCCTCGTCAAGCCGGACGGCGTCAAGCGCCAGCTGATCGGCGAGGTGCTCGGCCGCTTCGAGCGCAAGGGCCTGAGCATCGCCGCTCTCAAGCTCGTCCAGCTGGAGACCTCGGTCGTCGAGGAGCACTACGCGCATCTCAACGACAAGCCGTTCTTCGGCGAGCTGGTCTCGTTCATGACCGGTGGCGCCGTGGTCGCCGCGATCCTCGAGGGGCCGTCGGCCGTCGAGGTCGGCCGCCAGGTGATCGGCGCGACCAACCCGCTCGAGGCCGCCACCGGCTCGATCCGCGGCGACCTGGCGATCGAGGCCGGCGAGAACATCGTCCACGGCTCGGACTCGGACGAGAACGCCGAGATCGAGGTCGCGCGCTTCTTCCCCGAGCTGGGCTGAGGCATCGGGCGAGGCGGGGAGCCGACGGTGGACGCCACCGTGGCCGGCGGGGAGCTCGTCCTCGCCTCGCGCTCGCCCCAGCGGCGGGCGATCCTCGAGACGCTGGGCGTGCCGTTCCGCGTCCGGGTCTCGGACGCCGAGGAGCGGACCGACGGCGACCCGATCGCGGTCGCCGTCGAGAACGCCCGCCGCAAGGCGCTGGCCGTCGCCGACGGCGAGCCGCCGGGGACGCTGGTGCTCGGCGCCGACACCGTGATCGTCGACGACCTCGACGATCGCGCGGTCGCGGGCGAGCGGGCGGTCGGCAAGCCCGCCGACGCCGCCGAGGCGGCCGCGATGTTGCGCCGCTGGTCCGGGCGCGGGCACCACGTCGCGTCCTCGGTCGCGGTCGTCCGCGCGGCCGCCGCCGGCGGCCACGAGCTGGTGCTGGCCGAGGCCGACACGACCCTCGTCCGCTTCCGGGAGCTGGGGGAGGACGAGCTGGACTGGTACGTCGCCACCGGGGAGTGGCGCGATCGGGCCGGCGGCTACGCGATCCAGCTGCGCGGCACGCTGCTGGTCGACGGGATCGACGGGGACTGGTGGACCGTGGTCGGGCTGCCGGTGGCGCTGCTCGCACGCCGCCTCCCGGGGCTGCTACGGCGCCCCTGACCGCGATCGGCCCGGACCGCCGAGGCCCCATGCACGCGGCGATTCATGGACGGCGCGTCGAAGGCCCTCCGCTACACTCCGGCCTCGATCCGCGGCGGCGGAGGACGGATGGGACCTGCTCCTCGCCACTGCCGCGCCCGCCGGCCTCCCGGCGCGGCGACGGATCTGAACCCCCACGCCTCGATGAGCATCTTCAGCTACCTCACCGGGATCGGCAGCCGCGACATGGCAGTCGACCTCGGCACCGCGAACACCCTGGTCTACGTCCGGGGTCGCGGGATCGTGCTGTCGGAGCCCTCGGTCGTCGCGATCGACTCCCGATCGGGCGAGGTCCACGCCGTCGGCATCGAGGCCAAGCGGATGCTCGGCCGCACGCCCGGCACGATCCAGGCGATCCGGCCGCTGAAGGACGGCGTGATCGCCGACTTCGACGTCACCGAGGAGATGCTGCGCCACTTCATCCAGAAGGCGCACCAGAACCGCTTCGCCCACCCGCGGGTCGTCGTCTGCGTCCCCTCCGGCGTGACCGGGGTCGAGAAGCGCGCGGTCGAGGAGGCGTCGATCTCCGCCGGTGCCCGCCAGGCGTACCTGATCGAGGAGCCGATGGCCGCCGCGATCGGCTCCGGCCTGCCGGTCGCCGAGCCGACCGGCTCGATGGTCGTCGACATCGGCGGCGGCACCAGCGAGGTCGCGGTGATCTCGCTCGGCGGGATCGTCGTCTCGCAGTCGGTCCGGGTGGCCGGCGACGAGTTCGACGAGGCGATCGTCGCCTACGCCAAGCGCGAGTACAAGCTGCTGATCGGCACCCAGATGGCCGAGGACGTCAAGCTCGAGATCGGCTCCGCCTACCCGATGGCGGAGGAGGTCCAGACCGAGATCCGCGGCCGCGACATGGTCTCCGGCCTGCCGAAGACGGTCGTCATCACCAGCGAAGAGGTCCGGCAGGCGCTCGAGGAGCCGCTGTCGGCGATCATCGAGGCGGTCAAGGAGACCCTCGACCGCACGCCGCCCGAGCTGTCGTCCGACATCATGGACCGCGGGATCATGCTGGCCGGCGGGGGATCGCTGCTCCGGGGGCTCGACGAGCGCCTCCGCGAGGAGACGCAGATGCCCGCGCACCTGGCAGAGTCCCCGTTGACCTGCGTCGCGGTCGGCTCCGGTCGCTCGCTCGAGGAGTTCGACGTCATCCACCGGATGAACCGCGGACACTCCCGCAACCGGCGTCGCCGGTACTAGACCCGCCGGCCGCCCCGTGCGTCGCCCGCCCCGCCCGTATCGCGTTCCGTGAACGATCCGTCCGCACGCCGTCGCCGTCGCCTGGTGCTCGCCGCCCTGGTCGTGGTGTCGCTGATCCTGCTGACCGCCGCCTTCGGCTCCGCCGGCGGCGGGACCACCGGCGGGGTCGCCGGGCCGCTGGTCGACGGCGCCTCGACGATCGTCAAGCCGGTCCGGGACCTGGTCAACTGGGTCGGGGACACCGCGGACGCCAAGCAGGAGGTCGCCGACCGCAAGCGCGAGGCGAACCAGCTGCGGGCCGAGAACGCGCGGCTGCTCGACCGCCTGCGGCGGATCCCGAAGCTGGCACAGCTGCAGGAGCTCGACGACCGGCTGCAGCTCTCCCGCGCCGCG
The DNA here is from genome assembly GCF_000240225.1 of Patulibacter medicamentivorans. Lineage (GTDB taxonomy): Bacteria > Actinomycetota > Thermoleophilia > Solirubrobacterales > Solirubrobacteraceae > Patulibacter > Patulibacter medicamentivorans. Next base: position 31,663 of record NZ_AGUD01000244.1, read on the forward strand.
CCGGTGGCTGCCGACGTGATCGTCCAGTCCCCCAGCCAGTGGGCGCTGACGGTCACGATCGATCGCGGCTCCAACGACGGGATCTCGGTCGGGGACCCGGTGATCGGCGCCGACGCCGACAACGCGGGCCTGGTCGGGTTCGTCCGCAACGCGCGCGGGGGCCAGGCGGTCGTCGCGCTGCTGCCCGACCAGAGCGTCGCGATCGGCGCCCGCCTGGCGGGCAAGGACCCGATCGGGATCATCACGGGGGCGGGGGCGGGGACGACCACCGACCTCGAGCTGTCCGACATCCCGTCGACGGTCGCGATCAACCCCGGGATGCTCGTCACGACCTCGGGCAGCGCCCGCAACGCCGGCGAGCTGGCGTCGCTGGCGCCGCCCGGGATCCCGATCGGCCGCGTGACCAGCGTCGACCAGGCCAAGGAGGACGACCAGGTCGCCCACGTCCGCCCGCTCGTCGCCCTCCGCTCGCTCGAGACCGTCCGGGTCCTGACCCAGAGCGTGAACGGGAACCGGCCGCAGTGAGCCCGCAGCCGACGGTCAGCCGTTCGCGCCGCCAGCGGCGGCGACGGCGGGTCCGGCTGCCCGATCACAGCGTCATCGGGGCCGTCCCGTGGCTGCGGCTGGGCCTGCTCGGCCTGCTGGTCGGCCTGCTGCAGCTGGTGCTCTTCAGCCGGGTCTGGATCGTCGGCATGCAGATCGACCTGGCGGTCCTGACGCTGCTGATGGTCGGGCTGCTCGCCGGACCGATCTCGGGGGCGGCCTTCGGCTTCGGGCTCGGCCTGCTGCTCGACGGGGTCTCGGGGCAGACGCTCGGCCTCTCGTCGCTCTCGTTCGTGCTGACCGGCTACGCCGTCGGTCGCCTCGGGCAGCTGCGCGATCCCGAGTCGAGCGCGGTCCCGGTGGTGGTCGGCGTCTTCGGCACGTTCGCCGCGCTGGTGCTCTACGGCCTGCTCGAGCTGATGCTCAACCAGAGCACCCGGGTCAGCCCTGGGATGATCTGGGTGATCGTCGGCACGACCCTGATCAACGCCCTCCTGGCGCTGCCCGTGCATAATCGGGTGAAGCGCTGGTTGTTGCCGATGCTTCCCGAGGAAGCTCGCCGGCGCCGCCGACGGCGGGCCTATGGCAGCCGCTCCACGTCCGATCTGGACGTCCGCATCCGATGAGCACGCGAGATCGCAGGAACTCGACTCCCCAGCTCGCTCTCCGCGTGGCCGCGTTCGGGATCGTCGCCTTCGGCGTCTTCGCGGTGCTGTTCCTGCGGCTCTGGTTCATGCAGATCCTGCAGGGCGACGACTACCTGGCGAAGGCGACCGAGAACCCGGCCCGGGTCGTGCGGGTCGCGGCCGGTCGCGGCGGGATCATCGATCGCAACGGCAACGTCCTGGTCAAGAACGAGGTCGCCAACGTCGTCTCGCTGAAGTCCGACGCGGTGCCCGAGGCGGACCGCGCGCGGGTCAGCAACTGGGGCCACGACATCGGCGTCCACGAGGTCAAGGTCGAGCGCCGCGCGACCCAGCTGCTGGACCAGTCGGTCTCGCGGGCCGTGGCCCGGGCCGCCGGCCGATCGCGCAAGGCGCGGCGGAAGGCGCGGATCCCGACGGTCCGCCAGAAGAAGGACGCCGACCGTCAGGCCGCGCGCGAGCTGGCCGCCGACAAGCCCGACGACCTGACGCTGAAGGACGCCTCGCCGTTGCTGGTGGCCAAGCTCGAGCGGGTCTCGCCGATCCTCAAGACGTCGCCCCAGCGCCTGTACCAGCGGGTGGTCGCCGGGATCGTCAAGGTGCCGGCGGGCAACGTGCCGCTGAAGCGCAAGGTCAGCCTGCCGGTCAAGAACTACCTGCTGGAGCGCCAGGCCGACTTCCCCGGGCTGACGGTCACCAAGGAGTACATCCGCGAGTACCCGGGCAAGCAGCTGGCCGCCCAGATCTTCGGCGCCGTCGGCCAGATCAGCGAGAGCCAACTGAAGCAGGAGCGCTATCGCGGGCTGGTGGCCGGCCAGCAGATCGGCCAGGGCGGGCTGGAGCAGGAGTACGACAGCGTCCTGCGCGGCAAGGACGGCGAGCAGCGGGTCCAGGTCGACGCTCAGAACCGGCCGACCGGCAAGGTCACCGACGTCAAGCCGAAGCAGGGCCGGCGGCTGCGCCTGACCCTCGACCTGGGGCTGGAGCGGGTCGGCCAGTTCGGGATGCAGCAGGCGATCGGCCGGAAGATCGACGACAAGACGAAGAAGCGCGCCGGCGGCGCCTACGTCGCGCTCGATCCGCGTGACGGCTCGGTGCTGGCGATGGGCTCGTACCCCTCGATCGACCCCAACGTCTTCAACCGCGACATCACCGCGCAGCAGTTCAAGCAGCTGACGTCGGCCCGCAACGGGGCGCCGCTGATCAACCGCGCGATCCAGGGCCTCTACCCGACCGGCTCGACCTTCAAGCCGATCACGGCCGCGGCCGGCCTGACGAGCGGCGTGATCGGCCTCCAGACGCGCCAGGGGACCGGCTCCTGCATCAAGCTCGGCGACCAGGACCAGGAGTTCTGCAACGCCGGCAGCGCCGACCACGGCGACACCAACCTGGTCCAGGCGCTGACGGTCTCGTCGGACACCTACTTCTACCTGGTCGGCTGGAACCTCTTCCCGCTCCCGAACCAGCCGCTGCAGACCTGGGCCCACCTGTTCGGGTTCGGTCGCACCAGCCACATCGACCTGCCCGGCGAGGACGCCGGCACGGTCCCCTCGAGCGAATGGCGCAAGCAGCGCGACAAGGACGAGAGGGCCTGCCGCAGGCAGCGCAAGGTCGCCAGCTGCGGGCTGGTCTTCAAGATCGGCGACACCTACAAGCGCGGCGACAACGTCAACCTCTCGGTCGGGCAGGGCGACCTGCTGGCGACCCCGCTGCAGCTGGCCGTCGCCTACTCCGGGCTCTACGACCCGACCGACCGCGTCACCGGTGAGCTGCGGTTCCCGGTCCCGCGGCTCGGCGACCAGGTCGAGAGCTCACAGGGGGTGCTCGAGCAGAAGCTGCCGCGGCCCAAGCCGCGGGTGGTCAAGTTCCCCGTCGAGTACAAGACGGCGATCCTGACCGGCCTCTGGAACGTCACCCGCGAGGGCGACGGCACCGCCGCCGGCGTCTTCGCGGGCTGGAACCAGAGCCAGTACCCGGTGATGGGCAAGACCGGCACCGCCGAGCGCTGCCCGAAGACCAAGCCCTGCTCCGACCAGTCGTGGTTCGCGGCGATGGTGCCCGACCCGACCCGCCCGATCGTCGTCGTGGCGACGGTCGAGAACGGCGGCTTCGGCACCGAGACCGCCGCCCCGATCGTCTGCCGGATGCTCCGGAGCTTCTACCAGCAGTCGCCGTCGCAGGCCGCCTGCGACGCCAAGCAGACCGGGTCGAACCCGAACGAGTGATGGCCAGCGAACCGACCACCACGCCGATCGGGATGCGCCGTCCGCGCCGCCGTCGCGGACGCGAGCTGAGCGGCCTGCTCGAGGCGCAGCTGCCGTTCGACCCGGTGCTGGCGATCGCGGCGATCGGCCTGACGATCTGCTCGGTCGTGGCGATCTCCGGGGCGACCAACGGCGACTCCGCCTACGTCAGCCGCCAGATCGCCTACGGCGTGGTCGGGATCGGCGTCGCGACGGTCGTCTCGCGCTTCGACTACGCCCGCCTGCAGCGCTATCGCTGGGGGCTCTACGGCTTCATGCTGGCGTCGATCGTGGCCGTCGCGCTGTTCGGCTCCGCGGTCAACGGCTCGACGCTGTCGATCGACCTGAAGGTCTTCAGCTTCCAGGCCTCGGAGCTGGGCAAGGTGCTGGTCGCCGTCAGCGGGGCCGCGGTCCTGGTCGAGCGCTCGCGGGCGGTCGACGAGTGGGGCACGACCCTGCGGATGCTGGCCTTCCTGGGGCTGCCGGCGGCGATGGTCGTCACGTCGGACCTCGGCTCCGGCCTGGTCTACGCGGCGGTCGGCGCCGGGCTGCTGCTGATCGGCGGAGCGCCCGGGCGGCACCTGGCGATCATCGGCACGACCGCCCTCTGCGGGGTGATCGCCGTCCTCGGGGTGCTCCCGGCGGCCGGCGTCGACGTCCTCAAGCCCTACCAGGTGGCCCGCCTGACGGCCTTCCTGCACCCGAACAAGCACGAGCACCAGGTGGCGGGCGGGATCGACCCGACCTACCAGCTGGCGCAGGCCAAGACGGCGATCGGCTCGGGGCAGAAGACGGGCCGGGGCGACGAGGCCACGCAGCAGAAACTTGGTTACCTGCCGGAGAACCAGACCGACTTCATCTTCGCGTCGGTCGGGGAGCGCTTCGGCTTCATGGGAGCGGCAACGATCCTCTCCCTCTATGCACTGATCATGTGGCGCGGGTTGCGCATCCTCTCGACCGCGAGGGACTTCTTCGGCGCCGTACTGGCGGCCGGCATCCTGGCGATGCTCCTGTTCGAAGTCCTGGTCAACGCGGGGATGAACGTGGGCATCATGCCCATCACCGGCATCCCGCTCCCGCTTGTGAGCTACGGCGGTTCCTCGGTGCTCTCCACCTACCTCGCGATCGGCCTGCTGCAGGCGATCTACGCGCAGGGACGGGCGGCGGCACGACGAGGCCCGACCGTGGCCAGACCCGATTGAGGTAGCACTCGTGAAGAAACAGGTCCTGGTGAGCGTGGACCGCGGAGAGACCCGCGTCGCGCTGCTGGAGTCCACCGAAGGAGCAGGCAACGCCGGTCAAGGCGGCAACCGCCGTCGTGGCGGGCGTGGCAAGAAGCCGGATTCCGGCTATCGCGTCGCCGAGCTCTACTTCGAGCGCCGGTCCAACCGGTCGATCGTCGGCAACGTCTACAAGGGCCGGGTCGACAACGTCCTCCCCGGGCTCGAGGCGGCGTTCGTCGACATCGGCCTGGAGAAGAACGGCTTCCTGCACGTCGACGAGATCCGGCTGCCGGGCGTCAAGGTCGCCCGTCGCGGTCACGGCGGCGACAACCACCCGAAGATCAGCGACCTGATCAAGCCCGGCGACGAGCTGGTCGTGCAGGTCACGAAGGACCCGCTGAAGACCAAGGGCGCCCGCCTGACGATGGACCTGACCATCGCCGGGCGCTACCTGGTCTACGCGCCCAAGGGCGAGGGCGTCGGCGTCTCGAAGAAGGTCGACGACGCCGAGCGCAACCGCCTGCGCAAGGAGGTCAAGGGCCTCGAGCTGAACGGCGGCGGCGCGATCGTGCGCACGGCCGCCCGCGGCGCCGTCCGCGAGGACTTCGAGCGCGAGCTGCCCTACCTCTTCAAGCTCCACGAGGTGCTGGAGCAGCGCGCGGTCGACCTGCCCGGCCCGTGCATGGTCTTCCAGGAGGCCGACCTCTCGGTCCGCGTCGTCCGCGACATCTTCAGCGCCGAGTTCGAGCGCGCGATCGTCGACGATCCCGGTCAGGTCCAGCGGCTGAAGTCGTTCTTCACCCGCACCGCCCCCGAGCTGGTCGACAAGGTCGAGCTGTGGGAGGAGTCGGACCCGCTGTTCGAGGCCTTCGACGTCGAGCCGGTGATCGACGGGCTGATCAGCCGCCGCGTCGACCTGCCGTCCGGCGGCTACCTGATGATCGACTACGCCGAGGCGCTGACGGTCATCGACGTCAACTCCGGCAGCTTCACCGGCAAGGGCAAGCAGGCCCGGCTGGAGGACACGATCACCCGCACCAACCTCGAGTCCGCCGAGGAGGTCGTCAACCAGCTGCGGCTGCGCGACATCGGCGGCATCATCGTCATCGACTTCATCGACATGGCGAAGGCGCGCAACCAGCGCGAGGTGCTGAAGGTCCTGCGGGCCAAGCTGGCCGAGGACCGGACCAAGACCTTCACGGCCGAGATCTCGAAGCTCGGCCTGGTCGAGATGACGCGCCAGAACGTCACCGAGGGCGCGCGCGAGGTCATCACCCGCGCCTGCCCGACCTGCGACGGCGACGGCGTGATCAAGAGCGAGGAGACGCTCGCGATCGAGTTCGAGCGCGAGCTGCGCGAGCACGCCTCGCGGGCGCCGAAGCGCTCGAAGGCGTTCCTCGTCCGGATGCACCCCGACGTGGTGACCGAGTTCACCGGCCAGGGCGCGCGCGTGCTGCACGCGCTGGAGGAGGCGACCGGCCGCTACTTCGTGTTCGAGGGCTCCGACCGGCTGCCGCTGGACGAGTTCGAGATCGTGATGGAGGGCTCGATCGAGGACGTCCAGGAGCGGGCGATCCCGTTCCAGGAGGGCGAGGAGGTCCTCGTCCAGATCGTCGAGCCGCACATGTACAACGTCGACGACGCGGTCGCCAAGGTCGGCGGCTACGTCGTCTCGGTGATGGGCGGCGGGCGCTTCGTCGGCGAGAAGAAGCTGGTCCGGATCGAGCGCGCCGGCCGCACGTCGGCCAACGCCGTGCTGGTCGGGCCGATCGAGGACCCGAAGGCCGACGCGCCGGCCGGCGGCGAGCGCACGAGCCGTCGCCGTCGCCGCGGCGGTCGCGGTCGCGGTCGCGGCGGCGCGGGGGAGGCCGGCGGCGACGTCGCCACCGACGCGACCGAGGGCGAGATGGTCTCGGCCGAGGACGCGGCATCGGCCGAGGACGTCGTGGCGGACCGCGACGACGCGGTCGTCGCGGCCGACGAGGTCGCACCGGACGCCGAGAGCGAGGCGGTCGAGGAGGCCTCCCCGGTCGAGGACGAGGCAGCCGACGCGCCGGTGGCGGACGACGACGCGCCGAGCGCGGACGGAGCGGCCGACGCCGGCGGCGAGGGCCGGGACGCCAAGGAGGGCGCCGATGGCGTATCCTCCGCTGTCCGGCGCCGCACCCGAGGTGGGCGCCGCTCTGCTGCGTCCCGAGCGAAGCGCGCTTCTGCGCCCGACGCCGACGAGACCGCAGAGACCATCTCGTCCGAGTGAGTCGCATCCGTATGTACGCAATCGTCAAGACCGGTGGCAAGCAGTACCGCGTCGAGCAGGGCCAGGAGCTCCTGGTCGAGAAGCTCGACGTCGAGGCTGGTGCCTCTGTCGCCCTCGAGCCCGTGCTGGTCAAGGGCGACGCCGTGGCGATCGGTGCCGACGCGCTGAAGTCGGCCAAGGTCGGCGCGACCGTCGTCGAGCACATCAAGGGCCCGAAGATCCGCATCTTCAAGTTCAAGCCGAAGCGCGGGTACAAGCGGACGACGGGTCACCGTCAGCCGCTGACGCGGATCCGCATCGACTCGATCTCGGCCTGACCGTCCGGAGAACTGACTCATGGCACACAAGAAGGGCCTCGGCTCCTCCCGCAACGGCCGCGACTCCAACGCCCAGCGCCTCGGCGTGAAGGTGTTCGCCGGCCAGGTCGTCACCGGTGGCGAGATCATCGTCCGCCAGCGCGGCACCGTCTTCAAGCCCGGCAAGGGCGTCGGCATCGGCAAGGACGACACGCTGTTCGCGAAGGACGCGGGCGTCGTGGCGTTCACCCGCGGCTGGCGCGGCCGGGTCGTGACGGTCGAGCAGCCGGCGGAGCAGCCGGTCGCCGTCGCCGCCGACTGACCCCGACGCACCACGCTTCCTCGACGGCCCGCCGGGCCCGGGTCCACGGATCCGGGCCCGGCGGGCCGTCGTCGTTCCCGGGGTCAGTCCCGCTCACGGGCGGGGCCGCCGTCGCCGTCGGCCACGGCGGCCCGGTGCTCGTCGAGCGCCGCGCGGTAGTGCTCCTCGGCGAGGGCCCGGGCGTGGACCTCCTCGGCGGCGCGGGCCGAGGCGTCCGCCTCGCGGACCCGCGCGCGGGCCAGGTCCGCCTCGCGCTGCTGGAGGCTGTCGGGCTCGTGCCCGGGATGGGCGACGCCGCCGACCGCCTGGCGCAGCCACTCGACGATCCGGGCGGTCCGGCGGTGGGGCCCGAACCGCTCGACGGCCCGCTCCTGGCGTTGCGGGTCGCGCTTGGAGTAGCGCCAGCGGGCCCACGGCGACGTCGGCTTGCCCAGCCGGATCACCGCCCACAGCCCGACCGGCGGCAGCACGAACGACGCGAACCCGTGCAGGAACCGCGACTTGGCGAAGCAGACGCCGCTGACCGCGAGCACCATCAGGCTGTAGCCGACCGAGTAGAGCGTGCTGGTGGTGTCGTCGCCGCTGAACTGCAGCGGGTTGACGCCCAGGAAGACCAGCCCCATGAATGCGGCGGTGACCGCGACCGCGTCGATCGAGGTCCGGCCCTCGCGGGCCCAGTAGACGTCCCGCAGGTAGACCCAGAGCGCGAACTCGTCGAAGGTCAGGCCGACGCCGACCCCGAAGATCACCGCGCAGATCTCGAACCACGGCGGCTGGCTGTGGAGCGCGAAGCCGAGCGTCCCGCCGGCCATCATCAGCACGATCCCCCAGACCAGGTGGTGCAGGTGGACGCCGCTGTCGGTCACCACGCTGCCGGGCCACCACGGGAAGCGGTCGCTGCGCGACATCCGGGCGCTGGTGCGGATGAACACGAACGACGTCAGGAACGCGGCGAGGACGAGGAAGATGCCCTGCCGTCCGGGGTCCTGGACGTAGTCTTGCCACAGGTCGGGGAGGAACCACGTCGCGGTCATCGTCAGGTCCGACGGTAGCGGGACGGGCACGGACGACGGCGACCGGCGTGTCGCCGCGGCCGTGCTCTCGCCGCCGGCGGACGCCACGTAGGGTGCCGGGCATGCCTCGTCTGAACCCCGCCAACGTCTCGCGCCTGATCGGCGTCGGCCGGATCGCCGTCGGCGCCGCTCTGCTGGCGGTCCCCGGCCGCGTCGGGCGCCCGTGGCTCGGCGAGGCCGGAGCGACGCCGGCGGCGCAGGTCGCGCTGCGCGGCCTGGGGATCCGCGACGCGCTGATCGGGATGGCCCAGATCCACACCGCCGGAGACCCCGACCGCGGCTACCGCTGGGCGCGGACGAGCGCCGTCGCCGACGTCGTCGACCTGGTCGCGACGCTGGCGGCGGCGCGGTCGCTGCCCGCGACCGGCGTCGCGGCGACGAGCACCGTGGCGGGCGCCGCGGCCGTGGTCGGCCTGGCCACGAGCCGGGCGATGCAGGCCGCCTAGCCGTCCTGGGCGGTCGGCCGCAGCAGGATCTCGTTGACGTCGACCCGGGGCGGCTGGCCGAGCGCCCACAGGACCGCGCCGGCGACGTCCTCGGGGTGCAGGGCCTCGATCGACGGCGCGCTGTCGAAGAACGGGGTGTCGACCATCCCGGGCGCGATCAGCGTGACCCGGGCGCCGGTCCCGTTGAGCTCCTGGCGCAGCGACTCGGCCATCGCGCCGACCGCGAACTTGGTCGACGAGTAGAGGCTGCCGGGAAGCGCCCGCCGGCCGGCGACCGAGCCGGTCAGCAGGACGTGGCCGCGGGAGGCCGTGATCGCCGGCAGGGTCGCCCGGATCGTCAGCGCGGCACCGTAGACGTTGGTCAGCACCATCGAGCGCCACTGCTCCGGGCTCTCCTCGAGGAATCCGCGGCGGGCCCCGAAGCCGGCGTTGGCGAAGACCGCGTCGAGCCGCCCGAACCGCTCCCGCGTCCGCTCGACCGCCGCCTCGAGCTGATCCCACTCGGTGACGTCGGCCGGCACCACCAGCACCCGCTCGCCGCCGTCGAGCTGCGCCGCCAGCTCGTCGAGCTTGGCCGCCGAGCGGGCGCTGAGCGCCACGCTCCAGCCCGCCCCGAGCGCCGCCCGGGCCGTGGCCGCGCCGATCCCGGAGGAGGCGCCGGTGATGAACAGGACCCGCTCGTCGGCCATGTGGCGAGTGTCGCACGGCGATCGGGCCACGTCGGCCGGCCGAGCGCGGGCCTCTGCAGCCTGGTCACCAGGACGTGTCGCGCCGCGGTCGGGCGGCGCGGAGCTGGTGGCGGGTGGCGTTGGGTGGTCGGGGGCGTCGGCGGTAGGCCGTCGGCGAGACCCGGTGGCGGGCGGCGTTGGGCGGCGTTGGGTGGCGCGGTGGCCGGTGGCGGTTGAGGCGGAGCAGGTCGGGCGGCGGGTGGACGGGTCGTTCTTTGTGCCGAGAACGTGCAGGCCCGCGGCGGGCGCGTGCCGATCGCGTGTCGATCGGGGCGGTCGCGGCGAGACGGCGGGGTGAGCGGGAGATCCTTCGCGGATGCGCTGCGAAAGCCGTCTGCGGAACGAGCACCAGACGCCAGGGGTCCGCCGCGGGGGGACCTGTGGCGCCTCGTGCCCGTTGGACGCGGACGACGCGCCACAGCTTGGCGAGATCGGGGGCTCTGGCGGATGATGCCGGTCGTCCAGGCCGGTCCCCGCGCCGGGGCGCCGCCCGCCGGTCTCGAGGGCGACCACGCGGTGGCGTGGTTCGCCGAGCGGCAGCACGGCGTCGTCGCCCGCCCGCAGCTGCTTGCCTGCGGCATCACCCGGGCTGGGATCGACCACCGGTCGCGGGCCGGGCGCCTTCACCGGGTGCACCGGGGCGTCTACGCGGTCGGCCACGGGCTCCTGACCTTCGAAAGATCTGCCATGGCCGGGGTGCTCGCGATGTCGCCGGACGCGCTGATCAGCCACCTCACCGCGGCGCGCTTGTGGGCGATCCTGCCAGCGGGGACCCACGTGCCCGACTCCGGCGAGCCGATCGACGTGACCGTCGTCGGTCGCAATCCCGGTTGCCACCCGGGCATCCGCCGGCACCGCAGCGCCGTCCTGGGGCCACGCGACCTCCGCTGGATCGGCCCGATTCCGGTCACCTCGCCGGTCCGGACCGTGCTCGACGTCGCCGCCGCCGGACAGATCTCGTTCGTCGAACGGATGCTGGCCGAGGCGCTGCGGGCTCGGTTGACCTCCGAAGCCGAGGTCCGCAGGACCCTCGCAGGCTCGCCGGGCCACGCGGGCCTGCGAACGCTCGGCCGGGTGCTCCGGATCGGGCCCGCCTTCGATCGCTCGGTCGCCGAGCGGCTGCTGGTCGAGTTGCTCCGTCGCGCCGGGATCCCACGTCCGCGGACCAATGCTCGCGCCGCCGACTTCGAGGTCGACGCGCTCTGGCCCGACCTGCGGGTCGTCGTGGAGTTCGACAGCTTCACGTTCCACGGCGACCGGATCGCCTTCCGCCGGGACCGCCGCAAGCTCGCGCGGCTCCAAGCCGCTGGCTATCGGGTGGTGCCGGTCCTCTGGGAGGACCTGCGCGATGCGCCTGCGGCCGTGGTCGCCAACATCGCCACGGTGCTCGCGGTCGCGCGCGAAGGGCTCCGCCGGTGACGCGACGGGCATGCCGGCACGGCGCATGAGCGGTTGGGCACCGCGACGCTGCGGGTCCGTCGGCGCGCGCTTCGCGCGGGCACCAGCCTGCACGACACGCCAGGGCCCGCAGCGGGCGCCGACTATGGCGTCCAATGCCCGCTGACCGTGCATGACGCGCCAGGGCCACCGTTCGACGCAGGCCCTGGCGTCTCGTGCTCGCCACCCGCCGCCGCGTGCCCGCTGTCCGCCGCGCGCCCACTGCCCGCCGCGCGCCCACTGCCCGCCGCTGCGCCACGCCCGCCGGCCCGCCGCACGCGCCGCCCAACCCGCCGCACCGGACTGCACCGGGCCGCCCCGTGCCCGGCGGCCTGCGACCATCAGCGGGTGCTCTCCGACAGCGCGCACATCTTCGTCCAGGGCGGTCACGGCGGTGACGGGTGCATGTCGTTCCGTCGCGAGGCGCACGTGCCCAAGGGTGGTCCCGACGGGGGCGACGGGGGCCGCGGGGGCAACGTCGACGTGATCTGCGACGACTCGCTGCGGGACCTGCAGTCGTTCTCGCGGCGGGTCCACTTCAAGGCGCCGCGCGGCCGCCACGGCGAGGGCGCGCTGAAGAAGGGCCACGACGGCGAGGACCTGGTGATCAAGGTGCCGCCCGGCACGCAGGTCACCGCGCTCGACGGCGCCGTCCACGACCTGATCGTCCCCGGCCAGCACGTGCGGGTCGCCCGCGGCGGCTCCGGCGGACGCGGCAACGCGCGCTTCGCGTCGCCGATCCGGCAGAGCCCGCGCTTCCGCGAGCACGGGCTCGAGGGCGAGGAGGGCTGGATCGACCTGCGGCTGAAGCTGCTGGCCGACGTCGGCCTGATCGGCCTGCCCAACGCGGGCAAGTCGTCGCTGCTGTCGCGGATCACCCGCGCCACGCCGAAGGTCGCCGACTACCCCTTCACCACGCTGGAGCCGGTCCTCGGCACGATCCAGGGCGAGCAGCGGCAGCTGATCCTGGCCGACATCCCGGGCCTGATCGAGGGCGCCAGCGAGGGCAAGGGCCTGGGCCACGAGTTCCTGGCCCACGTCGAGCGCTGCCGGCTGCTCGTCCACGTGCTCGACCTGCAGCCGCTCGACGGCAGCGACCCGGCCGTCAACCACGCCGCGATCGAGGCCGAGATCGCCGCCTACGACGAGCGCCTGGCCGCGCTGCCGCGGATCCTGGTGCTGAGCAAGTCCGACCTGGTCTCCCCGGAGGCCGCCGAGGCCGCCGTCGCCGCCTGGGACGAGCGCCTGAATGGGCCCCGCGGGCCGCAGGGCCAGCGCCTGGGCGCCGACGGCCAGCCGCTCGAGCCGTGGGAGGCCGCCGAGGCCGCCGAGGTCCCGGTCCTGGTCACCTCCAGCGCCACCGGCGGCGGCCTCGACGAGCTGCGGGCGCTGCTGCTGCGAACCGTCCCGGTGCGACCGGCCGACGACGCCCTCGCCCTCGACGCGACGATCGAGTCGATGGCCGAGCACCGGGTCTACCGGCCCAGCGCCGAGCGCGACTGGCGGATCGCCAGGGCCCCCGCCGGCTTCGCGGTCACCGGCCCCGGCGTCGAGCGGCTGCTCAAGCGCCACGACCTCGAGAACGAGGAGGCGCTGGAGTACCTGGAGTCGCGGCTGCGCAAGATGGGCGTGATCGAGGCGCTGCGCGAGGCGGGCTTCGAGGCCGGCGACGAGGTCGACATCGCCGGCGTCGCGTTCGAGCTCGACCCGGAGCTGTAGCGCCCGGGCCCCGGGCTGGCGATCTCGCTGGCCGTCGACTGAGCGGGCGGGCAGGGTCGTGACGTTCCGGTCGCCGGCCGACCGGTTCGCCACGGCGACTCGCCCGGCTCGAACCCCGAGCAGCCCGGCGCGCCGGGGTGAGCGGGCCGCTCGTCCCGGCGTCCGGCGCACTACCCTGGACCGCCGATGTCCCTGACGGTCGTCAAGCTCGGATCGAGCATCATCGCCGACGACGGCGGCGCGCTGCGACGCGACGGCCTCGCCGCGCACTGCGCCACGCTCGCCGCCCGCCACGCCCGCGGCGAGCGGTTCGTGCTCGTCTCCAGCGGCGCGATCGCGCGCGGCGTCGAGGCGCTGAAGCTGCCGGCCCGCCCGACGGCGATCGACGCGCTGCAGGCGGCCAGCGCGGTCGGCCAGGGGCGGCTGTTCCGGGCCTGGGACGACCTGCTCGACGGCGAGGGCCTGGTCGCGGCCCAGGTGCTGCTGACGCTCCACGACCTCGGCGAGCGCGAGGCGTTCGTCAACGCCCGCCGGACGCTGCTGCGGCTGGTCGAGTACGGCGCCGTGCCGGTGATCAACGAGAACGACACCACCACCACCGACGAGATCAGCTTCGGCGACAACGACCTGCTGGCCGCGCAGGTGGCGATGCTGCTGAACGCCGACCGGCTGGTGCTGCTGACGTCGACCGACGGGCTCTTCACCGCCGACCCGCGGCGCGACCCGGCCGCCGAGCTGGTGACCGAGGTCGTCGACGTCGAGGAGGCGCTGGCCACCCACGACATCGGCTCGACCACCTCGTCGCTGGGGACCGGCGGGATGCGCAGCAAGGCGCTGGCGGCCGAGATGGCGGCCGCGGCCGGGATCCCGACGGTGGTCGCCAACGGGCTCCGGCCCGAGGCGCTGCGGCGGCTGCTCGACGGCGAGGCCGAGGGGACCGCGTTCGCCGCCGGCGAGGCCCGCTGGTCGAGCTTCAAGCTGTGGCTGCGCTACGCCAAGCCGGCCCGCGGCACGATCGAGGTCGATCGCGGCGCGCTGCGGGCCCTGACCGCCGGCGGCACGTCGCTGCTGCCGGTCGGCGTGACCGGGGTCGGCGGCGACTTCCGGGCCGGCGACGCCGTCGACATCCGCTGCGGGGACGAGCTGATCGGCAAGGGGATCAGCGGCTACCCCGCCGGCGCCCTGCGGCGGGTGATGGGCCAGCGGACCGAGCGCGTCCGCGAGACGCTGCCGGGCGCGCCGGAGGAGGCGGTCCACCGCGACCGCCTGGTGCTCGTCTGAGGCCGGGACGTTCGCCCTAGGTCAGCCCGGCGTCGTGCGCCAGCAGCGCGACCTGGACGCGGTTGTTGAGGTCGAGCTTCTGCAGGACCTTCGAGACGTGGGCCTTGACCGTCGCCACGCTCATGTACAGCTCGGCTCCGATCTCGGCGTTCGACTTGCCCTGCCCGAGGGCGACGGCGACCTCGAGCTCGCGCTCCGTCAGCTCGGCCAGCAGCGTCTTGGCCCGGCCGCGGCGATCCTCGACCTCGGGATCGGCGACGTGCTCGATCAGCTTGCGGGTGACGGTCGGGGAGAGCATCGCCTCGCCGGCCGCGACCAGCTCGATCGCACGCACGATCTCGGCCGGCGGCGTGTCCTTGAGCAGGAAGCCGCCGGCGCCGACCCGCAGCGCGCGGACGACCTGGTCGTCGGCGTCGAAGGTGGTCAGCACGATCACCTCGGGCGCGCCGGCGGGAGTGTCCTTGCGCGACCGCAGCCGCTCGGTCGCCGTCAGGCCGTCGACCCGCGGCATCCGGATGTCCATCAGCACCACGTCGGGGCGGTGGGCGTCGACGGCGGCGGGGACCTCGGCGCCGTCGCTGGCCTCGCCGACGACGCGCACGGTGGTGGTGCCCTCGAGCATCATCGCCAGCGCCGAGCGCACCAAGGGGTCGTCGTCGACGAGCAGGACGCGGATCGGGGTGCTCAAGGCTGCCTCGGGTCGGATCGGTCGGAGGTCGGAGGTCGGAGTCGGGCGCGGCGTCAGCGCGGCCACGGCAGCCAGGCTCGCAGACGGAAGCCCCCGTCGGCGGTCGGCCCGTGGTCCAGTCGCCCGCCGGCCAGCGCGGTCCGCTCGCCGAGCCCGATGATGCCGGTGCCGGACCCGGGGATCTCGCCCGCGACGGCGGGCCGCGACGCCCCGTCGAGGACGCCGACCGGCGTCGGGTTGCGGATCTCGATCGTGACCCCGACGGCCGGCGCGCCGGAGACGACGACGTCGACGACCGCCCCGGGCGCGTGCTTGCGGGCGTTCGTCAGCCCCTCCTGGACGACGCGGTAGGCGTTGCGGCCGACGCTGGTCGGCAGCGCGTCCGGCTGCTCGATCGCCAGCTGCTCGCGGATCCGCATGCCCGCGGCCCGCGACTCCTCCAGCAGCGCCGGGACGTCGTCGAGCGTCGGCTGCGGGCGGGTCGTCGACGTCGCCTCGCTGGCGCCGGCCTCGTCGCTGCCGCGCAGCACCCCGATCACCTCGCGCAGGTCCTCGAGCGCCTGGTGGGCGCTGGAGCGGATCACGCCGGCGGCGCGGGCGACCTCCTCCGGCGGCGCGTCGGGCCGGAACTCGAGCGCGCCGGCGTGCATGCTCAGCAGCGAGATCCGGTGGGCGAGCACGTCGTGCATCTCGCGGGCGATCCGCGCCCGCTCGTGATCGCGCGCCTGGGAGACCTGCAGCTGCTGCTCGTTCTCGGCCCGGCGAGCGCGGTCGCGCAGCGACAGGATCAGGTGCCGGCGGCCGCGGACCGCGGTCCCCCAGCCGACGATCGCCGCGACGATCACGGCCACCAGCAGGAGCTGCCAGATCAGGGCCATGTCGTCGTCCGGATGGACCGCGGTGTAGACGGAGGCGCTCACCACGTTGAGCGCGATCACCGGCAGCACGACCCTCGCCGGCCGGTGGACGGCGACCGTGAACAGCGCGACCGCCGCGGCACCGGCCGAGAACGCGATCGCGCTGCTGAGGACGCCGAGGACGATCGCGATCTGGACGGGCCAGCGGCGGCGCCACCAGAGGGCGATGCAGGTCAGCGCCCCGACGACCAGGTCGATCACCGCCAGCGTCTCCTGCCCCGGCCCGTCGGGGAAGGCGTCGGCGTAGGTCAGGACGCCGACGAGGATCGCGAGCAGGAACGCGACGCCGTCGACGATCCAGTCGCGGGTCAGGCGCTTGACCGGCATGCCGGGCGGCAGCAGCTCGCGCTCCGCGATCGCGACCGCGAGCGGCACCTGGCCGTCCTCCCGGTCCCCGGCCGGCGACGGCGAGGCTGCGGGATCGCTGGTGGCAGGGGCGGCCATCGTCCCCCAGGGTACGGCGGCGCCGCGGGGCCGGCCAGCGACCAAGGTCGAGCGCCGTGCGACGGAAGTCGGGGGGCGGGCTCGCCAGGAGACGCCCTTCCGCCGCGTGGCGGCCCGGCCCCGGCCCATCCGGCGGTCGGCGGGAGACCAAGGGCGGGGGTCGCGATCGACCGCCGGCCGATGTCGCCGGGCTCCGGCGCCGTCACCTTGGATGGCGTGATCAACGTCGAGAACCTCAGCAAGCGCTACGGCGTGCACGCTGCCGTCAGCGACGTCTCGTTCCGCTGCGAGCCCGGCACCGTGACCGGATTCCTCGGGCCGAACGGGGCGGGCAAGTCCACCACCATGCGGATGATCTGCGGCCTCACGCCGCCGTCGTCGGGCACGTCGACCGTCGTCGGCGTGCCGTACCGCGACCTTCCCAACCCCGGTCGCGAGATCGGCGTCCTGCTGGACGCCTCGGCGCAGCACGCCGGACGCACCGGCCGCGAGGTCCTCGGGCTCGCCGCCCAGGTCCTCGGCGTCCCGCCGGTCCGCGTCCAGGAGATGCTCGAGCACGTCGGGCTCTCGGGCGCCGCCGCCCGCCGGCGGGTCGGCGACTACTCGCTCGGCATGCGCCAGCGGCTGGGCCTGGCCCACGCGCTGATCGGCGACCCGCGGGTCCTGATCCTCGACGAGCCGGCCAACGGGCTCGACCCCGAGGGGATCTTCTGGATGCGCGGCGTCCTGCGCGACTTCGCCGATCGCGGCGGCACGGTCCTGCTCTCCTCGCACCTGCTGCGCGAGGTCGAGGCGGTCGCCGACCGGCTGGTCGTGATCTCCGGCGGCAAGATCGTCGCCGACGGGACCAAGGACGAGCTGCTGTCCAACGCGGGGATCCTCGTCCGCGCCACCGACCGGACCGCCCTGCTGCGGGCCCTGGCCGAGGCCGGCCTGCCCTCGACGACGACCACCGACGGCGCCCAGCTGGTCGAGGGCGACGCCGAGGAGATCGGTCGCGCCGCCCTCACGGCCGGCGTGGTCCTGACCGAGCTGCGGCCGGCCGAGACCGCCGGCCTCGAGGAGATGTTCCTCTCGCTGACCGCCGGCGAGCACGGCGCCAACGCCCAGGAGGTGGCTGCATGAGCACCACGGCCCACACCGAGCTGATCCGCGGCGCCGCCGAGGGCGGCCCGGCCGACTCCGCCGGACCCCGCGAGCGCTTCACCGCCCCGTCGCTCGCCCGCCTGACCAAGGTCGAGCTGCGCAAGGCCGCCGACACCCGCGCCGGCCGCTGGCTGCTGATCTCCGCCGTCCTGATCGCCGCGGTGGTCGCGGTCGCCCGGGCCCTGAGCGGCGACGTCGCCGACCGCACGTTCGCCGGCAGCCTCGAGCTGACGATGCTGCCGCTGGGCATCCTGCTGCCGGTGATCGGGATCCTGCTCGTCACCAGCGAGTGGTCCCAGCGGACGGCGCTGACCACGTTCTCGCTTGTGCCCCACCGCGACCGCGTGGCGGGCTCGAAGATCCTCGCCGCGCTCGTGCTCGGCCTCGCCGCCGCCGTGATCAGCGTCGCGATGGCGGCTGTCGGCAACATCGTCGGGATCGTCGCCACCGAGGCCGACGGCAGCTGGTCGATGTCGGCGAGCACGCTCGGCCAGGCCCTCCTGGGTCAGGAGCTGAACCTGCTGATGGGCGTCGGCTTCGGGTTGCTGCTGATGAGCCCGGCACTGGCGATCGTCGTCTTCTTCGCCCTGCCGACGGTCTTCACGATCCTCGGCTCGATGATCTCCTCGCTCGAGAAGACGTTCGAGTGGATCGACCCCAACAGCGCCTTCGACCCGCTGACCGACGGCAGCATGCACGGCGACGACTGGGCGAAGCTGCTGGTCTGCTCGCTGCTCTGGGTCGGGCTGCCGCTGGCCGCCGGCCTCTGGCGGCTGATGCGGCGCGAGGTCAAGTAGCGCGCCCGTCCCGCGCCCCGGAGCGCCCGCGCCCGGATCGAGATGCTCGGTCCGGGCGCGACGCGTGGGCTCAGCGGCGGACGCCGAACTGCTGCACGAAGGTCGCCCGCGGGCGACCGCTCGCGTGCCCGGGAGTCCCGGCGACGACGGCCAGGCCGGTGTCGCGGAAGCGCGGGTCGAGGATGTTCCTGCGGTGCTCGGAGGAGGCCATCCAGCCGGCGACGACGCGCCGCGGCGTCGATCGCCGACCGGTCGCCCAGGCGAGGTTCTCGGCCGCCCGCCACGATCGCCCGCGCCTGGGGTAGCCGCCGGCTCGCAGCCGCTCGACGAAGGTCGACCCGCCGGGCGTGGTGTGCGAGAAGAAGCCCTGGCGGACCATTTGGTGGGCGTAGTCGCGCGACAGCCGCTGCAGCGTCGATTGCACGTGCAGCGGTCGCAGCCCGGCCGCGGCGCGCTGCTCGCCGATCAGGCAGAGCGTGGCGGCGCGGACCTCGCGCAGCTGCGAGGCGGCCGCCGGCGTGTCGGCGCCGGGGCAGCCGGCGGCGCCGGCGGCAGGGGCCAGCAGCAGCAGCGCGGCGGTGACGGCGACAGCGCCGATCGAGGCGGTTCTGGGCATCGCGAGCGGGCCGGAGAAGGGGGAGCCGGCCGTTCCGCGGCGGATTGTCGCTGGTCGTCGCCAATCGCGCGACCCCCGATCGGCGAACGGCGGGGCGCTGGGCGCGGTCGACGGGCGGGTACCCTTGGTCGATGGCCACTCCGACCGAGGTCCGCACCGTCACCGACGTGGCCCGGCAGGCACGCGCCGCCGGCCGCCGCCTGGCCGCCGTCGACACGCGCACGAAGGACGCGGCGCTGCACGCGATCGCCGACGCGCTGCAGGCACGGGCGCCGGAGATCCTCGAGGCCAACCGCCGCGACCTCGACAACGGTCGCGAGAGCGGGCTCAGCAGCGCCCTGATGGACCGGCTGGCGCTCGACGACGCGCGCCTGGCGAAGATCGCCGACGCCGTCCGCGACGTGATCGCGCTGCGCGATCCGGTCGGCGAGACGATCGAGGGCTACCGCCTGCCCAACGGCCTCGACGTGGCCCGCCAGCGGATCCCGCTCGGGGTCGTGGCGGTCGTCTACGAGGCGCGCCCGAACGTCACGATCGACGCCGCGGCGCTGGCGATCAAGAGCGGCAACGCGATCGTGCTCCGCGGCTCCTCGAGCGCGCTGCACTCCAACGCGGTCCTCGCCCAGGTCGCCGCCGAGGCGGCCGAGAGCGCCGGCCTGCCCGAGCACAGCATCCAGATCGTCGGCGGCGGCGGCCGCGAGGAGCTGGCCGAGCTGGCGACCCAGGACCGCTACATCGACCTGATCGTGCCGCGCGGCGGCGAGGGCCTGAAGGCGGCCCTGAAGGGCGTCGCGACGGTGCCCGTGATCTTCGCCGCGGCCGGCGTCGGGCACGTCTACGTCGACGCCTCGGCCGACCTCGACCAGGCCGTCGAGATCGCCCAGAACAGCAAGGTCCAGCGGCCGAGCGCCTGCAACGCGGCCGAGACGCTGCTCGTCCACCGCGACGCGGCCGCGGCGTTCCTGCCCCGGATCGCCCGCCGGCTGGCCGACGACCAGGTCGAGCTGCGCGCCGACGAGGCCGCGCGGCCGCTGGTCGAGGGCCAGGGCACGCCGGTCGTCGCCGCCACCGAGCAGGACTGGGACACGGAGCACCTGGCGCTGATCCTGGGCGTGCGGGTCGTCGACGACGTCCACGCCGCGATCGACCACATCGAGACCCACGGCTCCGGCCACAGCGACGCGATCGTCGCCCGCGACGCCGGCGCCATCCGGGCCTTCGAGCGCGGCGTCGGCTCGGCCGCGGTCTACGTCAACGCGTCGACCCGCTTCACCGACGGCGGCGAGTTCGGGATGGGGGCGGAGATCGGCATCTCGACCCAGAAGCTGCACGCCCGCGGGCCGATCGGCCTGCGCGAGCTGACGACCTACCGCTACCTCGTGCGCGGCGACGGCCACGTCCGCTCCTGAGCGGCAGGAGCGCGCGGTGCGGATCGGGCTGCTCGGCGGCACCTTCAACCCGCCCCACCTCGGCCACCTGGTGCTGGCCGAGTGCGCGCGCGACGCGCTCGGCCTGGACCGGGTGCTGCTGGTGCTGGCCCCGCGGCCGCCGCACAAGGTCGTCGACGGCGACCCGGGGCCGGAGGAGCGGCTGGCGCTCTGCCACGCGGCGGTCGCCGGCGAGGAGCAGCGGCTCGAGGTCTGCGACGTCGAGCTGCACCGCGCGGGCCCGTCCTACACCGCCGACACGCTCGCCGAGCTGCGGGCGCTGCGGCCCGACGACGAGTTCGTGCTGCTGCTCGGGGGCGACGCCGCGGCCGGCCTCGGATCGTGGCACCGGCCCCACGACGTGCTGGCGTTCGCGGCGATCGGGGTCGCGGAGCGCGGCGACGACGATCACGAGCGGGCCCGCGCGGCGCTGCGGGAACTCGGCGCCGAGGAGCGGCTGCTGCCGTTCGCGATGCCCGCGATGGCCCTCTCCTCGACCCTGATCCGCGCCCGCGTGCGGGCGGGCAGGACCATCCACCACCTGGTTCCCGGCGGGGTCGAGCAGCGCATCGTCGCCCGGGGGCTCTACCGTGTGCCCCAGGGCCGCGCCGCGTAGCAGGGCGGGGCGGGCCGACTTCCTCATGAGCAAGCGCACCTACATCTCCGCCGACGCGGGTCCCGAGACGTCCGACGACGTCCTGCCGCCCGACCCCGAGCTGGAGGGGCTGGTCGGCCGGATCGCCGAGCTGGCCTCGGAGCGCAAGGCCCAGGATCCGGTCGCCGTCGACCTGCGCGGCGCGTCGGCCTACACCGACGCGTTCGTGATCCTGACCGGCAACACCGATCGCCAGGTCAAGGCGATCCACGACGCGATCCACGAGGGCCTCAAGCACGACGGCGAGCGGCGGCTGCCGCGGCGCGTCGAGGGGGTCCAGGAGGCGCGCTGGATCCTGCTCGACTACGGCGACGTGGTCGTCCACGTCTTCGTTCCCGAGACCCGCGACTTCTACCGCCTGGAGTCGCTCTGGGGCGATCGCCCGCGGTTCGACATCGCGCACCACTTCGGCCCGCCGGAGCCCGCGTCCGGCGACGAGGGCTGAGACCCCCCGAACGATCGTCCAGCGCCCGTCGCCGCGGGTGGCGTGAGCGCGGACCGCTTCCCGTACCCTTTCGCGGGTGCCTACGTCCCATCCGGTCGGGCCGCGCCAGACGGCTGCGCGCCCGCGAACGCTCACGCTGCTGCTGCTCCTGCTGACCGCCGCGACCCCCGCCCTCGCGCTTCCCGCCGGCGCCTCGGCGATGGCCAAGGGCCTCGCCGACGAGGTCACCGCGCGCGGTGACGACCCGACGCTCCGCGGCGAGTTCTTCAAGGTCGCCAAGGACGCGAACGTCACCTTCGCCCGCACCTTCATCCACTGGGACGGCAAGCACGCCTTCCCGTTCCCGCACGAGGTCGCCTCGATCCGCCGGATGGCGACCGAGGGCGCCGCGGCCGGGATCGACACCCTCTTCGTCAGCTTCAACGGCGAGCTGGGGACGCTCTACAAGACCGACGCCCGCAAGGTCAGCCTGAAGCGCTACCGGACCCTGGTGCGCAAGTCGGTGACGGCGCTGAAGGGCCTGCCGGTCAAGCTCGTCTGGTCGCCGTGGAACGAGTCGAACTACCAGACCCAGCTGCCGAAGAAGCACGGCCCCGAGATCTGGCGCAAGATGCAGAACATCGCCTACGACGAGGTCAAGAAGCAGACCCCGAAGGCGCTGGTCGTCGCCGGCGAGCTGGCCCCCTACGCCCGCAGCACCAAGAAGTCGTCGAACCCCGGACCGTTCCTGCGCGAGGCCCTGGGCCTGGACAAGAGCTGGAAGCCGCGCAAGGGCACCCGGACCAAGGACTACGCCGTCAAGGCCGACGCCTTCACGATCCACTCCTACGACTACAAGAACAACCCGGCCAAGCGCCTGCGCAGCAACGACATGTGGACGATCCGCAACCTGTCGACGCAGCGCACGCTGCTGCGGCGGGCGGCGAAGACGAAGCGGATCCCCGGCTCGGCGGTCAAGCGGCTCTACATCACCGAGTTCGCCTACATCTTCAAGACCAGCAGCCAGACGATCCCGGACACCACCGCCGCCAGCTGGCTGCAGAGCGCCTGGAACATCGCGGCCAAGAACGGCATCCGCGGGCTGCTCTGGTTCAACGTCCGCGACCCGCAGGCGATCTTCTTCTCCGGGCTCAAGGACGAGGCGGGCAACGACCGCGCGGTCCTGCCGGTCTTCACCAACCTGAAGTAGCGCGGCACCGGGGCGCGCGGCCGCTCGCCGCGCGCCCTCGCGGTCCCGGGTCGCCGGGGTCGATGTGGGACGATCGCCGCCTCGCGGCGCCCACCACGACCTCCCCGGATCCCATGACTGCATCGACTCCCTCCCTCCGTCGCGACGGCGACGTGCGCGTCCTCGACCTCGGCGACGGCGAGAACCGCTTCAACCCCGACTGGCTCGGCGCCGTCGGCGCGCTGCTGGACGAGGTCGAGGCGGCCCCGGCCCCGCGGGCCCTGGTCACGACCGGCAGCGGCAAGATCTGGTCCAACGGGCTCGACCTCGACTGGATGGGCGCCAACCCCGACGCGATCCCCGGGTTCGTCGATCAGGTCCACGACCTGCTCGCGCGGGTGCTGGTGCTCGGCGTCCCGACGGTCGCCGCGATCCAGGGCCACGCCTTCGCCGGCGGCGCGATGCTGGCGATCGCCCACGACCACCGGATCATGCGCGCCGACCGCGGCTTCATCTGCCTGCCCGAGGTCGACATCCGGATCCCGTTCTCGCCGGGGATGACCGAGCTGCTGGTCGCGCGGCTGCCGGTCTGGACGAGCAACGAGGCGCTGACCACCGGACGTCGCTACGGCGGGACCGACGCCGCGGCCGCGCGGGTCGTCGACGAGGCGGTGGCCGAGGACGAGCTGCTGCCGCGGGCGATCGAGCGCGCCGCCGGGCTGGCGGGCAAGGACCCGGCGACGCTGGCCGCGATCAAGCAGCGGCTCTACGCGCGGGCGGCGACGGCGCTGCGCGACCGCGACGCCAACCAGCTGCGCCAGGGCTGAGCCGGGCGCTCAGCCGGCGAGCGGCGCCGTCGTCGGCGGCGAGCCGCTCGCGCGCTCGCTGCCGGCGCAGGCGCGAGCGCCCGATCGTGCACGGCGGCGCTGGGCGAGCGCGTCAGCGGCGAGCAGCGAAGCGACGAGCGCCGATTCCGAGGTGGTGGGGGCGAGGGAGGAGCGAAGCATGCATCGATGGTCGCAACCGCCGGCCCGCCTGTCGCTGGCCCGCTGTCCAAGCCGGCCGCGGCGGCCGTCGCCCGCCCGTCGGACGCCGTGCGGGCGCCCCGCTCGCGCGGCGCCGGGCCGGATCAGGTCGTGTGGACGATCAGGACCGACGCGCCCGCGTGGTGCGAGATCTTGTCGGGGACCGATCCGAGCAGGAAGCGCTTGGTGCCGGTCATGCCCTTGTTGCCGACCACGATCAGGTCGCCGCCGACGCGATCGGCGAGGGCGATGATGACCTCGGCCGGATCGCCGGGCTGCGCGTGGGTGCGGACGTCGGAGATCCCGCCCTCGCGGACGACGGCCTCGGCGTCGCGCAGGAGCGTGTCGATCGCGTCACCGGCGGACGGCGTGGCCTGCGGGTCGTGGGCGGTGACGATCTCGACCGACGATCCTCCCGCGGCGGCGAGCCGGACCGCGTGACGCAGCGCCACCAGGGCGGTCTCGGATCCGTCGGTCCCCACCACGATCTTCTTGAACACCGCTCACGACTCCCTTCGCCGACGACCACCACGGCCATCGTGCGCTCCGGCGCGATCATAGAGCGGTCGGAGGCGGCCGGCCGGGGCGGGCCGGCCGTCAGGCGCCGGGACGAGGGAGCTCGTCGAGCGCCCGCCGGATCCGCTTGGCGGAGACCGGTCCGCCGCGCCCGCCCGCGAAGCCCTGGGCGAAGTGCGTCAGCCGCAGCTCCTCGATCATCCACGGGATCTCCGCCAGCGCCGGCGGGCGCGGCGTCCCGGCCGGCCACGACTCGACCCGCTCGCGGTAGGCCCGCTCGAGCTCGTGGATCGCGCTCATCCGGTCGCGATCCTGGGCGACGGTGTCGGGCAGCCGCTCCAGCCGGCGGGCGGCGCCCTGGACGTAGCGCAGGACGTCGGGCAGCCGCCGCGGGCCGCTGTCGGTCACGAAACCCGGCCGGACCAGCCGCCGCAGCTGGGCTTCGACGTCGCGCAGGGCGGGACCGAACGCGGCCTCGGTCGCCGGCTGCAGGGAGAGGTCCTCGAGCCGCCGGCGGACGTCGCGCTCGGCGTCGACGATCAGCACCACCTGCTGGAGGACCTTCGGCGCGGCGCCGGGCAGGCGGGCGGCGACGTCGGCTCGCAGCGCGGCGAACGCCGCCGCGTCCCAGACCGGCCCGCCCGCGAACCGCAGCAGCCCGTCGACCGTTCCCACCACGACGTCCTCGAGCAGCGCGTCGACGCTGCCGTGCGGGGCGGTCGCGAGGATCAGCTGGGTGCGGGCGTCGAGGCCCTTGGGCAGCTGGCGGGCCGGCGACGGGACGGTCAGCAGCAGCAGCCGGCGGGTGCCCCGCCACATCGCCTCGGCCTGCGCCGCGGGCGTGTCGAGGACCCGGACCCCGACGCTGTCGCCCTCGTCGACCAGCGTCGGGTAGGCGCGGATCGTGTCGCCGGTCCCGGGCAGCGCGATCGACCGCGGCAGCGCGCCGATCGTCCAGTCGCGGAGCCCGTGGCGCTCGATCGACGGCGTCGCCGCGGCCAGCGCGGCGCGCAGCTTCGGCTGGACCTGGGCGCGCAGCTGCGCCAGGTCGTGGCCCTCGGCGATCAGCGCCGGCGGGTCCTGCTCGTCGTCCTCGACCCGGAAGCTCATCCGCAGGTGCCCGGGCAGCTTGCCGACGTCGAGCATCGCCGGGCGGACCTGGGTGGGGGGGTGCCAGGGTCCGGCGTTCAGCTCGCGCGCCAGCGCGACCGGCAGCGGGGCGCTGCGGGGGGTCATCCGCTGGAGGATCCGCTCGACCGTCTCGGGGATCGGGACCAGCTCGCGCCGGACCTCCTTCGGCAGCAGCCGCAGCAGGGTGGTGACCAGCTCGCGCCGGAAGCCGGGGACCAGCCACTCGAAGCCGATCGGCTGCAGCTGGGGGAGCACCTTCAGCGGGACGTGGGCGGTGACGCCGTCGTGCTCGCTGCCCGGCTCGAAGCGGTAGCTGAGGCGGAGCGTGATGTCGCCCTGCTTCCAGGCGGTCGGGCGCAGCCGGGCGTCGGTCAGGTCGCCCTCGGGCTGGGCCTGCTCGTGGATCAGCAGCTCGCGGGGGTAGACGAGCAGGTCGGGCCGGCGCTCGCGCTCGTCGCGCCACCAGCGATCGAACTCGACGCCGCCGACGACCGCGGGCGGGACCCGCTGGTCGAAGAAGTCGAACAGGACCTCGTCCTCGACCAGCAGGTCGCGCCGGCGGGCCCGCTCCTCGATCGCCTCGACCTCGGCGATCCGGCGCGCGTTCTCGGCCAGGATCTCGGCCCCGCCGGCGCGGCCGCCGTCCCAGTCGCCCTCGACCAGCGCCGAGCGCAGGAAGATCTCGCGGGACACCGCGGGATCGAGGCGCCCGTACTGGACGGTGCGCCCCGCCACCACCGGCAGGCCGTAGAGGATCGCCCGCTCGGTCGCGACCACCGAGCCGCGCTTGCGGTCCCAGCGCGGCTCGGCGTAGGTGCGCTTGATCAGGTGCTCGGCCAGCGGCTCGATCCAGCCCGGCTCGATCCGGGCGGCGGTGCGGCCGAACAGCCGCGAGGTCTCGACCAGCTCCGACACCATCACCCAGGCGGGCGGCCGCTTCGCCAGCGCCGATCCGGGGAACAGCTGGAAGCGGGCGTTGCGCGCGCCGATGAACTCCGGCCGCGGCGGTCGCCCCTTCGGCGGCTTGGGGCGGCCCTTGCCGGCCGGCTCCTTGACGTCCTTCAGGCCGATGTGCGACAGCAGGCCCGAGAGCAGCGCGACGTGGATCCGCTCGGCGTCGGCGGCCGCGATCCGGTCCTCGGGGTCGCCCTCGCCGAGCCGCTCCTCGGCCCGGGCGTCGCGGGGCACGGTGATCCCGACCTGCTTGGCGGCTTGGCGCAGCTGGGCGACGAGGTCCTGCCACTCGCGGATCCGCAGGTAGTGCAGGTACTCGTTCTTGGTCCGCTTGCGGAACTGGTTGCCCGACAGCGCCCGCTGCTGCTCGCGCAGGTACCGCCACAGGTGCAGGTAGGCCAGGAAGTCCGAGCGCGGGTCCTTGAAGCGCGCATGGGCCTGGTCGGCCGATCCCTGCTCCTCCTGGGGGCGCTCGCGCGGGTCCTGGATCGAGAGCGCGGCCGCGATCACGATCACCTCGTCGGTGCAGCCCAGGCGGTCGGCCTCGAGCACCATCCGCGCCATCCGCGGGTCGACCGGCAGCCCGGCCAGCTTGCGGCCGATCGGGGTCAGGCGCGAGCCGCGTCGGGTCGCGGCTCCGGCGGCGTCGGCCCGCTCCTCGCCGTCGACCGCCAGCGCGCCCAGCTCCTCCAGCAGCAGCACGCCGTCGCGGATCTGACGGCCGTCGGGCGGCTCCAGGAACGGGAAGTCCTCGATCGCGCCGAGCTCGAGCGCGGCCATCTGCAGGATCACCGAGGCCAGGTTGGTGCGCAGGATCTCGGGGTCGGTGAACTCGTCGCGACCCTCGAAGTCCTCCTCCGAGTAGAGCCGGATGCAGACGCCGTCGGAGGTCCGCCCGCAGCGACCCTTGCGCTGGTTCGCCGACGCCTGCGAGATCCGCTCGATCGGCAGCCGCTGGACCTTCAGCCGCGAGCTGTAGCGGCTGATCCGGGCCGTTCCCGGGTCGATCACGTACTTGATGCCCGGGACCGTCAGCGAGGTCTCGGCGACGTTGGTCGCCAGCACGACCCGGCGGCCGCCGCCGCGGTCGCGGCGGAAGACCCGCTGCTGCTCGGACGCCGCCAGCCGCGCGTACAGCGGCAGGATCTCGATCGACTGCCGGGCGCCGCGGAAGCGCCCGGAGAGCGCCTCGGCGGTGTCGCGGATCTCGCGCTCGCCGGAGAGGAAGACCAGGATGTCGCCGTCGCCTCCGCCGGCGTCCCGCGCGTGGTCGGACAGCAGCTCCTCGACCGCGTCGCCGATCGCGTCGGCCTGGTCGCGATCGGCGCCCGTCCGCCCCGCGGCTCGCGGCCCGGGGCGACCGGCCGGCCGCCGGCGGTCCTGGTCGTCGGGGTCGTCGCTGTCGGCGTCGAGGTCCTCGATCGGCCGGTAGCGGACCTCGACCGGGAAGGTGCGGCCGGAGACCTCGACGATCGGGGCGTCGTCGAAGTGGGCGCTGAAGCGCTCGGGGTCGATCGTCGCCGAGGTGATGACGACCTTCAGCTCGGGCCGCCGCGGCAGGATCTGCTTGACGCAGCCGAGCAGGAAGTCGATGTTCAGCGACCGCTCGTGGGCCTCGTCGATGATGATCGTGTCGTAGCGGCGCAGCAGCCGGTCGCGCTGGATCTCGGCCAGCAGCAGGCCGTCGGTCATCAGGCGCACGAGCGTGTTCTCGCCGGCCCGGTCGTTGAACCGCACCGAGTAGCCGACCGCCTCGCCGAGCGGCACCGACAGCTCGTCGGCGATCCGCTCGGCGACCGTCCGGGCGGCGATCCGACGCGGCTGCGTGTGGGCGATCGTGCCGCGGACGCCGCGCCCCAGCTCGAGGCAGATCTTCGGCAGCTGGGTGGTCTTGCCGGATCCGGTCTCGCCGGCGACGACCACCACCTGGTGGTCGCGGATCGCCGCCAGCAGGTCCTCGCGGCGGGCGCTGACCGGCAGCTGCTCGGGGTAGGAGACGGCGGGCACGACGGCCCGGCGGCCGGCGATCCGCGCCTCCGCCCGCTCGA
The DNA here is from genome assembly GCF_000240225.1 of Patulibacter medicamentivorans. Lineage (GTDB taxonomy): Bacteria > Actinomycetota > Thermoleophilia > Solirubrobacterales > Solirubrobacteraceae > Patulibacter > Patulibacter medicamentivorans. Next base: position 59,852 of record NZ_AGUD01000244.1, read on the forward strand.
TCTCGGGCAGCAGCTTGGCCAGCTCGCGAGCGCGGGCCTCGTCGTCCTTCGTGTGACGCAGGCGATCGACCCGGCGGGCCAGCCGGTGCTCGTCGCGCAGGGTCAGGGTCCCCAGCCGCTCGCGCAGGTCGGGGGTGGTGGCGCCGTCCGGCATCGCGACCGCCAACGCTACGGGTCGCGGCCGGGCGGCCGTCGCCTCGCTGGAGCGGGGGCCGCGGGGTTCGGGCCCGTGGTTCCACCGATGCCGGTCGCGACGGCCGTGCCTATCGTTGGCGACGATGCGCAGTTCACGGCTTCTCCTCGGCCTCTCCACGACCGTCGTCGCCGGGCTGCTGGTAGCGCCGGCGACCGCGCCGGCGGTCTACTACCCGGGGCTTCGCTACTACAAGGCGACCCTCGACCTGGCCGGGCGGATCGTGATCTCGCGCCACGTCGACTCGACGCGCGAGTGCACGCCGGGCCGCGCCTACACCCAGGTCAGCACGGTCGACGTCGAGATGGGCCGGGCGCGCCCGATCCAGGTGACGATCTCGCCGCGCGTCATCGGGACGACCACGGCGCGGACGAACGGGCTCGGAGAGGCGAAGACCGACGTCGCGATCGAGGACTTCAAGACCACCAGCGGCTGCGCGCCGAACCCGCCCGCCACCCCGCAGGAGCCGGGGCCGTGCGGCAGCGTCGAGGGCGACATCTCGGCGGCGCTCGTCGGCTCCTACAAGGACGGCAAGACGCCGGTCTACGTGCAGATCTACCGCCGCAACGGCAACCAGCTGCGGTTCAGCGACGGCTGCGAGCCGATGGAGGCGGGCGCGCTCGACAGCAAGAACCGGCCGCTTCCCGGCGTCGGCCTGACCCAGATGCCGGTGCCGGGCACCGGGATGATCGCCCCGCTCGGCATCACCGCCACGACGCTGCGCAAGCTCGGCCGCGGCGACGCGGTCGCGCGCAAGATCAGCTTCTCCGGGCCCTGCGAGAACGTCGACGTGCAGACGGCGCGGGCCCGCACGGTCGGCCCCGACGGGCAGCTGATGCGCAACTGGTGCAAGGTCAAGGGCTCGCTCTGGGTGCGGTTGAAGCGCACCTCCTGAGCGCGGCTCCCGCCCGGCGCGGTCGCTACCGTGCCAGGCCGCATGTCGCTCGACGCCCCGCCCACCGCCCCGCCGCTGCGTGTCGGCACCCACTCGGGGTCGTTCCACGCCGACGAGGTCTTCGCGATCGCGGCCCTCGGGCTCGCGCGCGGGCCGCTCGACGTCGTCCGGACCCGCGACCGCGAGCAGCTGGCGGCGTGCGCGCTGCGGATCGACGTCGGCCGCGGCTACGACCCCGCGACCGGCGACTTCGACCACCACCAGGGCGGCGTCGGCGAGCGCGCCAACGGGATCCGCTTCGCGTCGTTCGGGCTGATCTGGCGCGAGGTCGGCGAGCAGCTGACCGGCAGCGCCGAGGTCGCCGCCGAGGTCGACGCGCTGCTGGTGGCGCCGATCGACGCCGGCGACAACGGCCAAGAGCTGTACGACCCGAAGATCGACGGGGTCGCACCGTACGCGGTCAGCGGCCTGATCGCCGCGCTCAACCCGCCCTGGGACGCCGACGGCGGCGCCGCGGCGGAGCGGGCGGCCTTCGACGCGGCGATCGCGATCGCCGAGCAGGCGCTGAAGGGCGAGATCGCCCGCGCGACCGCGCGGGCGCGGGCGGCCGACATCGTGCGGCAGGCGCTGGAGCGCCGCGGCGACCCGCGGCTGCTGGAGCTGGACCGCGGCCTGCCGTGGCGCGACGTCGTGATCGGCGAGGCGCCCGAGGTGCTGTTCGTCGTCTACCCGCGGACCGGCGACTGGGGCCTGCAGGCCGTGCCGGCCGCGGCCCACGGGTTCGCCAACCGCAAGTCGCTGCCGGAGCCCTGGGCCGGCCTCGAGGGCGAGCCGTTGCAGCAGGTCACCGGCGTCGCCGACGCGGTCTTCTGCCACGTCGCGCGGTTCATGGCCGTCGCCGGCAGCCACGACGGCGTGCTCGAGCTGGCGCGCCAGGCGCTGGCGGCGCCGGACGCCTGAGCGGCGCGCCGGCCGGCCGCTACGGCGTCGCCGGCAGCACCAGCAGGGGACCGTCCCCGGCGGGCAGGTCGGCGAGCGCGAAGGTCGCACCGGCGGTCCGCTCGACCCGTGTGAAGCGCTCCGCGAACGCGTCCGCCGGCTCGAGGAAGTTCGTGCGCGCCGTCCGGTAGTGCATCGGCACGACCCAGCGCGCGCCGACCCGCTCGGCGATCGCGGCGGCCTGCGGGGCGCCGATCGTCGGGCCGCCGCCGACCGGGACGAGCAGCAGGTCGACCGACCCGAGCGCCGCGGCCTGCGGATCGCGCAGCGCGTCCTGGCCGAGGTCGCCGAGGTGGGCGACCCGCACGCCGCCGAGGTCGAAGGCGTAGATCGTGTTCGCGCCGCGCTCGGTGCCGGCGGCGGCGTCGTGCTCCGATGCGATCCCGAGCACCTCGCCGATCGGCGACGGGTGGCGGCCCGCGGTCGAGCGGACGACGACCGGGTCGCCGGTCACCGCCTCGACCCCGTTGTGGTCGCGGTGCTCGTGGGTCACGAGCAGGAGGTCGGCGCGGATCGGCGGGATCGGCGGGTAGTCGAAGCGGATCCCGCGGGCCGCCGCGGCGGACATGTCGCCGAAGGGGTCGATCACGACCGTCGTCGCGCCGTCGGTCAGACGGAACGCGGACTGGCCGTACCACTCAACCTGCATGCTGCTCCCTCGGTCGCGGGGGTGGACCGCCGTGGTCGGCTGCGAGCCTCTCGCCGGCCTGGCGCCCGCCGCGCAGCCCGGACGCGGCGGCCGCGACCAGGCAGGCGACGATGGCGAACCCGAAGGCCGCGTGGAGGCCGTCGCGGAACGGCGGCGAGATCAGTCGCGGGAAGAAGTCGGGGCCGGTCACCAGCGCCTGCTGGTGCGCCGACAGCGCGTGCAGGGCGGCGGGGTCGAGCAGGTGCTGGACCGGGTCGTAGCCGAGGAAGGCGGCGAACAGCACCGACACCGGCGGCTGGTCGGCGACCTGCTGGGCGGCGGGCGCGGCGACGCCGTGCGCCATCAGCCCGTCCCGCAGCGTGCCGGGCAACGTGGCGGCCAGGCCGATGATCATCAGCGTGAAGAAGATGCCGATCGACAGCACCTGCGCCGAGTTCTGGAAGGTCTGGTTCATCGCCCCGCCGGCGCCGCGGTGCTCGGCGGGCAGGCTGTTCATCACCGCCGCCCGGTTGGGCGACGCGAACATCCCCATCGAGACGCCGAGCAGCAGCAGGATCGCGCCGAACGGCGGGTAGGCGAAGTCGGTCGGCAGCGCCAGCAGCAGGCCGAAGCCGAGGGCGGTCAGCAACATCCCGGTGGTCGCGAACGGGCGCGCGCCGAAGCGGTCCGACAGGTAGCCGGAGGCCGGTCCCGCGATCAGCATCCCGAGCGTCAGCGGCAGCATGTAGATGCCGGCCCACAGCGGCGTCTGCTCGAACGAGTAGCCGTGCTGCGGCAGCCAGATCCCCTGCAGCCAGATGATCAGCATGAACATCAGGCCGCCGCGCGCGACCGACGACAGGAACGTCGAGAGGGTGCCGAAGGTGAAGGCGCGGATCCGGAACAGCGAGAGCCGGAACATCGGCTCCGCCACGCGGCGCTCGACCAGCACGAACGCCGCCAGGCAGGCGACGGCCGCCGCCAGCAGCGCCAGCACGCGGGGGCTGCCCCAGCCGGTCGCGTGGCCGCCGGCCGGCCGGATGCCGTGGGTGACGGCGATCATCACCAGCACCAGGCCGAGCGCGAAGGCCAGGTTCCCCGCCCAGTCGATCGGCGCCCGTCGCGGCCGGCTCAGCTCGCGCAGGCTGCGGTAGGCCCAGACGGTCCCGGCGAGCCCGACCGGCACCGAGATCAGGAACACCAGCCGCCAGTTCACCGGGGCCACCAGGCCGCCGACGACGAGCCCGATGAAGACCCCGCTGACGCCGACGATGTTGTTGATCCCGAGCGCCATCCCGCGCTGGTGGGGCGGGAAGGCGTCGGTGATGATCGCCGCCGCGTTGGCGAGCAGGCAGGCGCCGCCGACGCCCTGCACGACCCGCAGCACGACCAGGTACATCGCGCCGGCCGAGCCCGTCATCCAGTCGATCGCCAGCAGCAGGGACGCGGCGGTGTAGATCACGAAACCGAGGTTGTAGATCCGGACGCGGCCGACGATGTCGCCCAGGCGGCCGAGGCTGACGATCAGCACGCTCGTGACGACGAGGTAGCCGAGGATCATCCACAGCAGGTACGAGCTGTTGGCGGGGACCAGCGGATCGAGGCCGATGCCGCGGAAGATGTCCGGCATCGCGATGATCGTGATCGACCCGTCGAGCGTCGCCAGCAGCACCGCGAGCGTCGCGTTCGAGAGCGCCACCCACTTGTAGCGGTCGGGGGCCACGGAAGAAATTGTACAGGTAAACTGTCTAATTGGGCAAGTGAGATGACCGAACCGGCAACCATCGCCAACGACCTGCGGGTCGTCCTGGGGCAGCTCGTCCGGCGGCTGCGGGCCCAGCGCCGGCAGGAGCTGTCGCTCTCGCAGGCCGCCGTCCTGGGCTGGATCGACCGCGAGGGAGCGGCGTCGATCACCGCGCTCGCCCAGCGCGAGCGGGTGCGGCCGCAGTCGATGGCGGCGACCGTCGCCGCGCTCGAGGAGGCGGGGCTGGTCGGGCGCCGGCCGGACCCCGACGACGGCCGCCGGACCCTGGTCGAGGTGACGCCCGCGGGGCAGGAGGCGATCGCCGTCGACCGCCGCGACCGCGAGAGCTGGCTGGCCGCGGCGGTCGCCGAGCTGGACGAGGGGGAGCGCCGGGTGCTCGTCGAGGCGACCGCGCTGCTGGCCCGGATCGCCGACCGCTGACCGATCGCGCGGCGTGCCGCGGGGCGGTCGGGGCGGGCCCTCCGGGGTCGCCGCCGGCGCTGGATCGGCGTAGGATCCGGGCCGGCGACACCGTGTGGGCCGTGGGCGCCGCGTCGGCGCCCACCGCTCGGAAAGGGCGCCGGCCCGTTGTCCGAGCGCACCATCCACGGTCACGAACGCGACGCCCCGGCGCCCGGCGACGACGCCGGGCCGGCGATCCTGACCGACGACGCCGGAACGGTGATCGTCGAGGCGCTGATCCCGCCCGGACCGCTGGCGCGCCTGCGGGCTCGCGGGCGCCGTCACCGGACCGCGATCCTGGTCGTCGGCTCGCTGCTGACCGCGGGCGCGATCGTCGCGGTCCTGTGGCGGCGGCGGGACGACTTCGCGACCGCGATCTCCGACGTCTCGCTGCTGGTGCTGCTCGCGACGACGCTGCTGCAGGCGATCGGGCTGATCTCGCGCAGCGAGTCGTGGCACCTGTCGGTGCGGGCAGCCGGCGCGACCGTCGACCGCCGGATCCTCTTCCGCGCGTCCAGCATGCAGGTCCTGGGCAGCGTCATCAACGGCCAGCTCGGGGTCGCGATGCGGATCGCCGCGCTGCGCCGCTCCTCGCCCGAGATCACGCCCAAGGTCCCGACCCTGATCGCCGCCGAGCTGCCGATCGTGGCGGTCGAGCTGATGCTGGCGGCGCTGGCGTCGTTCACGCTCGTCGGCCCGCTGGGGATCCCCTGGTGGTCGCCGATCGCCGTCTTCGCCGCGACCGCCTCGGTCGCCATCGGCCTGCGGCGGCTCGGACGGAGCACCGCGCGCGAGCTGTGGAGCGGGCTGGCGGTCCTCCACCACCCGCGGGCCGCCGCCGCGATGACGGTGGCGCTGCTGGTCGCGATCCTGGCCCAGGTCCTGCGCAACTGGATGCTGCTGCACGCGGTCGGCGTCGACGCGTCGTTCTGGGACGCGGTCGCCGTCCTGATCGCGGTCGCGACCCTCGCCCAGCTGCCGGTCGGGCCTGCCGGCGGCGCGGCCGCGGCGGTCCTGATCCTCGGCGGCGACGGGGTCGCCGCGGCGGCGGCCGCCGGGGTCCTGATGACGGTCACGGGCACGATCGGCGGGCTGCTGTTCGCCGGCTGGGCCGGAGGGGACCGCTTGTGGGCGTTCCGCCGGGATCGGCGGCGGTCAGACGATCGCGAGCCGTCGCCCCCGGGGCCTGCGGCGCGCTGAGCGACCGCCGTCGGCTGCCGCGACGCGACGATCGTCCGACCGCGCTCAGGAACGTCCCAGCCTCTTGCGGGATCGCTCTTATGCCGTCCCCGCAGGGTGGTCGGCATGCCCTCCACGAGCTTGGCCACCGTCGCCCACGACGGCCCCGCCGCGGCGCCCGCGCCGGTGGTGGAGGTCGTCGTGCCCGTCCACGACGAGCAGCGCGCGCTGCCGGCGTCGATCCGGCGGCTGCACGACCACCTGACCGCCGAGCTGCCGTTCAGCTGGCGGATCACGATCGCCGACAACGCGTCGACCGACGAGACGGCGCGGGTCGCCCGGGCGCTGGCCGACGACCTGCCCGGCGTCGTCCTGCTGCAGCTGCCGGAGAAGGGTCGCGGCCGCGCGCTGCGGGCCGCCTGGAGCCGCAGCGACGCCGCCGTCCTCTGCTACATGGACGTCGACCTCTCGACCGACCTGGCGGCGCTGCTGCCGCTGGTCGCGCCGCTGGTCTCGGGTCACAGCGACGTGGCGATCGGGACCCGCCTGGCGCCCGGCGCGCGCGTCACCCGCGGCCCGAAGCGGGAGCTGATCTCGCGGACCTACAACCGCCTGCTGCACGTCTCGCTCGCGGCCCGCTTCAGCGACGCCCAGTGCGGCTTCAAGGCGATCCGGGCCGACGTCGCCCGCGAGCTGCTGCCGCAGGTCCGCGACCAGGCGTGGTTCTTCGACACCGAGCTGCTGGTCCTGGCCCAGCGCGAGGGTCGCCGGATCCACGAGGTCCCCGTCGACTGGGTCGACGACCCCGACTCGCGGGTCGACATCGTCTCGACCGCGATGGAGGACCTGCGCGGGATCGCGCGGCTGCTGGCCGCCGCCCGGCTGACCCGGTTCCTGGCGATCGGCGTGCTGTCGACCGTCGCCTACGCGCTGCTCTACCTGCTGCTCCGCTCGCCGCTGGGGCCGGGAGCGGCGAACGTCGCGGCGCTGGCGATCACCGCCGTCGCCAACACCCAGGCCAACCGCCACGTCACCTTCGGGCTCCGCGGCCGCGAGGGGCTGCTGCGACAGCACGCGATGGGCGCCGTCGTCTTCGTGCTGACGGTGCTGCTGACCAGCGGCGCGCTGAGCGTCCTGCGCGCCCTCGACCAGGCCCCGGCGCGCGGCCTCGAGGTCGCGGTGCTGGTGGCGGCCAGCATCTGCGCGACCGTCACCCGCTACGTCGCGCTGCGGAGCTGGGTCTTCGCCCGCCGCGGGCGCGGCGCGCCGCGCCCGCGGGCGCTGGCCCCGTCCACCTCCTCGTCCGCCGACCGCGTCGGCGGCTGAACCGTCCCTCCCGATCCCGGAGCTTCCGATGTCGACCCCTGAGATGACCCTTCCCGGCCGCCTGCGAGAGGCGCCCGGACGAACCCTGGCGCGTGCCCGATCCGGCGCGCGGCTGCTGACCGCGCGGCCCGAGCTGCTGGCCCTGATCGTGCTCGCCACCGTCCTCGACCTGTGGGCCCTGGACCGCAACGGGATGGCCAACGAGTACTACAGCGCGGCGGTCCGCTCGATGACCGAGAGCTGGCACGCGTTCCTCTACGGCTCGTTCGACGGCGCCGGCGTGATGACCGTCGACAAGCCGCCGCTGGCGCTGTGGGTCCAGGCGCTGAGCGCCCGCGCCTTCGGCCTCAGCTCGTGGAGCATGCTGGTGCCGCAGGCGCTGATGGGCGTCGGCACCGTCGTGCTGGCCTACGACCTGACGCGGCGCCGGTTCGGCCGCGCGGCCGGCGGGGTCGCGGGGCTGGCGCTGGCGCTGACGCCGATCACCGTCGCGATCTCGCGCCACAACAACCCGGACGCGCTGCTGGTGCTCTGCGCGACCGGGGCGCTGTGGGCGCTCGTCCGCGGGCTCGAGGACGGCCGCACCCGTTGGCTGCTGCTGTCCGGGGCGCTGGTCGGGCTCGGCTTCGAGGCCAAGATGGCAGCGGCGCTGATGGTCGTGCCCGGGATCGTGGCCGCCTGGATCTGGGTGGCGCCGAACGGCCGCCTGCGGGCGGTCCGGCAGCTGGGCGGGTTCGGGCTCGGCGCGGCCGCCGTCGGCCTGGCCTGGCCGCTGCTGGTGTGGCTGACCCCGGCCGCCGACCGGCCGTGGGTCTCGGGCACGAGCGACAACTCGATCTGGTCGCTGATCTTCGGCTACAACGGCCTCGGCCGCCTGTTCGGCCAGAGCGGCGGGCCTGGCGGCGGAGCCGGCGGTCCGGGCGGCGGCGGTGGCGGCGGCATGGGTGGCAACGGCCTCTTCGGCGGTGACACCGGCGCGCTGCGGCTGCCCAACGACGCGCTCGGCGGGCAGGCCGGCTGGCTGCTCGGCTTCGCGCTGGTGGCCGGCGCCGGCCTGCTCGCCCTGACCCGCCTGCGCCGCGCCGACCCGCGGACCGGCTGGCTGATCGCGGCCGGCGGCGCCTGGCTGGTGACCGCCGTCGCGTTCAGCCGTGCCGAGGGCATCTTCCACCCCTACTACGTGTCGCTGCTGGCGCCGTTCACCGCGGTGCTCGTGGGCGCCGGTGTCGGGACCGTGCTCGACCGCCCGGGAGCGCTCGGCGCACGTTCGGATGACCCGAACGCCGCGCAAGCGTCGCCGCTGGCGGCCCGCGTCCTCGGCCCGCTGATGCTTGCCGGCGGCGTCGCGACCGAGCTGGTGGTCCTGGACCGCAGCGCCAGCGACATGAGCTGGATCACGCCGCTGCTGGTCGCGGGCTCGCTGGTCGCGGCCGGGGTGCTGGCGGCCGGCGCGGCGCCGAGGCTGCGCAACGCGGCCCTCGCCGCGGCGGTCGCGCTGCTGCTGGCGGCGCCCGGCGCCTGGGCCGTCCAGA
>NZ_AGUD01000243.1 GCF_000240225.1 Patulibacter medicamentivorans
AGCGCACTCCCGCCACCACCCTCCGCCCTCGGCCGGCGGAGCGCACCTCCACCAGACCCTCCGCCCCGGCCGGCGGAGCGCACCTCGGCCCCCCGACCAGCGGCCAGCGGCGGGGGCCGTCCACCGCACCCCGCCCCCGCCGGCCGCCCCCTCACTCGGCCACGAGCGCGTCGACTCCCGCGCCGCCCGCCGTCTCCGCCCCCGCGCGATCCGCGACCCGCGGCCCGCCCGCGCCGCCCGGCGACTCGAACGCGTAGTCCTCGAGCGGGAAGTGGCGGCTGCGCCAGCGGGCCTCGAGCACCGTCGAGGGCCGGATGTACGGCACGTCGCCCTGGGAGTTGACGTAGTAGGTCCGGACGCCGCCGTTGAGCTCGCCGAAGTAGTGGGCGATGTTGCGGCCGCGGCGCCGGACCCGCCGGTGGTAGGCCTGGTGGGCGTGGGGGCGGACCTCGACGACGTCGGCGCCGCGCTCGCGAGCGGCGGTGATCGCCCGCACGGCGTGGCCGGCGGCGACCTCGACCAGCACGTGCCAGCCGGTGCCCGTCCACGAGTAGGGCCCGACCAGCATCCAGCGGTTCGGCAGCCGAGGCACGCTGACGCTCTCGTACGCCTGCAGCCCCTCGCGGGCGTAGAACTCGCCCAGGTCGAAGCCCTCGCGCCCGACGACCTGCCCCGGGCGGTAGCTCTCGGGATCCGAGAACAGCTCGTAGCCGGTGGCCAGGACGAGCATGTCGACCGGCCGCTCGACCCCGTCCGCCGTGCGGATGCCACCGGCGGTGATCCGCTCGATCGGCGCGATGATCAGGTCGACGTTGTCGCGGTTGAAGGCCGGCAGGAAGGCGTTGGAGAGCGTCGGGCGCTTCGTCAGCGGGCCGAAGCCCGGCTCCAGCGCCGCCCGCGCCGCGGGATCGTCGACCCGCGAGCGCAGGTACGCGCGGTAGGCGGCCCGGGCCCCGCGATCGAAGCCGGCCAGCAGCGGCCGGGCGACCACCGGCGGCGTCGAGACGAGGAACCGCAGCGCCGCCTCGACGCCCAGCAGCCCGGCGCCGTGCAGGCCGGCCGCCACGCCGGGCACGGCCAGCGCCCGCTGGACCGCCGGCGGGATCCGGGCGTCGGGCTTGGGCAGGCACCAGACCGGGGTCCGCTGGTAGACGTCCAGCTGCTCGACCTCCGGCGCGATCGACGGCGTGATCTGGACCGCGCTGGCACCGGTGCCGATGATCGCGACCCGCTGACCGCGGTGGTCGTGGTCGTCGTCCCAGCTGTCCGGCCGCTGCAGCTTGCCGGCGAACTGCTCGAGCCCGGGGATCCCCGGATCGGCCTTGGCCCGCAGGAACGCGCCGACGGCGGTGATCACGAAGCGGGCCGTCGCGATCCGCCCGTCGGCCAGCTCCAGCTGCCACCGGCGCGCGGCCTCGTCCCAGCGCTCGCCGACGACCTCGCTGCCGAAGCGGACGTGCGGGAGGACGCCGAACCGCTCGGCGACGTCGCGGTGGTAGGCCCGGACCTCGGCGCCCTTGGCGAAGACCCGGCTCCAGTTCGGGTTGCGCGCGAAGGAGTACTGGTAGGCCAGCGACGGGATGTCGACGCCGATCCCCGGGTAGTGGTTGTCGCGCCAGCTGCCGCCGACGTCGTCGGCGCGCTCCAGCAGCACGAAGTCCTCGATCCCGGCCTGCTTCAGGCGGACCGCGACGCCGATCCCACCGGGGCCGGCGCCGATCACGACGACCTCGTGGTCGGGCGCCGGCGCGCTGTCGCGCCGACGGCGGGCTCGCGGCTTGGCGGCCATCGTGCTCAGCGCCCCTGGGCGGCGAGCATCCGCCGGACGGTCCCGCGGATCACCGGCAGCCCGGCATGACGCGGGACGAACCGCCCGAGCGGCGCCAGCAGCGCGCGGTTGGCGAGCCCGGGCACGACCGTCCGCCGGCCGCGGTCCATCCCCTCGATCCCGCAGGCGGCGACGAACTCCGGCTGGGCCCAGAGAGCGCCGGGCACCCAACGGGCGGCCCGCTGGCCGTTCTCGGTGTCGATCAGGTGGGTGTCGGTGGCGCCCGGGCAGAGCGACGTGCAGGAGACCCCGCTGCCGCGCAGCTCGGCGTGCAGCGCCTCGGACAGCGTGTGGACGAACGCCTTGCTGGCCGCGTAGGTGGCCAGGCCCGGCAGCGGCTGGTTGGCGGCCAGCGAGGCGGTGTTGAGGATCGCGCCCTCGCCGCGGCGGACCATCAGCGGCGCCAGCGCCAGCGCCAGGTGGTGGACCGCGACCGTGTTGACGGCGACCTGCGCCCGGTCGGCGTCGAGGGGGATGTCGAGGGCGCCGCCGACGAGCATGATCCCGGCGTTGTTGCAGAGGCCGATCAGCCGCCGCTCGTCCCGCTGGACCCGCGCGATCAGGCGGTCGCGCTGGGCGGCGACCGTCAGGTCGCAGACCTCGGCCTCGACCCGGGCGGCGCCGTCCAGCTCGGCGGCGAGCGCCTCGACGGCGGCGGCCTGGCGGTCGACCAGCAGCAGGCCGTGCCCGCGGGCGGCGAGCTGCCGGGCCAGCTGCTCGCCGATGCCGGAGGCGGCGCCGGTGACGAGCACCATCGTGCCGTCGGCGGGGGCGGGAAGGCTCATTCCGGAACCGTACCACCGGTTCGGAATGGCATGTCACTTCCTGAAGCCCGCGTCACCACTGGCTATGATCAGCGCTGGATGACGGGACCGCCGACCACCACGCAGGCCCGGACGCGCGCCGAGCGGCTCCGCCAGGAGCTGCGGGAGGAGATCGTCACCGCCGCCTTCGAGGAGTTCTCCCAGCGCGGCTACCACGACACCGGGATCGCCGACATCGCCCAGCGCCTCGGCATCGGCCACGGCACCTTCTACCGTCACTTCAAGAACAAGCGCGACATCCTCGACCACGTCGTCGACGGCCTGCTGGCGCGGATCCTCGAGGCGCTGGCGGCCGAGAACGCCCCCGACGCCGTCGACACGCTCGACGAGTACGTCGAGCAGTGCCGCCGGATCAGCGGGGCGCTGAGCGAGATCTTCTCGGCCGACCCGCGAGTCGCCCGGATGCTGCTGCTCGAGGCGACCTCGATCGACGCCGAGCTGACCGAGCGGGTGCTGGGGCTGTTCGACACCGCGACCGCGCTGACGGCCGCCTACTTCATGCACGGCCGCGAGCTCGGCTACCTGCGGGCCGACCTCGACGTCGACGGGACCGCCCGCGCCGTCGTCGGCGTGATCCTGGCCAACCTGCTCCAGGGCCTGCGGACGCCGGCCGACCGCGAGGCTCAGCGCCGGACGGCCGACGCCGGGCTGCGGCTGATGTTCGACGGGATCGCGCGCCGCTGACCGCCGCGCGGTCGCGACCGCGCCCCGCCTCAGCCCGCGACCTCGGCGTCGGCGATCGGCGCGCGCTCGGCCACCGGCGGGCGCGAGGCGAAGGCGACGACCGCCAGCGCCAGCGTCAGGAAGACCGCCGATCCGGCCAGCGCCGTCGCGACCGACTCGGCCAGCTCGTGGCGCGCCTCGGCGACCGCGCCGGCGACCGGGTGCTCGGCCGCGCGGCGGCCGGCCGCCGCGAAGACCGTCACCAGGATGCCGACGCCGAGCGACGCGCCCATCTGCTGGGCCGCGTTCAGCAGCCCCGACGCCGCCCCCGCGTCGCGTGCGGCGACGCCCTTCAGCCCGGCCACGGTCAGCGGGCCGAACGCCATCCCGGTGCCGGTCCCGAACAGCAGCATCGCCACCACGATCTGGGGGAAGTAGGCGGTCTCGGGCGAGACGCGGCTGAGCCACGCGATCCCCGCCAGCGCCCCCGCCAGGCCGGCGAGCAGCACCGGGCGGTCGCCCCAGCGGGCGGTCATCCGCGGTGTCGCCCGGCCCATCGCGAACATCGCCACCGTCATCGGCAGGAACGCCAGGCCGGCCTCGAGCGCGCTGAACCCGAGCACGCCCTGGAGGAACTGGGTCAGGAAGAAGAAGGTCGAGAAGTTGCCGCCGACGACCAGCACCCGCGCCAGGTAGGCGCCGGAGCGCTCGCGGCTGGCGAACAGGCGCAGCGGGGTGATCGGCTGCGGCGCCCGGGCCTCGGTGCGGACGAAGGCGGCCAGCAGTCCGATGCCGACGGCGAACGCGAGCACGGTGCCCGGATCGCCCCAGCCCTGCTCGGCGGCGCGGACGAAGCCGTAGACCAGGCTGGTCATGCCGACGGTCGAGGTGACCGCCCCCGCCAGGTCGAGGCGGCCGGCGTGGCGCTCGGTCTCCGGCAGCACCCGCGGCGCCAGCGCGATCAGCAGCAGGCCGAGCGGGACGTTCATGAACAGGCCCCAGCGCCAGGAGATCGCGCTGGTCAGCAGCCCGCCGACCACCAGGCCGACACTGCCGCCGGCCGAGGCAACGGCCGCGTACCAGGAGATCGCGCGGGTCCGCTCCGGGCCCTCGCGGAAGGTGGTGGTCAGCAGCGCCAGGGTCGAGGGCGCGGCGACCGCCGCGCCGATGCCCTGGACGGCGCGGGCGACCAGCAGCGCGGTCGGCGACTGCGCCAGGCCGCCGGCCAGCGAGGCCAGCGTGAAGAGGGCGATGCCGGCGACGAACACCCGCCGGCGGCCGAGGATGTCGCCGGCGCGGGCGCCGAGCAGCAGCAGGCCGCCGAAGGTCAGGGCGTAGGCGTTCTGGACCCAGGAGAGCCCGGTGTCGGAGAAGCCGAGCCCGGAACGGATGTCGGGGAGGGCAGTGATGATCACCGTCACGTCGAGCACCAGCATCAGCTGGCAGGCGAGGATCACGGCCAGCACCAGCGAGCGGTTGGGGGCGCCGGCGTCGGCCAGGGCGCGCGGTGCGCGCCGGCGAGCGATCGAGGTCATCGAGGGGTCCTTCGGAAGGAGGGCAGCGGGGAGCGACCGCGGCGTCGCGGCGGTCGCCCGGCGCGGCGTGGCCACGAGCCGCGGCCGCCGCGCTAAAGTGGGGACAGTCTCCGGAACAAGTGGAGAGCATCCCCGCTTCTTTCGGACAGAATACGGAGAGCCTCCCCGTTTTGTCAAACCGCCGGTCGACCATGCCCCGATGACGCCCGCCAGCCCCGACGCCCCCACGCTGCCGCAGCCGCCGAAGCGGGCCGACGCGCGCCGCAACTACGAGAAGCTGCTGGCCGCCGCGCGCGAGGCGTTCGCCGAGGAGGGCACCGACGCGAAGCTCGACGACATCGCCCGCCGGGCCGGGCTCGGCTCGGGCACCCTCTACCGCCACTTCCCGACCCGCCAGCAGCTGCTCGAGGCGGTCTACGTCGACGAGGTCGAGGCGATGGCGCGGGCCGCCGACGAGCTGGCCGCGCTGCCCCCGTGGGAGGCGCTGAGCCGCTGGCTGCGCGAGTTCGTCCGCTTCTCGACCACCAAGCGCGCGCTGGCGAGCGAGATGCTGAACCAGGTCGACCGCGACGCGGCGGTCTTCGCGTTCTCGCGCGGGGCGATCACCCGCGCCGGCGACGGGCTGCTCGGCCGCGCCCAGGAGGCCGGCGTCGTGCGGCCCGACGCGCGCTTCGGCGAGGTCGGCCGGCTGATCGCGGCGATCGGCGCCGCGACCAGCGACGAGGACGAGGTCGAGCGGCTGCTGGGCCTGGTCCTCGACGGGCTCCGCTACCGCCCCGCCGAGGGCTGAGCCGCCGCCGTCACTCCTGCTTGCGGGCCCGCGACGGCTGCACGCGCTTCGGCTCGCCGGGCTGCTTGGCGTAGTTCGGCGGCCAGGGCGCGTCGCCCAGGCCGCGCTGCTCCTCGTCCTCGCGCGACAACCCCAGCAGCCGGTCGAGCGATCCGGCGTGGTCGTCGATCGCGGCGTGCGGGTCGCCGTGCTCCGCCAGCAGCGCCGGGACCGTGTCGAGCCGGAAGTCCTCCAGCTCGGCATCGGGGACCTGCTCCCAGGTCAGCGGCATCGAGACCCGCGCGTCCGGGGTCGGGCGGACCGACCAGGCCGAGGCGACGGTGCGGTCGCGGGCGTTCTGGTTGTAGTCCAGGAAGACGCCCTCGCGCTCCTCCTTCCACCACTTCGACGTCGCGCGCCCGGGCGCCCGGCGCTCGACCTCGCGGGCGAGCGCGATCGCCGCCCGGCGGACGGCGACGAAGTCGTGCTCGGGACGGATCCGGACGTTGACGTGGATCCCGCGCGACCCCGAGGTCTTCGGGAAGCCGACGAGGCCGTGGTCCTCGAGCACCTGCTTGACGACCAACGCGACCTGCCGGACGACGTCCCAACCGACGCCGGGCTCGGGATCGAGGTCGATCCGCAGCTCGTCGGGACGGTCGAGGTCGGCGCGCCGGACCGGCCACGGGTTGAAGTCGACGACCCCCATCTGGACCGCCCACAGCAGGTGCGCCGCGTCGGCGATCACCAGCTCGCGCGCCTGACGGCCGCTGGGGAAGGTCACGACGGCGGTCTCCAGCCAGTCGGGCGCGCTGTCGGCGATCCGCTTCTGGAAGAACGGCTTCCCGGCGACCCCGTCGGGGAACCGCTTGAGGCTGCCGGGACGCTCGCGCAGGTGCACGAGCGCCGCGTCGGCGACCGCCAGGTAGTACTCGGCCAGGTCGAGCTTGGTGATCGCCCGCTCCGGTCCCAGGCCGTCGGCGCGGTCGGCCCTGGCCGGGAAGACCGCCTTGCTCGGGCTCGACAGCCGCAGCGGCCGCCCCGCGACCTCGATCGTCGTCTCCTCCTTGGCCATGCAGCGAAGCGTGCCAGCCCGGCGCGACGGCCGTGCACGATCGCTGGCGCCGGCCCCGGGCGGGCCGATCGGCCGGCCCGGATCCAGGCTCAGCCCGCCGAGACCGCCGGCGCCCGCCCGTGCGCCGCCGAGCGGACCCGCGTGACCTCGACCGGGACGCCGTGGCGCGGGACGACGGTGATCCCCCGCAGGACGACCGGGTCCGGCGCGTCGCGGACCAGCCGCAGGTCGAGCGCGGGGATCGCGATCCGCAGCACCTCGACCAGCTCCATCTGGGCCAGCGCGGCGCCGATGCAGCGCCGGATCCCGCCGCCGAACGGCAGCCAGCCGTAGGCGGGCGCGCGGCCGTCGAGGAAGCGCTCGGGTCGGAACGCGTCGGGCTCCGGGTAGAGGTTGGGCCGGCGCTGGACGAGCGCGATCCCGGGGTAGACCCGGATCCCCGCCGGCAGCTCGTGGCCGCCGACGGTCCGCGGCGCGGTCAGCGTCCGCTGGGCGGCGTCGATCACCGGCCGCAGCCGCAGCGTCTCCTTGGCGACGCTGTCGAGGATCGCGTCGCCGCCGTCCCCGGCGATCCGCTCGCGCACCCGCTCCAGCGCCGCCGGGTCGCGCCAGAGCAGCTCGACGGCGAAGGCGAGCGCGGTCGCCGTCGTCTCGTGCCCGGCCGCGAGCATCGTCATCAGCTCGTCGCGGACCTCGCCGTCGGACATCGGCCGGCCCTCCTCGTCGCGCGCCCGCAGCAGCAGCGAGAGCACGTCGCCGCGCTCGTCCAGGTCGGGGGCGGCGCGGCGGAGCGCGATCTCCTCGTGCAGCAGCGCGTCGGCGGCCTCCATCCGGGCTCGGAAGCGACCGCCGGGGCTCCACGGCCCGAGGTCGGTCCGCAGCGGGCCCAGCAGCGCCACCGAGGACCCGTCGATCACGCGCACGAGGGCGTGCCGCAGGCGCTCGATCCGGGCCGGGTCGCCGACCCCGAACACGACCCGCGCGATCACGTCGAAGGTCAGGGCCCGCATCCGGTCGCGGACGACCAGCCGGCGGCCGGGCGTCCAGCCGGCGAACTCGCGCGCCGCGGCGTCGGCGATCAGGCCCCGCATCGCCGCCAGGTGGTCGCCGTGGAAGGGCGGCAGCAGCAGCTTGCGCTGGCGCAGGTGCTCGGCCCCGTCGAGCACCAGCACCGACCGCGGGCCGAGGATCGGCGACAGGATCGCGTTCGCCTGACCCGCCAGCAGATCGGACTGGTCGCCGGTGAAGAGCCGCTTGATCTCGTCCGGGTCGGCAACGTAGACCCCGACCCCGAAGCCGGTCAGGCGGACGCTGAAGACGTCGCCGTAGCGCGCGTGCCAGTCGAGCAGCGCGTCGAGCGGCCGGTGGACGAACCGGGCCAGGTTCACGGGTCCGGGCGTGCGCGGACCGGGAGGCAGGCTCATGGACGAAGGGGCAGCCGTTCGTGACGGCCGCGTCAACATCGGCGGCGGGCGGGCTCAGCCGATCAGCACGCCGGGGTTGAGGATCGCCGCCGGGTCCAGCTCGCGCTTGGCCGCCCGCAGCGCGGCGGCGAACGGCTCGGGGCGCTGGCGGTCGTACCAGGGCCGGTGGTCGCGGCCGACGGCGTGGTGGTGGGTGATCGTCGCCTCGTGCGAGACGAGGACCTCGCCGACCGCGACCTTGATCGCGTCCCACGACTCCAGCTCGGCGTCGGGCCGCGCGGGGGCGATCACGGTGAAGTAGGGCGCCGCGCCGTCGGGATAGACGTGGGTCAGCCGGCAGTTGACCAGGCCCGGCGCACCGCAGACGTCGGCGATCGCCGCGTCGAGCGCGCCCCGCAGGTCGCGGCAGAGGTCGTGGATCCGATCCCAGGTCGTCGCGGTCTCGAAGGTCTCGACGATCGCGCCCATCCGCGCCAGCCCGTCGCGGACGTAGGGCATCCGCAGGAAGGTCGCGCGCCAGGCCTCGGCGGCCGCGTCGCGCGCACCGCCGTCGGCGCCCGCGGGCCGCTCCGGGACGGTCCCGCCGTGGTCGGCGGCCAGCTCCAGCGCCAGCGCCAGCCGCTCGTCGACCGCGACCCCGAACGCCTCGAAGCCCAGCACCAGCACGCTGGCCTGCCCGTCGCCGGCACCGCTCAGCTGCGCCTCGCCGGGGTCCAGCAGTCGGCAGTTGGCCGGCCGCAGTCCCGACTGGGCGAGCGCCCGGACCGCGTCGAGCCCACGGTCGAAGTCGTCGAAGCGGACGCTCGCCGACGCCCGCCGGTCGGGCCGCGGACGGACCCGCATCCACGCCTCGGTGATCACCCCGAGCGCGCCCTCGGAGCCCAGGAACAACCGGTCCGGCGACGGGCCGGCGCCCGATCCGGGAAGCCGCCACGAGCTGCTGATGCCGATCGGGGTCACCGTCCGCAGCGACTCGACGAGGTCGTCGACGTGGGTCTCGACGGTCGCGAAGTGCCCGCCGGCGCGGGTCGCCAGCCAGCCGCCGAGGGTCGAGAACTCGAAGCTCTGCGGGAAGTGGCGCAGGGTCAGCCCGTGCTCGCGCAGCTGGCCCTCCAGCCCCGGCCCGAACGCGCCGGCCTGGATCCGTGCCGCCTGGCTGACCGCGTCGACCTCGAGCACGCGGTCGAGCGCGGACGTGTCGAGCGCGAGCGCGGCGCCGTGCTCCCCGCCCCGGTACTCGACGCCGCCGACGACCGACGAGCCGCCGCCGAACGGGATCACCGCCACCCCGGCCCCGGCCGCCCAGTCGAGCAGGTCGACGACGTCCTGCTCGCTGCGCGGGCGGGCGACGACGTCGGGCGGATGGTCGATCCGTCCCCGCAGCGCGCGCACCACGTCGCGGTAGGCCTTGCCCTGGGCGTGCGCGGCTCGATCGGCGGGATCGGTCGAGCAGCGGTCGGCGAGCGCGGCGGGCGGGGCGACCCGCGGCGCCCGCAGATCCAGGTCGGCGATCCGGGGGACCGGCCGCGGGGCGTCGCGCAGGCCCGGCAGCAGGGCGCCGAAGCCGACGCACTCGGCGTCGGGCAGGGCCTGCTGCTCCCAGCCCCAGCCCCACCAGGAGCGGGTGCGGTCGCTGCTCACCCGGGCTCGCCGGGGACGTGGACGTCGGCGCGGCGCTCGCCGGCCGGGTCGCCGCAGAGGTCCAGGATCGTCGCCGCCAGGTCCTCGGGCGCCTGCCAGGCCGCGCGGTCGGCGTCCGGCATCTCCCGGCGGTTGACCGGGGTGTCGATCACCGACGGGATCAGCGCCGACGCCCGGATGCCCTCGTTCGAGTACTCGGCGTGGAGCGCGTCGACGAAGGCCAGGATCCCGGCCTTGGCGACGACGTAGCCGCTGGCGCCGGCGAACGGGTGGCGAGCGGCCCGCGAGGAGACGCAGACGACGCTGCCCTCGCCGGCGGCGAGCATCGCCGGCAGGCCGGCGGCGGTCATCAGGTAGGCGGTGTCGAGATTCGTGCGCAGCTGGGCGTCGAACTCGGCCAGGGGCACGCGGTGGACGCGCCCGGGCGCGGCGAAGCCGCCGGCGAGGTTGACCACCGCTCGCAGGCGCGGGCCGGCCTCGGCCGCGACCCGCGCGACGGCCTCGGGATCGAGCAGGTCGGCCTCGATCAGGTCGAGCGCGGCGTCGGCCGGCATCCGGTCCAGCCCGGCGGGGCTGCGCCAGGGCACGACCACCCGCCAGCCCGCGTCGAGGAACGCGGTCGTGACCGCGACCCCGAGTCCGCCGGTCCCGCCGGTGACGATCGCCGTCCGCTGCATCGACCGATCCTCCCCGATCGCCGCCGACTACGGGCGATCGTGGGGCCGGGGCCCGGCGCCGGCGGCCGCCGCCACGCTGGCGACCATCGTCCCGGAGCCCTCGGCGACCTCGGCCGGCACCCGCGACGCGATCGCCGGCGCGGCGCCCGGCGGCGGCTGCGACCGGTCCGCCGCCGGCGCCCAACCCGGCCCGCGGAAGGCGTAGCCGAGCCGCTCGCGCCACGACCGGGCGTGTCGCACGTCGCGGGCCAGCGCGGCCCATTCGTGGTAGGCGACGCGAACCGGGTTGAAGGTGTCGATGTTGGTCGTCAGGCCGTAGCGCACCCGCTCGCCCTCGGGCTCGAAGGTCCCGAAGAGCCGATCCCAGACGATCAGGATCCCGCCGTAGTTCCGGTCCAGGTACTGGTCCTGGACGCCGTGGTGGACCCGGTGGTGGCTGGGGGTGTTGAAGATCCACTCGATCGGCCGCGGCAGCTTGCGGACCGTCTCGGTGTGGAGCAGGAACTGGTAGAGCAGGCTCCAGGTGTGGGCCAGCACGATCATCCACGGCTTGAACCCGATCAGCGGCAGCCAGAGCCAGAAGACCAGGCCCGTGAACGGCGACCAGTCCTGGCGCAGGGCGGTCGACAGGTTGTAGTGCTGCGAGCTGTGGTGGACCACGTGCGTGGCCCAGAACATCCGGATCCGGTGGTGCCCGCGGTGGTACAGGTAGAACGCCAGGTCGTCGGCGACGAACAGCAGCACCCACGCCCACCAGGCGTCCTCCGGGATCCGCAGCGGCGTCAGCTCGTAGAGCCCGGCGTAGACCGCGATCATCACCAGCTTCCAGGCCGCCGTGATGACGAGGTTGCCGGAGCCCATCGAGAGGCTGGTCGCGGTGTCGCGGGCCTCGTAGCCGACCGGCGCCGCCGCGTCGCCGCCGTGCTCGTGGGCGACGTGGCGCAGGGTCAGGATCTCCACCGCCATGAAGACGAAGAAGAACGGGATCGCGGTGAGGATCAGGGTGTCCATGGCGGCGGCTCAACTGGTTGGACCAGTTGTGCTGGTTATACCAGCGGGGATCCCTTCGCGCCACTCGGCCGCCGCGATCGCGTGCGGAGGCGACCCCCGCGGCGGGCTCAGCCGATGGCGCGCGCGTCGCCCTCGAGCTGCGCGGCGACCAGGCCGGCCGCGGTCTCGCCGTCGGCGTGGCGGACGGCGGCCGCCAGCTCACGCATCCGCGGCGCGTCGCGCGGGACCAGTGCGACGGCCAGGTCCGGGTAGGCGTCGACCGCGACGATCAGCGAGTTGAGCAGCAGCCGGTAGGCGACGTTCTCGGCCCCGGCGACGAGCAGCCGCCAGAGCTGCTCGTACTCGCTGACGACCACGCCGTCCGGGGCGTCCGGGTCCTCGATCGCGGCCAGCGTCCGCTCGACCTGATCGGCCAGCCGCTCGCGCGACGCCCGGTCGGCGCGGGCCACGAACCGCCGCGTCGCGTCGACGCCGATCAACGCCCGCAGCTCGAGCACGGCCCCGATCACCTCGCGCGGGGGCGCCGCCCCGCCGCCGCGGATCAGGTCGAGCAGCAGCTCGACGCCACCGCTCTCGCGCCAGTCCAGCACCCGCGTCGCCCCGCCCTGGCTGATCCGCACCAGCCCCGCCTGCTGCAGCCGCTTCAGCGCCTCGCGCACCGCGTGGCGGTTGACCCCGAGCTCCTCGGCGAGCACCCGCTCCGACGGCACCGGATCGCCCGCGGCCAGGCGCCCGTCGAGGATGTCGCCCCGCAGGCGCTCGTGGACGACGTCGGAGACCCGCCGCGGTGCGTCATCGGTCGCCATCCGCGAGGTTCTAGCAGCCCCCGCGCGGGACGCCGGTCGCAACTCTTGGGGTGGCGTCTGCGGGCGCGCCCCGATGCCCCGCCGGGCGCGCGCCCCGATCCTTACCGGCATGAGGACGACGACCACGCGGCGGGCCGCCGCGCTGACGACCTGCGGGCTGCTGCTCGCGAGCGGCGCGACCGCGACCGCCGCCCAGGCCGCGAGCTACCGCGGCAAGACCTCCGGCGGCAGCAGCATCGGCTTCTCGCTGTCGGGCAAGCGGATCAGCCGGATCTCGACGACGGTCCCGACCAGCTGCGTGGAGACCACCGGCAGCTTCGCGACCACGGCCGGCGCGGAGCTGTTCCAGCCACCCGGGTCGTTCACCGTCGGACGCACGAGCAAGGTCAAGGCGCTCCAACCGGCCGCGATGAACCAGGCGATCAAGGCGACCAAGAACTACACCGTCACCACCCGCACGGCCGGCCGCGGGAGGATCGGCGGCAAGCTCGCGGTCAACTTCTCGTACCTGCGGCCCGGCGCGTCGATCTACCAGTCCTACGTGTGGATCTGCAGCGGCTCGGCGAGCTTCACGGCCAAGGCCCGCTGAGCCCGAGCGACGGCCGCGGAGGCCGAGTCGAGCGCGCGACCGCGGAGGCCCGGTCAGCCACCGGAAGGCCGGTCAGCGGCCGCGAAGCCCGCGAGCGGTCAGCCGCAGCCGCGCCACGTCGACGCCGGTCGTCTGCCGGACCGCGGCGCGGATCGCCGCCCGCGTGCGAGCGGCGTCGGCCGTCAGCCCGGCCTCGAGCTGCTGCTCGTGGACCTGCCAGGCGTGGGCGGCCACCGCGCCCAGCAGCTCGAACAGCTGCTGCTGGTCGCCGTCGGACAGCCGCCGCAGGCCGGGGTCGCGCGCCAGCACCCGCCGGACCCCGAGCAGGAAGCGGCGGCCGCCGGCCCGCTGGGCGGCCGAGGCCGCGGACGCCTCGCTGCTCGGCGCGCGCTGGGCCACCGACAGCCACGAGACCAGGTAGTAGCCAGCGACCCCGTCGGCGAGGTTGCGGGTCGATCCGCCGAAGCGGCGCACGAAGCCGCGGAAGCTGAGCGCGTACTCGCCCCCGCGGATCCCCTCACGCTCGACCACGACCCGGTACCAGTCGGGATCGCCCGCGGTCAGCAACGGGACCAGGGCGTCGTTCGTCCGCTCGGTGACCGCAGCCCGGGGGACGAAGCGCAGGCTGCGCTGCTGCCGGAAGGTCGGCCTGGGGCCCGGCCGCCACCACGAGTCGATCAGCGAGGTCCCGATCACCGCGTGGGCGCTGGGCAGCTGCAGCGCCGGGATCGCCGCCGCCGCCGGACCCGGGACGAGCAGCGCCCCCGCGATCACCACCGCCACCGTCCCCCCGCTGCGCGTCGAGCCCATCACCCGTCGCCCATCGTCGCCGATCGACTGGATCCCGTGCCGGGCGGCCGCGCGCCGGCCCCGGCCGCTAGCCGCGCCGCATCAGCCGCCCGACGGCGGCCATCAACTCGTCGGTCCGCTCGGCCTGCAGCTGCTCGCCGTCGGCCCCGATCACGCAGTGCCGCGCGTGGTCGTCCAGCAACCCCAGGGCGACCTTGTCGAGCGCCGCCTGGATCGCCGAGATCTGGGTCAGGACGTCGATGCAGTACCGCTCCTCGTCGACCATCCGCTGGATCCCGCGGACCTGACCCTCGATCCGCACGAGCCGATCGGTCAGCTGCCCCTTGGTCGCGCTGTACCCGCGGGTCGGCGTCCCGCTCGCTGCTTTCGTGCTGGCCATGGGACGATGGTAGCAGTACCCCCGGGGGGTTCCGAGGGTCGCAACCGCCGTGGACGCCGCCTTGTGGATGTACCCCCTGGGGGTATGCTACGGTTGCGGTGTCGGTACCCCCTACCCGTACCTAGCGAGTGAACCAGATGAGCACCATCGAGCAGACCTACACCGTCGAGGGCATGACCTGCGGCCACTGCGAGCTGTCCGTCCGCGAGGAGGTGCTCGAGGTCGAGGGCGTGGTCGCCGCCGCCGCCGACCACCGCGCTGGCAGCCTGATCGTCCGCGGCAGCGCCGACGGCGACGCGATCCGCCGCGCGGTCGAGAGCGCCGGCTACCGCGTGGCCGGCTGACCGTCCCGTCCCCGCTGCCGCCGAGGCCCGCTCCCATGTCCGTTCCCGCCAAGCTCCTCGCCTTCGCCGCGCTGCTCGCCGCGACCTTCGGGGTCGCGGTCGCGGCCGGCGACGCGTTCGGCCCCGAGGAGCGGGCCACGCCGGTCGGCCACGGCACCATGCGCGCCGACGGCGGCGGCGCGGCGATGTCCTCCGCGGACCACGGCGAGGCCGACGGCGGCGAGCCCGCCGGCGGCCACGAGGGGGCGGCCGGCGGCGGCCACGACGCCGCGGCGACGGCGCCCGGCGGCCTCGCCGCCACCGAGGACGGCTACCAGCTGCAGCCGACCGCCACCACCGTCGAGGCCGGGAAGCGGACGCGGTTCAGCTTCCGGATCCTCGACCCGCGCGGCCGCGTCGTCCGCAGCGGCTACGAGCCCGAGGCCGAGCGCGAGCTGCACCTGATCGTCGTCCGCCGCGACACCGGACGGTTCCTGCACCTGCACCCGCGGCGGGCCGCGGACGGCACCTGGTCGGTCGACCTGCGGCTGCCGACCGCCGGCGTCTACCGGGTCTTCGCCGACTTCGTCGTCGGCGGCAAGCGGCGGACCCTCGGCGTCGACCTCTTCGCGCCCGGCTCGTTCCGCCCCGAGCCGTGGCCCGCGCCGGCGGCCGTGGCCCACGGCGACGGCTTCACCACCACGCTCCGCGCCGGCGACCTGCGGGCCGGCCGCGCCGCCGACCTGACCTTCGCCGTCGGCCGCGACGGGCGAGCCGTCACCGACCTGCAGCCGTACCTGGGCGCCCGCGGCCACCTGGTCGCGCTCCGCGAGGGCGACCTGGCCTACCTGCACGTCCACCCGCAGGGCGGCGACGCCGGGCCGGACCAGATCCGCTTCGCGGCGACCTTCCCGACACCCGGCCGCTACCGCCTGTTCCTGCAGTTCCAGACCGACGGGCGCGTCCGCACCGTCGCCCGCACCGTGGAGGTCTCCCGATGACCGAGCACGCCACCGAACGGCTGGAGCTGCCGGTCCAGGGCATGACCTGCGCGTCGTGCGCCAACCGGATCGAGCGCAAGCTGAACAAGCTCGACGGGGTCCAGGCGACGGTCAACTACGCGACCGAGAAGGCCGCCGTCAGCTTCGACCCCGCGACGGTCGATCCGCAGCTGCTGCTCGAGACCGTCGAGGCGGCCGGCTACCACGCGACGCTGCCGGCGGCGGCCGGGGCCGCGACCGGCGCCGAGGCCCAGGCCGAGGACGGCGACCCGACCCGCGCGCTGCGCCAGCGGCTGATCGGCTCGACGCTGCTGTCGATCCCGCTGCTGCTGATCTCGATGATCCCGCCGCTGCAGTTCGACAGCTGGCAGTGGCTGGCCCTGCAGCTGGCGACGCCGGTGGTCTTCTGGGCCGGCTGGCCGTTCCACCGCGCCGCCTGGCAGAACCTCCGCCACGGCACCGCGACGATGGACACGCTGATCTCGCTCGGCACGCTGGCCGCGTGGGTCTGGAGCGTGGTGGCGCTGTTCTTCCTCGGCGCCGGCGATCCCGGGATGCGGATGCCGTTCGAGGTCGTGCTCGACCGCGGCGCGTCGACCGATCACATCTACCTCGAGGCGGCCGGCGTCGTGACGACGCTGATCCTCGCCGGACGCTACTTCGAGGCGCGGGCCAAGCGCCGCGCCGGAGCCGCCCTGCGGGCGCTGCTGGAGCTGGGCGCCAAGGACGTCGCCGTGCTCGACGCCGACGGCGGCGAGCGGCGGATCCCGATCGAGCAGCTGCAGGCCGGCGACCGCTTCGTCGTCCGCCCCGGCGAGCGGGTGGCGACCGACGGCGTGATCGAGGAGGGTTCCTCGGCGGTCGACCAGTCGCTGCTGACCGGCGAGTCGCTGCCGGTCGAGAAGCGCGCCGGCGACGAGGTCGTCGGCGCCAGCGTCAACGCCGGCGGGCGGCTCGTCGTGCGCGCGACGAAGGTCGGCGCCGACACCGCGCTGGCCCAGATCGCGCGGCTGGTCGAGGACGCCCAGACCGGCAAGGCCCAGGTCCAGCGGCTCGCCGACCGGATCTCGGGGATCTTCGTCCCGATCGTGCTGGTGCTGGCGGTCGCGACGCTCGGCTTCTGGCTCGGGGCCGGCGACGGCGCCGCGTTCTCGTTCAGCGCCGCGGTCGCGGTCCTGATCATCGCCTGCCCCTGCGCGCTCGGGCTCGCGACGCCGACGGCGCTGCTGGTCGGCACCGGCCGCGGCGCCCAGCTCGGCCTGCTGATCAAGGGGCCCGAGGTGCTCGAGTCGACGCGCCGGATCGACACGATCGTGCTCGACAAGACCGGCACCGTCACCAGCGGCCGGATGGACCTGCAGCAGGTCGTCCTGGCGCCGGGCGTCGATCGCCTCGAGGCGCTGCGGCTGGTCGGCGCGCTCGAGGACGCCTCGGAGCACCCGATCGCCCAGGCGATCGCCCGTGCCGCCGGCGCCGAGGTCGGGGCGCTCCCGCCCGTCGAGGGGTTCGCCAACCGCGAGGGCCTCGGCGTCGAGGGCGTCGTCGACGGCCACGCGCTGGTCGTCGGCCGCCCGGCGCTGCTGGCCGAGTGGGCGATGCCGCTCGACGACGAGCAGCAGCGGGCGCTGACCGCCGCCCAGGCCGAGGGCCGGACCGTGATCGCCGCCGGCTGGGACGGCGCCGCCCGCGCGCTGCTCGTGGTCGCCGACACCGTCAAGCCGACCAGCGCCGAGGCGATCGCGCGGCTGCGGGCGCTCGGGCTGCGGCCGGTGCTGCTGACCGGCGACAACCGCGCCACCGCCGAGGCCGTCGCGGCCGAGGTCGGGATCGACGAGGTGATCGCCGACGTGCTGCCCGCCGACAAGGACGCGGAGATCGCGCGGCTCCAGGACGAGGGCCGGGTCGTGGCGATGGTCGGCGACGGCGTCAACGACGCGCCGGCGCTTGCCCGGGCCGATCTCGGGCTGGCGATCGGGACCGGCACCGACGTCGCGATCGAGGCCTCCGACCTGACCCTCGTCTCGGGCGACCTGCGAGGAGCCGCCGACGCGATCCGCCTGGCCCGCCGGACCCTGCGCACGATCAAGGGCAACCTCTTCTGGGCCTTCGCCTACAACGTGATCCTGATCCCGGTCGCCGTCGCGGGCCTCCTGAACCCGCTCTTCGCGGGGGCCGCGATGGCCTTCTCGAGCGTCTTCGTCGTCTCGAACTCGCTGCGCCTGCGGTCGTTCCGGGCGCAGCGGGACGCCGTGCCGACCGCCTCCTGAGCGACGGGCCCGGGCGCCGGCTACAGTCGCCTGATGGGGGTCGAGGAAGCACGCCGGCAGTCGCTGGTGGCGGCGGTCGCGCACCGCCTGCCGGAGGTCGTCGAGAACGCGGCCCGGCGGGCGAAGGAGGGCCTGCCCGAGTACGCCGAGATCGCCGAGGCGGAGATCGCCGGCGGGATCATGGCGGACCTCACGCGGGCGATGAACGCCCTGCTCGCGGGGCGGCCGCTGAGCGACGACGAGCGCGCCGCGATGGGCACCATCGGCGACACGCGGGCGCGTCAACGGGTGCCGATGGAGGCGATGCTGCGCGTCTACCGGTTCACGATCGACGAGATCTTCACCGTGCTCTGGGAGGAGAGCCGCGACGGCCGCCTGGACCACGGGCAGGTGCTGGGGCTGATGCGCGACGTGTGGCGCTACGCGGATCCAATGATGGAGGTCGCGGTCAGCTCCTACCGCCACCGCGAGCTGCGTCAGACGGTCGCCGACAGCCAACGGCGGACGGCGCTGGTGCACAGCGTGCTGCTGACGCCCGGCGGCACCGGATCGGCCGCCGCGCTCGCCGCCTGGGTGACGCCCGGCGGGCGCTTCGTCGCCCTCCGCGCCCGCCACGGCGACGAGGACGCCCGCCAGCTGCTGCTCGACCTGCAGGTCCCGGGCGCGCTGGAGGACGCCGCCGTCGCGCCCTACGAGGACGACGTCGTCGGCTTCGCCGCCAGCCGTCCGACGATCGTTCCGCCCGACGGCGTGGTGATCGGCGTCGGGCCGGCCGTCGCGCTCGCCGAGCTGCCGCGGTCGTTCGCGATCGCGTCGCGCGTGGTCGAGACCGCGACCGCGTTCGGGCGCTGCGGCGTCCTGTCGCTGGCGGACCTGCCGCTCGAGGCGATCGCCCGCGCCGACGGCGACGTCGCCGACGAGCTGGTCGCCCGCTACGTGACGCCGGTCGCCCCCGCGACGGCCGGTGGCGCGGAGATCCTCGAGACCGTCCGCGCGTACCTGGCGCAGGACCTGGCGGTCGAGCCCGCGGCGCGAGCGCTGTTCGTCCACGCCAACACCGTCCGCAATCGCCTGCACCGCTACGAGCAGGCGACCGGCAGCTCGCTGCGCTCGCCCGCGACCCTGGCCGGGATCGAGCTGGCCCTGCGACGGCACGCGCTGGCCCGGGCCTGACGTGGCCCGAGCCGCGCCGTCCGGGGGCGGGATTCAGTGCGGCGGCTCCCGCAGCTGCTCGCGGGTCAGGTCGTCGAAGCGGTCGACGACCTGCGTGAACGCCGCGGCCACCGGCCGCAGCGAGGGCACATGGACCTTGTCGATGGTGTCGGCGTCGTCGTACAGGTAGACGGGCCCGGAGATCAGGCTGACCGTCGGCACCCCGCCGAAGCGGTAGATCCCGTCGGCGTCGGTCGGCATGCCGCCGAGGGTCGCGGCCGAGACGGTGATCGTGCGGTCGAGACCGTGCTCGGCGATCGCCTGGTTGACGATCGGCCAGGTCGCGAGCCCCGCCCCGCGGAAGACGCCACGGGGCTCGGGCCGGTCGGTCACCAGCAGCTCGCCGTTCCGGACCCGGCCGTTGCGGGCGATGTGCTCCAAGGTCACGTTGGCGACGATCTCGTACGGGGTCCGGCGCTCGAGCACGTACTTGCGGATGAACGCCTCGTGGCTCTGGTAGCCGGTGAAATGGCTGTCGAAGGTGGTGAACAGCAGGGTCTTGCGGCGGGTGCTCGCCGGCTGGCGGCCGAAGTGCTTGGCGAGCGCGAGCACCTCCGCCGTCCCGGTCCCGTCCTCGACCGCCCCCGGCCCGATCGAGTCGTGGTGCGACTGGATCATGATCGTCTCGCGGCTGGCTCCCGGCAGCGCCCCGACGACCGTTCGGGCCGTCACCGCGCGCCGGTCGCCGTCGAGTCGGAGCGTGGCGCGGTGGGCGCCGCCCTGCGCCAGCTGCGCTCGCATCCGCGCGCCGACCTTGCGCGTGACCCAGAGCCCCGGGATCTTCACCAGCTGCCGACCGTAGTACTCGTTGTGGTAGCGGTTGGAGTCGAAGTAGTCGGCGAGGATCCCGACGAACCCGACCGCGCCGCCCGCCTGCGCTCGGCCCAGCGCCGCGATGTAGTTGGTGATGTACGGGTTGGCCTGGAGCATGCTCTCCGCCTCGGTCACGAGGCTCAGCTGCGGATCGAAGAGGTGCTCCATCACCAGCCCCAGCAGCAGGCCCGGGACCTGGAAGCGGAGGTTGAAGACCACGATCTTGCCGCGAACGTCCTTGCCGGCGAATCCAGCGGCGTCGCCGTCGCCGACGTCGACGACCTCGGCCGTGCGACCGCCCGGGCCGGTGCTGAAGCTCCCCGTCCAGGTCGGCGCGGGCGTGAACGAGTGCGCCGAGGGGAAGCTGTCGTAGGCCCGACCGTCGACCTGCAGCCCGTGGCGCGCGACGTCCCAGCGGTACGACGTCGCCAGCTCGAAGTGCACGTCCTGGAGCCCGAAGCGGCGGAAGTGGTCGGCCACGTACTCGGCGGCCCGCCGGCCGCCCGGCGTCCCGGTGCGGCGCGGTCCCAGGTCGACGAGGTCCTTCGTCCAACCGAGGATCTCCTGACCCGACGGGATCTCCGCCGTGTCGGCCGCCGCGATCGCCGGGGCACCGCCCAGCGCCGCGCCCGCCGCCACGGCGAGCACCGTCAGCCGTCGTGCGATGGCCGCGGCCACCTCGCTCCTCGTCCTCATCCGCTGTCGTCCTCCCCGGACCGTCGCCGGGCCGAGCGGCCCGTCCCGCCGGGAGTCTCGTGAGCGACGACGTGTGTCGGGCTCCCGCGTCCGCCGGACGTCGTTGTGGGATCCCACAACGACAGGCGATGACGCGGCTCCGCCTGCTTGTGGCGCGCTCCACCGCCGGCGGCCCGCGACTGGGCCCGCGCACAGCCGGCCGCGGGCGACACTCCCGCCGATGCGCCACGACGCGAGGAGCCTCATGCGACGGACGATGGCGGTCGCGCTGCTCGCGCTGCCGCTGCTCGCTCCGCTCCCGGCCGCGGCGACGTTCGCGGACGACCTGGCGTCGCACGCCAACCGGGGCGCGGGTCGCCCGATCCCGCCAGCGACCCCCCGCCTGCCGATCGGGCCGGCCGGATCCCGGTTCTACGCGCCGCCCGCGCGGCTGCTCGACGGGCCCGCCGGGAGCGTGATCTGGGCGCGCCGGGCGACCGGGATGGCGGCGCTGCCCGCCGCCGGCCGCTCGGTCCTCGTCCTCTATCGCTCCCGCTCGCTCGGCGGGCGACCGATCGCCGTCTCGGGAACGATCCTGGTGCCGGCCGGAGCGCCGCCGGCGGGTGGTTGGCCGATCGTCTCGTGGCAGCACGTGACGACCGGATCCGCTGACTCCTGCGCGCCGAGCCGCGCAACCTCAGACAACCCGGAGGTCGAGCGGATGACCCGCGGCGACGTGATCGCCACCAGGCTGCTGCGGGCGGGCGTGGCGGTCGCCCGCAGCGACGGCGAGGGGATCGGGACGCCCGGGCCGCACCCGTACCTGGTCGGCCGCTCGCTGGCGCGCGCCCAGGTCGACATCGTCCGTGCCGCGCGCGCCGTCGACCCGGGCGTGTCGCGCCGGTGGGTCGCGGCCGGGCACTCCGAGGGCGGGGTCGCATCGCTCTTCAGCGCCAGCGAGGGCCAGCGGCTGGCGCCCGAGCTGGACCTGCGCGGGGCCGCGGCCGCCGCACCCGTCGCGGCGATGCGCGAGCTGCTCGACAGCGTGCGCCGGGTACCGCTGGCGATCCCGCCGTTCGACGGCCTGACCGCGCTCGGGGCGCTCGTGATCGCGGGCGCCGCCGACGCCGATCCGGCCCTCGGGGCGCTGATCCGGCACGGCGCCATGAGCCCCACCGCGACGGCGCTGCTCGCCCACGTCGAGCAGCGCTGCCTGGTCGAGTTGACCCGGCGAGACTCCTGGGGCGGCCTGGCCCCGGCCGCGATCCCGGGACCCCGCTTCGCCGAGGCTCGCCCGTTCCTCTACCGCTTCCTCGACGCCAACGACGTCCGGTGGATCGACCTGCGCCGCGTCCCCGTCCGGATCGACCACGGCCTGCTGGACCTGGTGGCGCCGTTCACCATCACGGAGGAGATCGTCCGCGTCCAGCGCGAGCGCGGCGCCGACATCGCCTACGTCCGCCACCCGACCGCGAGCCACGTCGACATCGCGTCCGACGCGCAGGCCGGCCCGGCGATCGTGGACTGGATCGTGGCGCGGCTGCGACGCTGACCTCAGTCGGCGACGGCGCCCGCGACCACCGACCGCTCGCCGTCGGGCCCCTCGAGCCCGAGCGCCTCCGGCAGCTGGGTGCGCGACCGGATCCCGAGCTTGCCGTAGGCGTTGCCGAGGTGGACCTCGACGGTCTTGCGCGTGACCCAGAGGGTCTCCGCGATCTCGCGGTTGCCGAGACCCTTGGTGGCCAGCTCGGCGACCCGCCGCTCGGCCGGGGTCAGGCTCGACGGGCCGCGGAGCGCCGTCCGCCGGGGGCGCGCGCCCGACGCGGCCAGCTCGTCGCGGGCCAGCGCGGCGAGCCGCCCGGCGCCCAGC